>CAYSCH010000027.1:13544-41000 GCA_964429355.1 uncultured Planctomycetaceae bacterium | reverse complement strand
GAGTCCGAGTCCGCAACCGTCCTCCCGTATTGCGAAATTGTCTATCGGGATCAGTTGCGGCCTGGCTTTGCTGGCAACAACAATTTGGCTGGGATGGGCATCGATGGCCAAGAATGTAGACGCGGGCCAATCAGAACTGACACTTCAGGATATCCCTTTCAACGGAACGCGAGCGTACGGGTATCTGGAGCAGGTGTGCGCGCTGGGACGCCGGTTGAGCGGATCCGAAGGTATGGCCGCCCAACAAGACCTGCTCGAAAGGCACTTCGAGGGGTTGGGAGGAATCGTCCATCGACAGGGTTTTGAGTATGCCCATCCGCAAAGTGGTGGGCCGGTGCCGATGACAAACTTGATCGTCCAATGGGCGCCGGAGCGGCCCGACCGAATCCTGCTGGCCTGCCATTACGACACGCTGCCGTATCCGATGCTCGACAAGCGGGACCCATTCGGAGAATTCGTCGGCGCCAATGACGGCGGCAGTGGTGTGGCGATTTTGATGGAGCTCGGTCACGAAATACCGGAGATCCTCAAAGCGCACCAGACTCACTTCGGGGTAGACTTCGTGTTTCTCGATGGCGAGGAGTTCATCTTCACCCCGCAGGGGGGAAGGTATTTCGTCGGTTCGGAGTACTTTTCCCGCCAATACGTCGCCGGTCAGCTTCCGTACGCGGCCAGATACGGCTGGGGGATCCTGCTCGACATGGTTGGGGATGCGGATTTGCGGATTCCCAAGGAACCTAACGGGCTTTGGTGGCGCGATACGCGACCTCTTGTTGAGGAGATCTATGGAATCGCGAGACGTCTGGGTGTCGTCGAATTCATAGACCGCTGGGGGCAGGAGATTCAAGACGACCACATCATGTTGCACAACGTGGGCAAGATTCCCATGATCGACTTGATTGAGCACCCGAACGACTATCCGCCGTGGCACACCATGGGCGACACCCCCGACAAGTGTTCGGCCCTCAGTCTGGCCAAAGTTGGCTGGGTCGTTCGGGAATGGCTCAAGCAAGCCCAGTAGGAGATATGGGAGACCGATGAGAGCGGGCGAACGGGTATGCCGGTGAGCTGTCGGCAGCAATTTGGAGACACACGCGGGTCGTGCTCCCGCTTGTTTCTCTTTGATTCTTGAGACACATAGATCTAGGTATGGATTCAGATTTCTGGATATCCTTGGCGATTTGCGTGGGCCTGGTAAGTGTTGCCGTGTGGCTGATTCGCGTGCACTGGGAGCACTGGCAGGAAGTCGACGCAGCCCCGAACATCCCGGCGAGGGAACGGGAACATTTGAAGAAACGGCATCGCCGGCGAATGCAGACCAGTACCATGCTGGGATTCGTCGGAATCGCGATTCTCGCCGGCCGGCTCTTCCCGGCGGAGGATCCCAGTATTGTGACCGTCCTTTACTGGACCGGCGTGGCTCTCCTTGTCGTCTGGATGGCTCTGCTGGCACTGGCGGACATGATTGCCACGCGGGTGCACTATGGCGCTCAGCGCCGAAAGTTCGACGGCGAGAGGGCAAAGCTCGAGGCCCAGTTGCGACGTCTCGAGGCAGAAATGAAGGGTGAGGGCAGCGGCAGCGGGGCAAGTAAGAAGCCCGTCGACTCCGGACACGGCGATCGGCCCCAGTCGGACTGACTCCTGCGACCGATACCGGGTGGCTTGACAGATCATGTGGTTTGGGCCACCTGGGATATTTCCTGGGCAAGAGAGCATGGTTCGGGGGCTTTCCGAGGCCCTTGCGCTCATTTAGAATTGATATTACTCTATTCTTCTGCTCCAGCCTGCGTGGCGCGAGCCTTCTCTGTGGGAGTATCGCCGATGGACCCATTCCGACTGTGTGTGGCCTTGGGCCCCGTGGCGGTGTATCTCCTGTTGTTGGGCACGGTCAACTTGTTTCGTCGCCCCTTCTGTGTTTGTGGAACGCGAGACACGGCTGTCTTGGGGGTTGCGGTCTCCGGTCTGGTGCTCGTGGGACCCGTGGAACTGTTGATGCCGGTTGCCGCCTCGATTCGGTTTGGCCCGCTGGTCTGGCCATTGTTGATTGGGCTCTACTTCGCGGTCCTTTCGGCAATCCTGCTTTTCCTGCGGCCGCGGCTTGTGATCTACAACATCTCCCGTGAGGAACTCCGCCCGGTCCTTGCCGATCTGGCAATCGACCTGGATGCGGACTCGCGTTGGGCGGGCGACTGCCTGGTGATGCCGAGTCTCGGAGTGCAGCTTTATCTTGAGCACTCGGCCACGTTCCGCAACGTCTCTCTTGTCTCAGCCGGCGGAGTCCAGGATTATCAAGGGTGGAAGCGGCTGGAAATGGCGCTCGAGGGGTCGCTTCGGCGCCTGGAAGTCGCTCGGAATCCGAAAGGCATCAGTCTGCTGAGTGCCGGGGTGGTTCTGGCCCTGATTCTTGTTCTCTCGATCGCCGCGAATCCGGAAGAGGCGGCAAAATCGCTCAGCGACGTCATGAATCTGTAATCGACCGCTCCCTGGGCATTCGCGGATCAGCCTGGCGGTGTCCTGACCAGTGCCGCCAGATCGCGATTGCGATGGATTCGCTTCTGACGCAGATTACTCCTCAGGCACGAAACCCGTCCCGTCGGTGTGGGAGTGGACAAACGCAGTGTCCTATGCCGTGGCCGGATGATGGCGCCAGCATGCTTTCCGAAGAGTGTGTGAAGGCGCAATCCTGGCAATCCCTGCGCCCATCGATTCGCGGTCCGCGCGCTACCGAATAGTCCCCCGCTCGGCATATCGGGCACCTGCGAGGTTGCAACCGTGCAATTGGCACGCGGCGTGCAACATTCTTTGGGAAACCGATCCCCCCCCGCGATTCTCAGCCGCTCAATCGTTTTCCGGCAGTAGAAGGCTTCGGTTTTGGGATCGTTTCTCTTGCGTTTTCGGCCAGCACAATCCCCTTCAATCCTTTGGAAATGACGAAAACACATCCGCGACCTGAAAAGCTGTTCGGGAGCCTGGCAATAGCCTTCGCGTCAATCCTGGCCACAACCACCTGCATTGCCGGGGTGGCAGAGTCGGCGCGCGCCAACGACGGGGAGTGGGGTTTTGCATGGCTCGGAGAGCACGCGGAACGGCTTGCGGCAAGTCCATTTGTCGCGTCATCCGAACGCGGACAGCCGTGGCGGAGTATCTCCGGGACCTGGGGCTGGGTGATCCTGACGTGATCGCACAAGAAAGCCTTCGGATTGTGGATCAAGCGCTGTTTGAGACGACATCGTCGGAAGAGATCGATTCGGCGGTGCTTTGCGAGCGGGCGATCCGGCTGACGGTGAGGCAACTGGAGAAGCTTCTGCGGCTGGTTGCTCGCCAATCAGGCAGCGGCGAGGAACCGGAACGGCTGGGGAGCGTTGTCGCGGCCCGTCTGCCGGTCCTGCTCGATCAGTTTCCGGAGGCGATCGGGAAGGATAAGCTGCCCGAGGAGCTCGCGAGTTCTCTGCAGGACCAGCTTTCCCCGGTGGTACCGCCAGCGAAGCCGCGGTCCATGGGTCGGCAGGGGCTCGTCCTGGTACCGAGGGTGGTGAAGCGGCTATTCCACTCGGTGCGAGAGTTCCTCTTCAAAGAGGAACCGTCCTGAAGCAGCGAGGGGTGACCGCCGACCTGGTTCTTTGCTTTTGGCGGTTTCGTCTGCCCAGTGACGGCCGGCCGGCCAGGCAGAGTCCCGGTTGACTAGTTGGTCAAAAGGAGTCGTGACATGGGAACGTTGGCACAACCCAGCACATCGCAGACAAGCCTTGCGCGATGGATATTGATCCTGCTTGTCCTGACAAGCACCGCGTCGATGGTCTGGTGGTTCGTGGGACTTGTGGATTCCGATGGGTTCGGACTACTGGATCTGGCCACCACGGCCCTGTTCGCGATACTACTCGGCTGGATCTCCCTCTCCTTCTGGATGGCAACACTGGGGTTAATCGTTCTGCTCTGGCGGCCGCGGGAGGAGCCGTCTCCGGTGGAGAATCACGAGGACTTGAGCAGTCTGCCGCGGACGGCGATCCTGATGCCCGTCTACAACGAGGACCCCGCCGGCGTTTTTGCGGGGGTGGGTGCCATGGTCGAGTCGCTGAGGGGTTGCGGCGCTGCCAACCTGTTCGATGTGTTCGTGCTGAGCGACACGACGAATCCGGACATCTGGCTCGAGGAGGAGCGAACCTGGGCCCGGCTGGTTTTGGAACTCCCTTCGGACTCGCGGGTATTCTACCGGCACCGGCCGCAGAACCAGCGGCGCAAGGCCGGCAACATTGCCGACTTCTGCTGCCGGTGGGGCGAGCACTACCCTTACATGATCGTGATGGACGCCGACAGTGATCGAAACCGCCGCCAGCGTGCTGACGGCACCGATCATGATGCTCCTGCACACACGTTTCGTGGTTGCCACCTTTTCCGGGCACAAGGTCACATGGAACGCCCAACCGCGCGAGGACCGGGGTGTGACGTTCTGCGACGCCGTTGCCGTCCACTTTGCCCACACGCTGTTCGGAGGTCTCGTCGGCCTGACGCTCTGGTATCTTGCCCCAAGCCTGCTGCCCTGGATGCTTCCCGTACTTGTCGGTCCGGTGCTCTCAATCCCGTTGTCGATGTGCCTTGGCAGCGCGATATGGGGGCAGCGACTGGCCCGCTGGAGACTGTTGTTGATCCCCGAGGAGATTGAGGAACCACGGCTGCTGGAGACCAAGCGGAAAGAATCGGCCCGGCTCAAGACCGATAGCTCGAGTCTCTTTGACGCGGTCCTCCACGATCCAGAATTAGGGTGACGCCGAGGGGCGGAATTGAAGCGGATGGATGGCGACGTCTTCGCCTGCCTGGAGTCCTTCGCGGATGACGGTCATTCTGCCGTCATTCGGCCCTGCCACAACTGGGCGGACGGTCCAGCGGTTCCGGCTGCGAACCAGGCAGAACTCCGCACCGTCCTCCTTGAAAACCGACGTGTGGGGCACTTGAACGACATCCGCCAGTTCGGCCAGCGTCAGCACGACGTCGGCCATAAGGCCAGGGCGGAGTGTTCCCGAAGGATTGTCGATCGCGACGTGGACTTCATACTTCTTCTTTCCCGTACCCCCGCGGGTTTCCCGGGTTGGGTAGGGGTGGATCTTGGAGACATGACCTTCGAATTGCACATCGGTCATGGAATCGACGTGGACGGCGGCGCGCATTCCGGTACGAAGCTGGGCGATATCGGATTCAGCCACTTCCGACCGCACGCTCAACTGGTCCATCTGGGCAATTCGTAGAATGACCTGGCGCCGTCGTACGGGAACACCTTCGCCGATCAGGACTTCGTCCTCACTGGACCCGCCGGCTACGTTCTCGTAGAAGACGACACCCGAGGCGGGAGCGGCGATGGTGCAGTCGGCGATCTGCTTCTGGATTCGGGAAAGGCGATCGTTCTGGATAGAAAGCTCATTCTCCTTGGCCCGCATCTTCGCCTCGGCCGCTTTGACTTCCCCCTCGAGTTGTTTGAGTCGGAGCGGCTTCGTCAGGCTGTCGAGGACCGAGATCCGTGTCTTGGCCGCATCGACATCGCGTTTGGCCATCTCCACATCGAAGCGGAGGGCGTCGATATCTTCGGCAGGGCTTTCTTCCGGTTTGATGCCGCCGCCTTCCGCGGCTTCAAGTGTGTGTTCGGCACGGGCAAGGTTTCGCTCCGCCGCGAAGAGCTCGTTCTCGGCCGCCTTCTTCTCCTCCGGATAGAGGCCGCCGAGATACTCCTCGAGCGAAAGGCTCGCCTTCTCTCGCTCGTTTCGGGCCGCTGCGGCCTCGGCTTCCACGTCGTTGCAGTGGATCTGCTGCTGGAGTAGATCCTCCTTGAGTGCAGAAGTGTCGAGTTGCACGAGCATGTCGTTCGGCTGCACGGACGTGCCTTCCGGAACGATCTCGAGAATCATCGTGCCATCAGCCCCAGCACTGTCCACTTCGCAACGGACTTCGGTTCCACCCGCGCTGAACACGGCGCCGCGGGACGTCACTTCCTGGACGAACCCCCCTTGCCGGGCGGTGAAGACGACCGGCCCTCCCGCCGGCTGACCTCCGCAACCGGTACCGAGGAGTAGTGCCAGAACCATAAATGATTGACGCTTCATTCCCGGATCAACTCGCGAACGCTGGCCCCGGAAGGAATCATGGGGAGTACATGTTCCTGGTAGGGGACGGCCACGTCGAGCAGGAAAGGACCGGGCGAATCGATCATTTCCTGCAAGGCTCCCGCCAATTCCGATTTGGCCATCACGTGCCGCGCCTTCCAGCCGAACCCCTTGGCAATCGTGACGAAGTCGGGATAGCGATCGGCCGGACCGATTCCCTTTCCCTTGCCAATTGCTTCGGGATTGTCGATCGGTCCAAGATAGGTGTGGGCCCGATTCGCGTTGTGAAACCGGTCTTCCCACTGGACGACCATACCGAGGTGCTGGTTGTTCAGAAGCAACACCTTCACCGGGATTTTTTCGCAGTGGCAGGTCGCGAACTCCTGAATGTTCATCAGCAGCGACCCATCGCCGTCGATGTCGACCACGAGTTTGTCGGGATGGGCGACCTTCGCCCCCATGGCAGCGGGAAGCCCGAATCCCATCGTGCCCAGGCCCGCGCTGGAGAGCCACGTGCGAGGCTTATCGAACAGATAAAACTGGGCCGACCACATCTGGTGCTGCCCCACGCCGGTTGCCACGATCGTATCGCGATCCTTGGTCAGCCTCCACAACTCGTGAATCGCGTGCTGCGGAAGAATGGACTCGGCATCGACCTTGTATCTGAACGGGTCGGCCTTCTTCCAAACATTGACCTTGTCGATCCAGGGGCTGATGTCTGCAGGGGGGGTGACGATCTTGTTCAGTTCGCCGAGGGCGTACTTCAAGTCGCTCACGGAAGCCAGATCCGCGGACTTGATCTTGTTGATTTCGGAGGCATCGACGTCGATGTGGACGATCGTGCCGTGCTTGGCGAATTCGGAGACCTTGCCCGTCACGCGATCGTCAAAACGCACGCCGAAGGCCAGCAGCAGGTCGGCTTCGCTGATGGCAAGATTGGCGTAGATACTGCCGTGCATGCCAAGCATGTGGAGAGCCAGGGGATGGGTTCCGGGAAAACCGCCGATGCCCATCAGGGTGGTAGTGACCGGAATCCCGGTCTTCTCGACCAGTTCGAGCAACTCCGGCGATGCGCCGGAGGCAATGACTCCACCGCCGGCATAGATCACCGGTCGCCGTGACTCGGCGATCAATTTCGCAATCGCCTCGATTTCGTCCTTGGTGGCCATGGGCTTCAAGGCAGAGTAACCGGGCAGATCCATCGGCTCGTCGTAGTTCGGAACGACCTGGGCCATCTGGACGTTTTTGGGCAGATCGATCAACACGGGACCTGGCCGTCCCGTCATGGCAACGTGAAACGCTTCGCGGACAACGCGGGCGAGATCCTTTGGATCGGTGACGAGATAGTGATGCTTCGTGACGCTGCGGCAGACCTCGACGATGGGAGTCTCCTGAAACGCGTCGCAACCGATCACGGAGGTGCCCACCTGACCGGTGATGGCAACGATCGGAATGCTGTCGAGTTTGGCGTCGGCAATGGTGGTCACCAGGTTCGTGGCCCCCGGACCGCTTGTTGCCATGCAGACGCCCACTTTTCCGGTTGAGCGGGCGTAGCCTTGGGCCGCAAAACCGCCTCCTTGCTCGTGTCGCGGCAGAACCACACGGATCTTGTCACGAAAGCGGGTGAGAGCCTGATGCAGGGGCATACTGGCCCCGCCCGGATAGGCGAAAACCGTATCGACACCGTGGTTGACAAGAGCCTGCACGACCACATCGGCCCCACTGGTCGGTTGCGTTGGGCTGGCGGTCGGGACTCTTTTTGGTTTTTCCACGGTGGACACAGAGGATTCCTCCATCTTAGGGCATTGAGCGACGCATGGCACGCGCATGTCTGCAAGTCGTCTTGAGTTGCGGGCTCGACCTGTGTCTTGGGCCATTCCCGAAACAATTCAGTATATACCTCATTTAGCCCCTATCCAAGGCGGCGAACCACGGCCACTCCGTCCATAAAGGGCATATGGACCGGAATTCGAATGCCAACCGTCCGGACAGGTCAGTACGTGAGACTTCGGCCGCCACGCGGAGGTTCACCCCCCACCTTTGGTGGAAGTCACCCAGGAATGGAGGGCGCATTTGGGGGATGGCCGCAACCTGGACTTGCTGGCCAAGAAGTGCGCGGTTCTTTCAATGGAAGCCATCCATCGACAACTTGGCGGGAGTTGGAGGAATCCTCAAATCTCCGTCGATTGCCACCATTGGTTGGATACGGCACACTTGCCCCGATCAGCCGAGAATCGGTCTTTGCCAGTCTGGGCGAATCGGGTAAGACATGACACACTTCAATTCGCGGTCATGGAGGACCGTTGCCGATGTCAGATTCTGCCCCTCAACTCCGCGTTCGCACGACAAGCCAGATCGTGATTCCTGCTCGGCTTGCCTCCACGCGGCTCCCACGAAAACTGCTTCTCAACGAGACTGGTTGTACACTCATCGAGCACACCTATCGTGCGGCAGAGAGAGCCCGTCGACCTGCGGGTGTGTGTGTCGCATGCGACCACCAGGAGATCTACGACGCGGTCTGCGCCTTTGGAGGGCGCGCCATAATGACCAATCCGCACGCCCCGAGCGGGACAGACCGGGTAGCGGAAGTGGCGAGGCAGATGCCCGACACCGACGTGATCGTCAACGTCCAGGGGGACGAGCCCGACCTGGCCGGCGAGTCGATCGATCTGGTGATCGGGTTGTTGGAAGAACAGCCCGACGCGGTGATGGCAACATTGGCCACCCCGATTCGCAGCCGGGAGCAGCTCCTCGATCCGGCTTGCGTGAAGGTGGTCTTCGACGAGAAAGGGCGGGCGATGTATTTCAGCCGCAGCCCGATTCCCTGTCCGCGTGAGTGGAACGATTCGTTGCTGACGGCCGAGCCGCCGCTGTTCTATCAGCACGTGGGCCTTTACGCATACCGCCGCAGCTTTCTCTTGCGGTTGGCCGAAATGCCACCAGTACCGATCGAACTGACCGAGAAACTTGAACAATTGCGAGTTCTGTCAGCAGGGCACGCAATCCTGGTAGGAGTGGTCGACGAACCGACGTTCGGTATCGACACACCGGCCGATTATCGCCGATTCGTCGAGCGGAGACGGTGGTCAACATAGCGTGCTTCTCTCGCCTTCGACGACGGTATCTCACGGGGAATAGCGACCCGGTGTCCCGCGATCATGAATGCCGAGATATCTGGCATCTGGGCAAACAATTATGCCCCACTTTGGTGGTGGTTTGTCGAAATGAGCGTTGCTCGCTAAAATGCATCGCTTGGTTTGGGTCGCCGTTTTCGTTGGGTGTTTCGCAACGGCCGCCGGGTCGTAATCACTCACGAACTGTGCCGGTTTCTCGAGTCCGGCCGGTTGTCTCAGCCCATCTCCCACCTACTTCCGCCAGGACGGTATTGTGATGACCAAGCATATCTTCGTAACCGGTGGGGTTGTCAGCTCCCTCGGTAAGGGGCTAACCAGCGCTTCCATCGGCATGCTGCTGGAGAATCGGGGGCTCTCCGTGCGGATGCAGAAGCTTGATCCGTATATCAACGTGGACCCGGGCACGATGAGCCCCTACCAGCATGGCGAGGTCTACGTGCTCGACGATGGCAGCGAGACGGACCTTGATCTGGGGCATTACGAGCGATTCACGAACAGCCCTCTGACACGCGACAGCAACTACACGACCGGGAAGATCTACCAGTCGGTCATTACCAAAGAGCGGCAGGGGATGTATCTGGGACAAACCGTTCAGGTCATCCCGCACATCACCAACGAGATCAAGAGTTGCATCGGCAAGCTGGCGTCGGACGATGTGGATGTCGTGATCACGGAGATCGGCGGCACCGTGGGCGACATCGAAAGCCAGCCCTTCCTGGAGGCCATCCGCCAGATCTCACTGGACATCGGATCGGAGAACTGCCTTTATATCCATCTGACGCTGATTCCCTACCTCAAGGCGGCGGGCGAACTGAAGACCAAGCCGACGCAGCACTCGGTGGGCCAGTTGCGGGGAATCGGCATCCAGCCCGACATCCTCATCTGTCGAACAGAGCGGTCGCTCGGCAGGGAAGAATGCGCCAAGATCGCGTTGTTCTGCAATCTGCCGGTCGAAGCGGTGATTGAAGAAAAGGACAAGGATTTTTCCATCTACGAGGTTCCGCTGAGCCTGGTCGATCACAAGCTCGACCAATTGATCGTCAAGAAACTCGGGCTCAAGGCGGCAGAATTGGATCTGACCGGTTGGCGAGATCTGGTGCACCGCTTGCGAAATCCCGAGCACGAAATCAGCATCGCCGTGGTGGGCAAATACGCCGAGCATCGCGACGCCTACAAGTCGATCTACGAATCCCTGGACCACGCAGGCATTTCGAACAAGGCCACTGTCAGAGTCCAGCGGATCCACAGCGAGGCAGTTGAGCGAGAAGGGGCTGAGCGGCTGTTGGCCGGAGTCGACGGCATCCTGGTTCCGGGCGGATTCGGGGAGCGCGGAATTGAAGGCAAGGTAGACGCAGTACAGTTTGCCCGGGAACGGGGCATCCCCTATTTCGGCATCTGTCTGGGTATGCAGTGCGCGGTGGTGGAATATGCCAGGAACGTGTGCGGTCTGGACAATGCCAACTCGACGGAATTCTTCAAAGACACTCCCCATCCGGTAATCTGCCTGCTGAACGAGCAAAAAACGATTACCGACAAGGGGGGAACGATGCGATTGGGCGCCCAGCCAACGCAGCTCCGAGAATCAGGAAAGGCATTTTCGGCCTACGGAATGGAAAGGATCTCCGAGCGGCATCGACATCGCTATGAGTTCAACAACGAATACCGGGAGTTGTTTGCGCAGAAGGGATTGCAGGTAACCGGAACCAGTCCGGACGGCTCCCTGGTGGAGGTCATGGAATTGCCGGACCATCCCTGGTTCGTGGCCGTGCAATACCACCCGGAATTCAAGTCTCAACCCACGAAATCACACCCCCTCTTTCACGGATTTGTTCAGGCGGCCCTCGCAAAGAAGAGATCGGAGCGGCCCGAGAGATTGCTTAAGACGGAGGAAACGGCATGAGCGACCAACCGCAAGAAAAGAAGATCATCGTCGACGAAGACTGGAAAACGCAGGTTCAGGCTGAGAAAGAAGCAGCCCAGCAGTCCGGCGGCGACAAACCTGCATCTTCTGACGCCAAAGAAGCGGGTTCGCATCCCCGCGATTTTCCGCTGCCCCCCGCCTCCTTGGAGATCCTGATCGGTTCTCTCGCAACTCAAGCCATGGTTTCGCTCGGGATCCTTCCCAATCCGTTGACAAACCAGCGAGACCGGCTTCCCAATCAGGCAAAACACCTGATCGACTTGCTGGCGGTGCTCCAGACGAAGACCGAAGGGAATCGCACGAGCGAGGAGTCGGAAATGCTCGACAACACGCTCCACCAACTCCGCATGGCGTATGTCTCGATTTCCAAGGGGGGCGGGGTGTCAGACGTCTAGCGGGCGGCCTGCAGCCTGCGGCTCGACACGATCAAGCCGGAGCTGTTTCGCTTGCCTAGCCCCCCTTATTTACCCACCGTCTCGCGGGTTGGTCATGCCGTCATTTCCAACGGTCCCGGAAGCTGCTCGCGTTGATATTATCTCTGGACTTGCTCGCAACAGGTTGCTACATTCCCCGCGCCGTCAGCAAGCGAAATCGGCGCATGAAGCGTCGCCCTGCGGCGGCTCGTGTCGTCAACGCCGCGTTGGTTTCCCGGTGACTCCGCATGGACTTGCATACTTCTGGAACATCCACACCAACCGACCCCGTCGTGATCACCGGAATCGGTATGATCACTTCGGTGGGCAACAATCGAGAATCGGTGTGGCAAGCTGTGCGTGAAGGTACCAGTGGCGTGCGTCTGGTAGGACCAGCCGATGGAATGCCTGACTCTCTCCGAATCGCCGCACCGGTGATCATCGAGCCCGACGAGCTCGGGCAGTTGAAGGTCATCTCTCTGGCGTTGCGGGCAGCCGAAGAGGCCCTGAACGACGCCCAGGTCTATCACTCGGGCATCGACTTCCACAACTTCGGCTGTGCAATAAGTGCCCATATGTGCGAGATCACCGCCGGCTGGCTCGGAAGAGATGCCAGCCACCGGGCCGAAGGCGAGGTCGATTGGCGGTCGCAATGCCTCCCAAATAGCGGTTGCTCGATCGTGGCCAACCGATTCGGACTCCTCGGCCCACGGACTTGCCACTCCGCGGCCTGTGCCAGCGGAATGGTAGATATTCTCTCGGCAGTACGAGCCATCCACGACGGCCAGTGCGACATCGCCCTTGCCGGCAGTTCCGAGGCAATCTATCCCCTCTTCGCTGCCGGTTTCAGCAAGATGCGGGTCTTGGCCGAACACGACGACCCGGCTCAAGCCGCACGGCCCTTCGACAGCCGCCGCAACGGCTTTGTCATGGGCGAAGGGGCCGCCATGTTCGTGCTCGAACGACTCAGTCACGCTCGGAATCGTAATGCCAGCATTTACGCAGAGGTGGTCGGCGGACGGATGGTGGCCGACGCGTATCATGTGACGGGCATCAACACGGACAGCCCGTCGCTGGCCTACCTGTTGAAGGCAACCCTCCAACAGGCCAGGCTGGCTCCAAGCGACGTCGATTACATCAACGCACATGGGACCGGGACGCAGCCAAACGATGTCGCCGAAACTCGCGGTATTCGCAGCGCCCTGGGTTCTGCCGCCGATTCCACGCTCGTGAGCTCCACCAAGTCGATGCTTGGTCATCTGGTCAACGCCGCAGGAAGTGTCGAACTGGCAATCACCGCCCTCGCCCTGCGCGACGGCTTTGCCCCACCCACAGTCAATCTTACGGATCCCGATCCGGACTGTGACCTCGACTGCATACCTCTGGTCGGAAGATTCGGACACTTCGAACATGCCCTGAAGGTCTCGATCGCCTTTGGGGGCACGATGGCAGCGATCGCCTTGGGCCGCTGGCCTGAGGCACAAAGCTGCTTCTCCGCCCCCCGACGAGAAGCGGCGTAGTATCTCCCGGGCTGCTTTCCTGCAAATACGTCATGCCGCCACGCAAGGGAGGGCTTGCTGCGGCCATCTCCCTGCTATCCGCTCGCGCCGCTCCCCCAAACGGGCAGCTTCTTTGCCCAGCCTTCCAGGTTCGCCACAATTCACTCTGGGAATTTCGGGCTGAAAATTCCGGTCGCAGAAATTTTAACGATTACTGGCGAGATGTCCGATAAGTCTATCCGTAGGATGGGATGACGGACTCATCATACTGATTCAGGGGGGCGAACATCCACAAATAAAGGAAGGTGGGATGGTTCGCCATTATTGGGCATTCGCTGCTTCGCTTATCATCGTATCTGGTATCACCACTCCCACACCGGCGCAGACGACAGCCGCAGGTTCGCCGTCGACCGCCTACCAGCAGAATGGGAAATGGGTGGGATATGTACCCGCACACCAGAAGTACTCCCAGAAGTACACGCAACCAGCAGACAGCCGTCTGTTCCGCGGCTCGCTGCCGGACATCACCGCGTGCCTCAACAGCAACTCGCACAGTGCCGTGAAGGCAGCCTCGGCAACCGAACCGGCGCCGAGACAATCCGAAGGGGCCTTTCGCGACACTCTGCTCGATTCGGCAAAGCCCGCCACACAGCCGCGAGTTCTTGCCGTTGCGTTCGAAGAGCCTACGCCGGCATTCGATCCCGGGCTGCAGGACGCCCCGCTGTTGGATCCGGCTGGAGAGATGATGGGAGACTCATGTTTGACGGGCGGCTGCGACTCCTGTTCAACAGGCTGCGACTCGTGCTCCGTCGCGCCCACCATGTCATGTGCGCCGAACCATTTCTACGGCAGTGCTGAGTATCTGATGTGGTGGATCCGGGGCATGTCAGTGCCGGCCTTGGTCACCACCAGCCCCGACGGTACCGACCAGGATGATGCGGGTGTCTTGCCCGACGCCACAATTCTCTTCGGCGGATCGGAATTGGGAGGAGATGCGCTCTCGGGCGGCCGCTTTTCGCTCGGATTGTGGCTCGATCCTTGCCACACCCGAGGCTTGGAGGCGTCCTACTTCATGCTCGGCGAAGAGACAAGCTCGTACGCCGCATCGGACGCCAATTTCGACATCCTGGCTCGTCCCTTCTACAACACGGTTGCAGCCCGCCAGGATGCTCGTTTGCTCGCGTTCGACGACTTGGTCTCTGGCTCGGTCCTGGCAAGCGCCTCGACCCGCCTCGATGGTGGGGAGTTCCTCTTCCGACAGGGCCTCCGACGCGAATGCTGGGCCGACATCGACCTCCTGTTCGGTTACCGGTGGGTTCAATTGGAAGATGGACTGCTGATCCACGAATTGACCGAATCGCTCGCCACCCCCGGCACGTCCTTCGATCTCTTCGATCGCTTCGACACCACCAACAGTTTCCACGCCGGTGAGCTCGGTATGGCCCTCCGCGGGCAGATCAACCCGTGCTGGAAAGTGGAATTGCTCGCCAAGATCGGCATCGGCAATATGAATTCCACCGCAACCATCGACGGGCAGACGACCACGATTACGACCGATACCGACGTGAGCGACGGTGGCCTGTTGGCTCTTCCCACCAATATGGCACGCTACGAACGCCGCAAACTCGCCACCGCCACCGAACTGGGCGTCAAGCTCACCCGGACATTTGACCGCGGAATCGACCTGACAATCGGTTACACGTTCCTCCACCTGAGCGATGTGCTGCGAGCCGGCGAACAGATCGACACCGACATCAACGTCTCGCAACTTTCCGGCGGAACGCTGGCCGGGGCACCCTTCCCTGAATACAGCTTCCAATCCAACGGTTTCTGGGCCCAGGGACTGAGCATCGGGCTCGACGTGAGGTTCTGATTCGGCCTTACCGCACCAACGATCGTGGCGGTGGCATCCTGAAGATGGCAGCAGGATGCCACCGCCACCTGTGTTTCAGCAATACCAGGGGCTCGTGCCGGCCAGAGCGGTCAGGTCCACTCTTCTTCGTCAGCAAGCACTTCGTCCGCCGCGGCCACGTGCAGCGTAACGGTGGCGATCGCCGAATCGATGGTTCCGTCACCCGTGGTGTAGGTGAACGTATCCGTGCCCGAGAACCCGCTATCGGGCGCATACGCGAACGACCCGTCCGAAGCGAATGCCAGAGTGCCGTTGCTTACATCGCTGGCGAGGGTCACCGTGAGCGAATCGCCGTCCCCATCGCTGTCGTTGGCCAGCACGCCCGAAGTGGCGCTGATCGCCAGGCTCCCGTCCTCGGCCACTGTGTACGAATCGTCCTCCGCCACGGGCACGTCGTTGACCGCCGCAACTGCGATCGTCACCGTCGCCGTTTCCGAATCGGCCGTTCCGTCGTTCACCGTGTACGTGAAGGTGTCGGTGCCGGTGCAGTCGTCGTCGGGCACGTACGTGAAAGAACCATCCGAACTGAGCGTCAGTGTGCCGTAGCTCGCATCGCTCACGAGCGTGGCTGCGAGCGAATCGGCATCGGCATCGCTGTCGTTGGCCAGCACGCCCGAAGCTGCGGTCACGGTGAGGGTGGTGTCCTCATAGCCGGCGTAGCTATCGTCGTCCGCCACCGGAGAATCGTTGTCACTTCCGTCGTAGGAAGCGTCACCGTCACGGATCGCTTCGGCCAGGTCCGAATTGCCATCCGATTCCTCGGCGTCGGCCACAACGTCCCTGAGGTAGTTTTCCAGCGAGGAAGATGCCAGAAACATGCGAATCGAGACGTACTGGATGGCGAGTTCCGTTTCCGCGAAATTGTTATCGCCATACGAGTCCGAGTTGCTGATCGCCAGCTCCGAGATCACATCGTCGTCGATCTCGGCCCCCGACACGCCGGACGAATCCGTTCCGTCGGAAAACGCCGTCGGCTGCCGCTCCGCGAGCTGGTAGGTGCCCGAGAGCAGCCCGTCAAAACAGTAGTAACCGTCGTCGGAAGTGAGAGCCGTCTGGCTGACGGAGCTTCCGAAGTTGTTGGTGCCCTTCAGGGTAACGAGCACACCGGGAATCCCGGTTTCACCCTCGTCGAACGTTCCGTCGTCGTCGCGGTCGATGTAGACGTACCCGCAAAGCGTGTTGTCACCGCTGCCGGAGACAGTGACCGTGACCGTCGCGGTGTCGGTCAGTCCGTCGGTGTCGGTGATCGTGTAGGTAAATGTCTCTTCGCCGACCGTTCCCTTCGCGGCCATGTAGGTGATCTGATTGCCGTCGAAACTCACGGTTCCGCCGAGGGAACCCTGGGTCACGGATGTAATTGTGAGAGTCTGGTCGCCGTCGGGATCGGAGCTGTCGTTGCCGAGCACGTCGATCTCGATGGACGACCCGTCGTTCGGGGCCTCCGCCGTATCGTTTGTGGCGGACGGAGCGTCCGCTACGGGACTGACCGTAATCGTCACGGTTGTGGTCGACGACGTGTCGTCTCCATCTGTCGCCCGATAGGTGAACTTGTCAGTGCCGTTGAAATCGTCGTCGGGCTTGTAGACGAACGAGCCGTCGCTGTCGAAGGAGACCTCTCCGTTGGCCGGTTCGGCGGTGAGCGTGGCCGTCAACGTCTCGCCGTCAACATCCGAATCGTTCGCCAGCACTCCTTCGTCCGCTGGGACGTTGAGAGTGCCATCCTCGTCCACACTGTAAGAATCGGCGGCAACCGTGGGAGCGTCGTTGGCGATCGTCACGGTGAGCGACACGGTGATTTCGCCCGACTTGAGCGTCCCGTCGCTGACCGTGTAGGTAAACGAGTCGTCACCGGAGTATTCGTCGTCCGGCACGTAGGAGAACGAACCATCCGAAGCGAGCGTCACCGTACCATGGGCGGCCTCGTCGACGAGCGTCACACTGAGATCGTCGTCATCGGGGTCGGTGTCGTTTGCCAGCACACCGGTCGATGCGGTCTTCGTGAGCGTCGTGTCTTCCGTGACCGTGTAGCTGTCGTCCACTCCGGTCGGGGCGTCATTGGCTTCAACCACGGTGATCGTGACCAGCGCCACATTCGACTCTTCGCCGGTCGCATTCGTCGCCTGATAGGAGAAGGTGTCGGTGCCGGAGAAGTTCGCGGTCGGGGTATAGATGAAGGAACCGTTGGAGCCCAAGGTGACCGTGCCGTGTGATGGGAGATCGTAGACGGCAACCGTGAGCGTGCCCGAATCGGTATCATCGTTGGCGAGAACGCCGTTGGTTGCGTCGATAGTCAGAGACGAATCTTCGGTAACCGTGTACGTATCGGGATACGCCGGAATCGCGCCCAGTACGGTGATCGAAACGGCCTCGGCGGTCGTGTTTCCCGCATCGTCGGCCAGGACGATGCTGAACAACTGCGGCACGGCCTGATCGCTGCCGGGTGTCCAGGTGATCTCGCCCGTTGACGCATCGATCGACATTCCATCCGGCGCATCGTCGAGGGAATAGACCACGTCGCCTTCTTCCTCGCTTTCGGAATCGAAGGAGTAGGCCACGCCGACCTGGGCCGTTTCGGGAGCCTCATTCGTCAGTTCGCTTGGCGCCGCGGTGTCGATGGTCAGCACCAGGGCGGTGGACGGATCGGTCGTTGCTCCCAGGACCTGAACTGCGGTGATGTCGTGCGTGCCGTCGTTGAGCGCCTCCGAGCCGTCGGTCGTGACCGTCACAGTATCGCCACTGGCCACCTGGCTTCCGATCAACGTGTTGCCGGCAAAGATCTGCACATCCGCTTTGGCAGTGACTCCGGTCACCAGGAACTGCAGAACGGACGTGGAATCGGCGTTGTTGTGCCCGGTCAGGTTGTCGTCGTCGGCACTGCCGGTGTCGTAATCCGCCACCAGATCGACTCCCGTCGGAGCCGACAGTTCGACCTCGCCGAAATCGAGGCCGTTCGTTTCGGTACCGATATCGACAGCGACCGTGTAGCTTTCCGGGTCGAGTGGACTGGTGGCCGTCGAGCCGGCGCTGACCTCGGCGCGGACGACGTAAGTCCCCGCCTCCACCTGGAAGAAGTAAGAGCCGTCGGTCCCGGTCACGGTCCAGGTTTCGCCGGAATCGAGAACCCCGTCGTCGTCGTTGTCGAGGTAGACCGTAATGCCCGCCAGCAATTCCTCGTCGTTGTCGTGCTGGCCGTCGCCGTCGGCGTCGACATACTTGATGCCGGAGATTTCGCCCTGGCCGGCGATGCTCGTAATGACGACGAGTTGCGTGGCGTCTCCGTCGGTGTCATCACCCAGAGGCAGTTCGGCAAAGGGCGAATCGTTGGTGGTGTCGACGCTCAATGCGGCAATCTCGTCGACCGTGGTCATGTCGAGAACCTGACCAAAAACGGTGAACTCTCCGTAGTCTTCCGTATCCAGGAAAGCATTGTCGTCGCTCAGGTTCACGAAGAACTGGCTGGTGGCGCTATCGACGTCGCCGCTCAGTTTGGCCATCGCAATCGAACCCCGCAGATTGGAGATGCCGGGTTCGTTCGTGATCGCATCGTCTGCGGCCACGTCGTCGAACTGCGTGACGGCTGTGAAGGTCGTCGACGGGGTCGTGTAGCCACCCCCCTGAAGTACGAAATCGGCGTCCAACCTGTGGAAGAATGAGTAGTCATAATCGCCGTCGTTGACGTAGTTGAGGAAGTTCTCAACCGTTCCCGGCGTATCCGCCTCAAATAACTCGATCACGATCGGACCGTAGTTCGTGTTCAGCGAAACTACCGGATTGTTGCCGTAGACCAGCACAATTTCGTCGCCGTCCTGAACCGTGTAGTCCGCCAGTTCGGTCGAGACCTCGCCATTGACGAACATCTGCACCGTGCTCTTGCCTTCTTCCACGTAGCTGAGCAGTTGATCTTCGCTCAGCACTGCATCCGTGTTGTTGCCGGCCAGTCCCGCACTGTTCTGCCAGATGTCGAAGAAGTCGCCAAGGGTCAGCTTGTCGGATGCATCCAGACAAATCTCGCCGCTATCGTCGAGGGTAAACATCGACTCGGTGCTGTCGTCGGACTGTACCCCCACCTCGGCCGGTATCTCGAGTTCGGTGCTTTCGGCAAAGATCACCAACCGAAAACTGTCGTCCGTCGCGGTCGCCGACAGGAGCGTTCTCGACTCCAACGGCTCCAAACGAAGGCTCCGGTTCCGGCGGTGGAGAAAACGTCCCAAACGCTGGTTTCGACGCACGCTCATGGTCTATCCGTTCGCTCGAGGGTGGGTGGAGAGAAGGCGCAAACGGCGCTTTCTCCCTTCTGGGGAGAAACGGAGACCCGTACGATACGAAAAATGTCCGCCGCAGACGAAGATTCTTGCCAGCACCCTCCATGTTCTGTCGCCTGTTCGGTTCCGGCGGGAAAAACCGGCCGTTCCGCCCCCCTGAGACTGGATTGCGGCGGTCCCTCGAACGTTCAGGCGTCGTCGGACGACTGGAGTCCGAACGAGATCTTCAAGACTCGCGAGCATTCAGCCGCTGAAGATCCGCAGAGAAGAGGGCCGTCTGGAAACGGCAACTGCGATCGAAGGTCAGAAGAAAGGGATCGGCCGCTGGGCCTGCAACGGTGATTGACTCCGATTGCCTCCCAAGGATCCACGTGACAACGCCCGCTGATCGTCGCGTTTCGCTCCGCGAACCGATGTTGGTTCGCGGAGCGAGTGGCCGCCTGGCCGACCCAGGAAGCCGGAATCATCACGCCCAGTCTTCTTCCAGGGCAAGGGCCTCGTCGAAAGCGGCTGCCATGGCCGCCGGGGCCACGTCGAGGTCGACCGTCACATCTGCCGAATCGACCGTTCCGTCGTTGACTTTGTAGACGAAACTGTCCGTTCCAGAATAGTCGGCCTGGGGAGTGTACTCGAACGACCCGTCCGCGTTCACCAGGAGCGTGCCATGGGCCGGTCCCGTAACGAGCGTCACCGTCAACGAATCACCGTCCGCATCGTCGTCATTGGCAAGCAGACCCGACGCCGGGTTGACCGTCAGAACGGTGTTGACCACCACATCGTAGGATTCGCCCACAACCGTCGGGGCATCGTTGATCGGTGCCACGGTGATCGTAACGGTCGCCACGGCGGAGTCGCCGAATCCGTCATTGACCTTGTAGGTGAACGTGTCGGTGCCGTGGAAATCGGAGACAGGCGTGTAGACGAAAGAGCCGTCCGTCTGGAAGGTGAGCGTGCCGTGCGTCGGCTCGGTCACTACCGCAGCACTGAGAGTGTCGCTGTCGACGTCGCTGTCGTTGGCCAGCACTCCTGCCGCCGCGTTGGCCGCCAACGCCCCGTCCTCATCAACCGTGTAGGCATCGTCCACGGTGCTGGCCAGCGTGTTGACGTGGATCGTCACGGTGGCGGGCGCCGAATTGACCGTGCCGTCGTTAACCACGTAGGTGAAACTGTCGGTACCATGGAAGGCCGCGGTCGGTGTGTAGGTGAAGGATCCGTCGGAGTTCAGTTCCACAGTCACGTGGGTCGGCATGGCCGAGACGACTGCCGTGAGCGAATCGCCATCCACGTCGTCGTCGTTCTCCGTAACACCCGAGGCTGCATTCACGGTCAAGATACCGTTGACGGGAACGCTGTAGGAATCGCCCGCGGCGGCAGGCGCGTCGTTGGCCGCGCTCAGCGTGATCGTCACGGTCGCGGTCGCCGAGTTGGCCGTGCCATCGTTGGCCCTGTAGGTAAAGGTATCCGTACCGTGGAAGTCCGCGACCGGCACGTAGGTGAACGAACCGTTCGCGTTCAGAGTCAACGTGCCGTGAGTCGGCTCGGTGACCACGGCGGCCGTCAGAGTCCCGCCCTCAACGTCGCTGTCGTTGAGCAGAACACCGGTCGCTTCCGGAACCGTCAGCGTGGCATCCTCGGCCACCACGTAGGCGTCGTTCTCAGCCACCGGCACGTCGTTGACCGGATTGACGGTGATCGTCACCGTGGCCGCTGCCGAATTGCCCGTGCCGTCGTTGGCTATGTAGGTGAAACTGTCGCTGCCGTGGTAGTTGGCGGCGGGGGTGTAGGTGAACGTGCCGTCCGCGTTGAAGTCCAGGGTGCCGTGTTGCGGCTGGTTCACAACCGAGGCCGTCAGCGCCGTGCCGTCCCCGTCCGTATCGTTGACCAGCACCCCGTTGGCTGCCGTCGTGACCAGGCTGCCGTCCTCGTCCACCTGGTAGGCGTCCGCAACGCTTACCGGCAGGTCGTTGACCGAATTGACCGTAATGGTCACCGTGGCCGGAGCCGAATCCGTGCTGCCGTCATTGGCCTTGTAGGTGAAGGTGTCGGTGCCGTGGTAGTTGGCCTCCGGCGTGTAGGTGAACGAGCCGTCCGCGTTCAGCACCAGTGTGCCGTGCACCGGCTGAGTCACGACCGCCGCGGTCAACAGGTCGCTGTCGGCATCGGTGTCGTTCGTCAGTACACCGTTGGCCGCGCTGATGTTCAGGACAATGTCTTCATTGATCGAGTAGGTGTTGTCGACCGCGGTGGGAACCGCGTTGACCTTGATCGACACGGTCACGGTGTTCGAGAAGTCCGTCCCGTCGCTGGCCTTGTAGGTGAAGCTGTCCGGGCCGCGGTATCCGGCCTGCGGCGTGTAGGTGAAGGTTCCATCCGTGTTCAGGTTGAACGTGCCGTGAGTTGGTGCCGCAACAAGCGTGGCGGTCAGCGCAGTGCTCTCGGCGTCGGTGTCGTTGGCCAGCACACCGTTGGTCGTCGTCGTGGTCAGGGTTCCACCCACGTTGACACTGTAGGCGTCGGCAACGGCCAACGGTGCGTCGTTGGTGGCACTGATGGTGATCGTCACCGTGGCCGGAGCAGAATCCGTGCTGCCGTCGTTCACCTTGTAGGTGAAACTGTCCGTACCGGAGTAGTTGGCCGCCGGCGTGTAGGTGAATGAGCCGTTCGTGGCGAGCACCAGCGTGCCGTGTGAGGGCTGAGTTACCACCGTTGCGGTCAGCGGGTCGCTGTCCGCATCCGTGTCGTTCTTGAGCACGCCGTTGGCGGCAGTGATGCTCAGCGCGGTGTCCTCGTTGGCCGTGTAACTGTCGTTCGCCGCCACGGGCACGGCGTTGACCTTGATATTGACCGTGCCGGTCGCGTTGGCCGTTCCGTCGCTGACCCTGTACGTGAAACTGTCGGTGCCCCGGTATCCGGCCTGTGGGGTGTAGGTGAAGGTGCCGTCCGTGTTGAGCACCAGGGTGCCGTGGGTCGGCTGCGTAAGGGCTGTGGCCGTCAGCGACGTGCTGTCCGAATCGGTGTCGTTCTTCAGCACGCCGTTGGCGGTCGTCGTGATCAGGGTTCCGCCCACGTTCACACTGTAACTGTCGGTAACGGCCGTCGGTGCGTCGTTTACGGGATTGATCGTGATGGTCACGGTTGCCGCGGCCGACTCGGCGTTGCCATCCTTCGCCTTGTAAGTGAAGCTGTCGCCGCCGGAGTAGTTGGCGGCCGGCGTGTAGGTGAACGTGCCGTTCGCGTTGAAGGTCACCGTGCCGTGAGCCGGCTGAGTCACGATGATCGCTGTTATCGCGTCGTTGTCACCGTCGGTGTCGTTCTTGAGCACACTGTTGGCAGCGAGGACCTCAAGCTTCACGTCCTCGTTGGTTGTGTAACTGTCGTCGTTCGCCACGGGAACGCCGTTGACCTTGATCGTGACGGTCGCGTTCGAAGTCTGCGTCCCGGCCGTCGCCTTGTAGGTGAAGGTGTCGGTGCCCCGGTATCCGGTCTGCGGCGTGTAGGTGAAGGTGCCGTTCGCGTTGAGGCTCAGCGTACCGTGGGTCGGCCCCGTGACGACCGAGGCACTGATCGTCCCACCGCCATCGTTGGTGTCGTTCTTGAGCACCCCGTTGTTGGTGGTCGTCGCCAATGACCCGTTCACACTCACGGTATAGCTGTCGTTGTTGGCCTTCAGCCCGTCGTTGACGGGCGTCACCGTGATCGTCACCGTCGCCACGGCCGATTCGGAGGTTGCGTCCTTGGCCTTGTACGTGAAACTGTCGGTGCCGTTGTAGTCGGCTGCTGGCTTGTAGGTGAACGTGCCGTTCTTGTTGAGCGTCACCGTACCGTGAGCCGGCTGAGCCACCACCGTGGCCTCCAACGTGTCGCCGTCGGCATCGGTGTCGTTCTTCAGAACGCCGTTGGCGGTGGTCGTCGTCAGCGTGCCGTCCTCGGCAACCGTGTAGGTGTCGCTTGTCGCTACGGGTACGGCGTTGACCTTGATGTTCACCGTTCCGGTGGCATTGTTCGTTCCGTCGCTCACCTTGTAGGTGAAGCTGTCGGTACCCCGGTAGCCCGA
Source organism: uncultured Planctomycetaceae bacterium (assembly GCA_964429355.1). Taxonomy (GTDB): domain Bacteria; phylum Planctomycetota; class Planctomycetia; order Pirellulales; family Thermoguttaceae; genus JAAYAY01. The sequence continues at coordinate 17,716 of CAYSCH010000027.1, read as the reverse complement.
CGTCGGCGTGTAGGTGAACGTCCCATTCGCGCTCATGGTCACCGTGCCGTGGGCCGGCTGGGTGGCAACCGTGGCCGTCAGCGACGTGCTGTCGGCGTCCGTGTCGTTCTTGAGCACCCCGTTGGCGGTCGTCGTCGTCAGGGTACCGTTCACGTTGACGGTGTAGCTGTCGTTGACGGCCTTGGGCGCGTCGTTGTTGCCCCCGTTCACGGTGATCGTCACGGTGGCGGGGGTCGAATCCAGGATCCCGTCACTGGCAATATACGTGAAAGTGTCCGTACCGGTGTAATCCACTGTCGGTTTGTAGACGAAGGATCCGTCGGCGTTCAAGGTCAGCGTGCCATGGGCCGGCTGGGTCACGATCGAGGCCGTCAGCTTGTCCTTGTCGGCGTCGGTGTCGTTCTTGAGCACGCCGTTGGCCGTGGTGACCGTGAGGGTACCGTCCTCGCTCACGGTATAAGTGTCGTTCACCGCCGCCGGGTAATGCAGGCCGCTATCGTCCAGATCGGTATCGCCGTTCTTGATCGCATTGGCCAAGCTCTTGTAACCCGCCTTGTTCTCGGCTTCCACCATGATGTCTCTCAGGCAATCGGCCAGGGGAGGCGCCGACGCCAGGAACATCCTGATCGAGATATATCCCGCCTTCAGGTTCGCTTCGCCGAAGTTGTTGTCGGCAAAGATCTTGTCGCCGCTGACCACGATATTGGTGATCACGTCGCTGCCGGCAACCGCCCCCGTCACGGCAGTCTTTTCTTTCCCGTCCTTCGCAGCGGTCGGCTGCCGCTCCGCAACCTGGTAGGTTCCGGCGGACAGATCCTCGATCTTGTAGCTGCCGTCGCCGCGGGTCAGAGCCGTCCGGCGGACCGATGCACCCGACGTATCGGTGCCCGTCAGGGTGATCAGCACCCCGGGCAGTCCCCTTTCGCCCGTGTCCCGGACCCCGTCGCCATCTCGATCGAGATACACCCAGCCGGAAATGGTGTTGTCGCTGGGGGTCGATACGGTGACCGTGACCGTGCCCGTATCCGTCAGATTGTCGCTGTCCTTGACCGTGTAGGTGAAGGTCTCCGTACCGGTCGTGCCGCTGGCGGCCTTGTACTTGATCTTGCCGTTCTCGATCGTGACCGTTCCACCCTTCGAACCCTGGGTGACTGCAGAAATACTCAGCGTCTGGGTGCCGTCGGGAGCCGAACTGTCGTTCTTGAGCACGTCGATCGTGACCGCGGTGCCGTCGTTCAGCGCGGTCGCCGTGTCGTCCGTGGCGGTCGGAGCGTCAGGCTTGGCGTTGACCGTGATCGTGACGGTCGTCGCCGTCGAAGTGGCGCTGCCGTCGGTCGCCGTGTAAGTGAACGTGTCTTGCCCGGAGTAATTGCCGTCCGGCTTGTAGGTGAAAGAGCCGTCCGCATTCAAAGTCACGTCGCCGTGTGCCGGTTGGGTGCCGATCGTGGCCGTGAAGCTGCTGCTGTCCGCGTCGGTGTCGTTCTTCAGAACGCCGTTGGCGGCATTGACAGTGAGGGTGCCGTCCTCATCCACGCTGTAGGTATCGGCGGTCCCCTTGGGAGGGTCGTTCACGGCTGTGACGGTCAGATTCACCGTAATTGCCGCCGACTGGGTGGTTCCGTCGGTGACCTTGTAGGTGAACGAATCGGTCCCGGCATAATTGGCATTAGGCACGTACTTGAAGGAGCCGTCTGCGCTGAGAGTGACCGTGCCGTGCGTCGCCTGGCTGGCCAGGCTGACTGTCAGATCGTCCTTGTCGGTATCGGGATCGCTATCGTTGGCCAGCACACCCAAAGCGGCCGTTTTTGTCAGTTCCGTGTCTTCCGCTGTGGTGTAGCTGTCGGTGGTCCCCACCGGGGCGTCGTTGACGCCGACCACGGTGATCGTCACCAGGGCCTCGTTCGACTCGTCGCCCGTCGTGTTCGTCGCCTGGTAGGTGAAGCTGTCTTCGCCGCTGTAGTTCGCGTTGGGCGTGTAGGTCAGCGACCCGTCCGAATTGAGTGTCAGCACACCATGCGAGGGCTGCTCGAAGGTCGCCACGTGAAGCGTGCCCGACGTGGTGCTGTCGTTCGCCAGCACGCCGTTGGCCGCCGTCACATGCAGAACCGTATCCTCATTCACGCTGTACTGGTCGGGATAGGCCGGAATGGTGCCGAGGACGGTGACCGCGACCGATTCGGAGGTCGTGTTGCCGGCGTTGTCCGTGAGCACGATACTGAACGAATAGGGCTGAACCTGCTGGGCGGTCGGGGTCCACGAAATCGCACCCGTCGAGGCATGGATCGACATGCCGCTCGGCGCGTTCTGCAGCGAGTAAACCACCTCCCCTTCACCCGGACTTGCCGCATCGAACGAAAACGCCACACCGACCTGCGCCGTATTGGGCATCTCGTTGGTCAGGCCCCCCGGAGCGGCGGCGTCGACCGTGATCTGCAGAGCATTGGAGGGAGCGGTCGTCCCGCCCAATACCTGCACCGCGGTGATACTGTGAGTGCCGTTGGTGAGTACGTGGGTGCCGTCGGTGGTCACCGTCACGGTGCTTCCGGTCGCCACCTGGCTGCCGATGAGCGTCGTGTCGGCAAACAGCCTGACTTCCGCCCCGGCGGTCACGCCGCTGACCAGGAACTGGAGCGTCGACGTCTGGTCGGCGTTGTTCTTGCGAGTGAGATTGTCGTCACCTTCGCTCCCCGTATCCGACACGGCCAGAAGGTCGACCCCGCTGGGCGCAGGCAGAACGGCTTCCCCGAAATCGAGGTTGGCGTCCTCACGGCCGATCTCGACCGTCACCGCGTAGCTGTCGGGGCTGACCGGCTCGGTCCCTGTGCGCCCCGGGGTCACCTCAGACCGCACGACATACTCGCCGGCAGGAACCTGGAAACGGTAGCTGCCGTCCGTCCCGGTCATGACCCAAGTCTCGCCGGAATCGAGGTCGCCGTTGTCGTTGGCGTCGAGGTAGACCGTCACGCCCGCAAGCAGCTCTTCGCCGCTGTCGTACGTGCCGTCTTTGTTCTCATCGAGGTACTTCTTGCCCGAAATCTCCCCCTGGCCCGTGATGCTCTGCATGACGACCAATTGGTTACCGGTTCCCAGCGGCAGTTCCTTGTAGAGATCCGCGTCGGCCGCACTGATCGTCGTGTCGATGCTGGCAGCGGTCTTGATCGGGAGGTTGGCGATCTCGTCGGCGGTCGCCATGTCGAGAATCTGCCCGAAAACGGTGAAGCCGCCGTTCTGGGTGTTCAGATTGGTGTTGTTGGCCAGGTTCACGAAGAATTGGCTGGTGGCTGTGTTGGGTCCACTGGGCGACTTGGCCATCGCCAGCGTTCCTCGAGTATTGGAGATCTCGTACTCGTTCTGGATCGCAGCATCCGTCGGAACGTCGGTGAACTGGTCCGTATCCGTAAAGGTCGTCGAGTTGGTTTTGAAACCGCCGGCCTGGATCACAAAATCGTCCACCGACCGGTGAAAGAAGCTGTTGATGTAATCGCCGTCATTCACGTACTTGAGGAAATTGTTGACCGTGATCGGCGTTTCGTCGGCAAACAGCTCCACCACGATCGGGCCGTAATTCGTGTTCAGCGAAAGGACCGGATTGTCGCCGTAAACGAGCACGATCTCATCGCCGTCTTCCACGTCGTAGTCTTCGAATTCCGTGGAAACCTGGCCATTGACGAACATCTGCACCGTCTTGCGGCCCGTTTCCAGATTGCTCATCAACTGGTCTTCGCTCAGAATCGCGTTGGCATTGTTGCCGGCCAGCCCTGCGTCGTTCTGCCAGACATCGAAGAAGTCGCCCAGCTTGTGGCTGCCCGTGCCTTTCAGATAGATCTTCCCGCTCGCGTCGAGCGTAAACTGCGACTCGGTGCTGTCGTCGGGCTGAACCCCCACCTGGGCGGGAATATCCACTTCGGCACTGTTCGCGAAAATGGCCAGCCGGAAACTATCATCGGTCGGGCTTGCCGAGAGCAGCGTTCTCGACTCCAGCGGCTCCAAGCGGAGACCTCGGGGACGGCGATGCAGGAGATTTCGCAGACTCTGGTTTCGGCGTGGACTCATGGGTGGCTGGATTCCTCAGGTGATTTAGAAGATGAGGCACAACAGAAGGAGGCTTCCCTACGATTTTGGGCAGGAAATGCCACTCTCAGGAAACGAAAAAAACACTTTTCCACGGAAAT
>CAYSCH010000027.1:11835-13534 GCA_964429355.1 uncultured Planctomycetaceae bacterium | reverse complement strand
ACCGCCAGCATGCCAGAATTGCCGGTGATTCTCGTCCTACGGGCGCTGGCAAGCTGGTTTCCCGCCCCCCCTCCAACGGCCAGATCGCCGCACGCCCGTTAAATTTAGACGCAACCGGCCGCCTCAGAGTTCAGAAGAAATCTTGGAGACGTTCGAGAATGCCCTGGAGAGAACAAGGCTCTTCTCATCGGCTTCGCGCTGAGAAAAGCCTTGTTGGTAGGGTCCTTGGGCCGCGCGGGGTTCACGCTGTATTGACTTCCCGCTTGGGGATCGGCCTCAAAACGCCGGGCCTTGAAGCGCCCCTGGAAGAAATGCCCGTTGCCGTCATGCCGCCGGCTGAAACGGATGCTGGAGGCTGCCTGGAGCCAACCTGCACCTGTGTCCGACGAGAAACCGTTTCGACTTGACGCAGGTGCGGAACTCTTCGGACGCTACTGGGCCAAAGAGAAATTCCCCCGGGCCCGCCGGTCATTTGCCCTTGAGTTCGAAATCGACAGTGTTCTTGCCGGAAGTCACTTCGGCGCTCAACGTGGTCTTGGTGTTGTAGGTGGCCGGGATCGTCTCGGGCACTTCCACCAGCTTTCCGGCCTCCTCTTTCATGCCACCGGTCGTGATTTTCACGTTGTGCTTGCCTTCCTTCGCGCCCATTTCCGTGGCCGTGTAAGCCAGTTCGTAGTGTCCGCTGGCATCGGTCCTGCCGGTGGAGGGGCGTCCTCCACCTTCTGGTGTGAACTCCACCGTCGCGTCGGGCACCGGCTTGCCATCGAGCGTCACGACCCCCTCGACCCCGCTCACCCCCTCCGGGCCTCCGCAGCCCAGAATCGGCAAGGCCACCAGCAGACAGAGAATCATCAAGCTCCAAACCCGTCTCATATTCGTCTTCTTTCCGTGGATCATCGTTCGTTCTGTATGAAAGCTGTTGAAAAATGGCTCGGCGGGCCCCGATCGAGGGCCCGCCGAACACGTATTGGTCTTAATCCACCAGCGAGCGATCAGAAATCGCCAACCGGCTGGCGGTCGGCGCGGCGGAAGAGACGCTCGTAGATGCTGTCGTCGGTGGGGCTGCCGCGCTTGAAATCGATCGTTTCACTCAAGAATCGCACCGAGCCGTCGAGCAGACCCACCGTGACACCGCCCGGGTGGTTGCTGGAAAGGCACAGATGTCGGCCGTCCCAATCCGCGACCGTCCCAGGGCAGTTGATGGGGCGCTGGGCGTTTGCCGAGCCGTCGAGTTGGTAGTCCTTGGTATGGTTGTAGGCAGCGGTACCCGCCCAGACTGCAGCTCCGTAGGTAACAGCGCCGATATCGTAAGATCGCTCGCCCAGGGCAATCGTATTGCTCGTTCCGTCCTGGCAGGAGGCAAAACTGTTGGCCGAGTTCCGATAGAAGAGGCCGTTGCCGTTATCCCCGGGAGACATCTCGGTTCCGGAGATCACCACGTAGTTGGCCGTTGCCGGGTCGACATTTGCGACATTCGCCCAGGTCCACTGGCGGTTGTTGTTCTTCGGAGACGCGTCGGAGGGGCAGCGGAAGCCCGCAATGACGGTCTCGATCTCAACTTCATGGGTGTCGATCGGTTCTCCGCGACCGATTCCGCACTTGTCGTGCATCGGTTGCTGCTCCATGAACGGGAGAATCAAGGCTCCCCATCCCCAGCTGTGATTGCTCGTGTGGTAGACAACCGCCGGCGGAAGAATCT
>CAYSCH010000027.1:0-11825 GCA_964429355.1 uncultured Planctomycetaceae bacterium | reverse complement strand
CAGTTGTTTCAGATTGTTCGAGCATTGCGAACGACGGGCCGCTTCCCGCGCCGCCTGCACGGCAGGCAAGAGCAATGCGATCAGAATCCCGATGATCGCAATGACCACCAACAGCTCAACTAGCGTAAATCCTCTTTTTCGCCGGATCACCATTCGGACCTTTCACGAAGGAGGTAGAACAAAGAAGACAAAACGGGAGCGCATACACGCCCGCCGCAGAACACCAAGTCACACTCATGAGAGACCGACGCAATCGGTCACTCCCAGCCGTCACGAATAACTTAGCCGCCATCTCTCGTCCCGTCCGGGAAGCCAACGGTGAAGGGTCACCTGGGCTGGAAGTCAATCGTGACCCCGTGCTGACTGAGAGTCGGCTCCCGTACCATTGCAGTATAGGTACAGACCCACTTAGATGTCAACCACGACGGCACGGCCAATACCTTCCACCCCCTGCTTTGCCCCCGACCCGGTGCCTAGGTAATGTGAGATAAGTAATATGAACCTCCTTATGTATACTACCCACCAATACACCCCCACAGCAGCTGAACACTACTCCCCCAGAAGTCGCAAAAGATTGACCCCGAATAGTCCGCAGGTGGCCCGCGCACGACACCGGCCAGAGCCGACTCACGACAGCTTCCCGGTCTTCAGATCGTGCTCAGCCTCGGACGGCTCACGCAGTGCCGCAAGCCGACGGGCGAAAAATACCGATCCGGCGATACAACACATTCCACCGAGGATCACCGTGCGTGGCGCCCCGATGAAGTGCGCCCCTACCCCCACCAACAAGCTACCCAAGGGCACCATGCCCATGAACGCCATCGAGTAGAAACTCATCACGCGACCGCGCTTGTCGTCGTCGACGACGGTCTGGAGCACCGTGTTCGTCGACGCCATCTGGACCATCAGCCCCAGCCCAATGACGGGCATTACCGCAAGCGTCAGCCAGAGCCACCGCGACAGCCCCAGACCGATCAGGCCGGCGCCGAAAACGGCCGGGGCCCAGGCGATCACCCGTTCGAGTCCCTGCACATTCGGCCGCCACGCCAGGTAGATTGCGCCGGCCAGCGCCCCGACCCCGGCGGCCGAAACGAGAAACCCTTGTGTACGGGCGTCGCCATGCAGGATCTGCTGGGCGAAGATCGGCAGGAGTTGGGCATAGGACGCTCCGGCCAGGCTGACCAGAGCCACCAGGAGCAGCAGCCAGCGGATCGGCGGGAAACCGAAGGCGTAGCGAAATCCTTCCCGGAGGTTTTCGAGGACCGCCGTGTGCCGCCCGACGCGCGCACTGGGGGGCACTCGCATCATTAGCAGACCGGCAATCACGGCAATGTAGCTGAGCCCGTTGAGGAGAAAGCAAAGCCCCTCGCCGAAACTGGCAATGAGGAGCCCGGCGATGGCGGGGCCGACCAGACGGGCGCCGTTGAACATGGAGGAGTTCAAGGCGATGGCGTTGGTCAAGTCCTCGCGCCGGTCGAGCATTTGAACAACAAACGATTGACGTGCAGGCATGTCGAGGGCATTGATCACGCCGAGAACAACCGACAGGGCTACGAGATGCCAGATGGCAAGCCGTCCGGAATACATCAGGCCGGCCAGCATCAGGGCCTGAACCATTGCAAGGACCTGCGTGCGGATCACGAGGCGGTGCCGATCCACGCGGTCGACGAGCACGCCGGCCAGGGGCGCCATCAGGAACGTGGGGATCTGGGCGGCGAACCCGACCAATCCGAGCAGCCAGGCGTTGTGTGTCATTCGCCAGACGAGCCAGGCCACCGCCGTGGTCTGCATCCAGGTGCCGATCAGCGAGATCCCTTGGCCCACGAAGAAGAGCCGGAAGTTCCGGTGCTTCAGCGAGCGAAACACCAGGCGAAGGTTCGTGCCTGCAGGTTCATTCATGCGGCTTGAGGTACTGGTCGAAGAACCCGATCACCTCCGGGCGGAGGTCCCGCTGTTTGGGCTGAAGGTGAAAGCTGTGCGGGGCGCCTTCGACGAGGATCAACTCGCAGGGGACTCCGGCATCTTGGGCCGCCTGGTGAAGTCGTGTGGACTGATCCAGCGGGGTGGTCTTGTCGGCCGTGCCGTGGAGGATCAGCATGGGCGGGTCGTCTTTGGAGATCAGCTTGATCGGCGAGGCGGAGTCCCAGAGGGCCGGCGCCTCCGCCTGGGGCTGGGCAAACATCGGCAGGGCCGGGTAAGCCTTGGGAGGCACCTGGCCTTCCCACGAAGCAGCGCAGTGGGGGTACATGGGGACCGCGGCCTGGATACGGCAGGAGTAGTCTGCGTCCTGCTCGGGATCGATTCCCACCTCCGGCCCGCTGACGGCCAGCAGAGCCGTCAGGTGCCCGCCCGCTGAGCCGCCGATGGCCCCGATGTGCTCGGCGTCGAGCTGGAATCGGTCCGCATTCTTGCGGAGCCAGCGCACAGCCCGTTTGCACTCCTGGATATTCTGCGGAAAGGTCGGCGAGCCGGACTTGGCCAGAGCATAGTTGATCGACATGCAGACGTAGCCGTGCGACGCCAGCGTGGTACCGATCTGGATCTCACGGGCGGCACCTTTATCCCCTCCTGTCCACCCTCCGCCATGGATGATCACGATACCCGGATACTTCTTGCCCGGCTCGAACGTGGGGGGCAGGTAGAGATCGGCCTTCTCAGCGCGATCCGGCTCGAGGTACGTCGCTTCCTTTTCGATACGGACTGCGGGCTCGTCCGGGCCGATTTCGCGCATGAAGAGGTTGCGCCAACGGATTTCGCCGCCGTGGGTCTGGAGCATGATCGGGCCCTTGGCGGGCAGAGGCTTCGAACGGTCCCAGTAGTTCTCCATCACAGCGCCGTCGACGACGGGCTTGTCGTTGAGCCACACCCAGGTTCGATTGCCGATCTGGCGGATGCGGAACTGGTTCCACTCGCCGAAGGGCTTGTCCGCAAGCACGAGCGGGTCGCGGCCGGGCGCGCCGGGGGTGTTGTTGAACAGGCCGCCGGAGCCCAGGTGCGGTTTGCGGTCGGGGTTCTTGGGATCGAAGACCTGGTTCCAGTCCCAGATCTGCACCTGCGGTGTGCCGCGGAGATAGATGCCGCTGTCGGCCTTCGGCACGGTCCTATACTCGATGAGGAACTCGATGTCGCCAAATTCCTCGTCGCTCGTGGCGTAGGGGCCGTGGCCGTCGTTGACCAGCGCGCCGTCCTCGACCCGCCAGTGCTCGGCAAACTCGGCCCGCTGCTGATTGAGATTCTCCTCTCTCTTCTCGCCCGTGAGGTTGGCGGCGCTGTGCGGATTCAGTCCGTGCCAGCCGGTCAGGTCGTGGCCATTGAAAATGGCGCGGAAACCGTCCGGCGGACTGGGCTCGGCGGCTTCAAGGCAGGCGGATTGCACGAACAGCAACAGAATCGGGGCGAGAACAGAAATGCGTTTCATGGCAGGGTCGCACTTTCGCATCGTGGTGGGCAGCCGCTGGCGCGGTGAGTTATCCGCACATCGCCCCCTATTGTAGCGACGCTCGACGCCGCGTCAAAACCATACGACCCAACCACAGAAACCCGACGCGTAAGCGAGCCAAAAACCCGACGCGTGAGCGAGGCGAGAAGTGCCGTCACTCTCGCTTCGGATAGGCATCCAGTCGCCCCTTTGCGTCGGCTCAGAGATCTGCAGACACGGCCGTCTCCGTCACATCGCACCCGTGGCAGTGGTCAGAGTCAGCAGCGACCGGGCGGGCAGACTCAACTCGATCCGGGAGTCCTTGCTCTCGACGGGATCGAGCTGGCGGAACGAGTCCGTGGGACTGGTGCAGATGGCACGGAACTCACTCACACCGGCCGGTAGCCCCGCGAGCGTCGCGTCGCGTGCCAGGCCGAGATTGGCGATGTGGATCGTGTAGACTCGCTCTCGGCCTGCTCCGGCGGCGAAGGCGGTGACGAGCACCTTCGGGTGGTCGGACGTGGTCGCGAGGGCGTCGGCCCGGGGCGGGGTGAGGTTGCAGAAATGTTTGGCGAAAAAGAAACGGTCTGTGGGAACAATCTCTGTCTGGCCGTCAGGTTTCTTCTGCCAGCGGACGAGGGAATAGTCGCTCGTAAACTCCCAGTACATCGTACCGGCAGGACGGGCGTGGAGCAGCAGTTCCTGGTACATCTGCACCTCGCTCAGTCCGTAGCCGGGCTGTTCGTGGGGCCGGACACTGTAGTTCGCGTCCACGCCCAGTTCCGTGACCAGCAGCGGCAGCTTGAGCCGGTCTGCCAGCTCGGCCCAGCCGGAGTAGACACCCGCCTCGGCTCCGCCCCAGGAGTGGAAGGCGATGGCGCCGACATGTTTGAGGCATTCGGCGTCAGCGGCCGCCGGAGCGGTGAAACGGATGCTGCCAGGGCCAGTGCTGTCCCCCAGCAGCATTTTGGTCTTCAGGCCCAGGCCCGCAAAATGGGCCCCCAGAAACTTGATCACGTCGCGGTGTTCCTCCGCAGTCATCAGTACCATCACTCCCGCATTGGATTCGTTGAAACTGAACAGGTCCGGCTCGACCCCATAGCGGCGCTTCTCGTAGACCAGGTAAGAACCGATCACCTGGGCCAACTTGGGCCACTTCTCGCGCGGTACGATCCGGCGGTGGCCGTCGGTGGCCTTGCCGCCGCCATCGCCGTAGAACCACTCCGGTAGCCACCAGATGGAGGTGACCAGCGGAATCGACCGCTTCTGCAGTTGCTGGTCGAACTCAAAACGCCGCCGCAGGGAGCTCGCCGGCTTGTCGCGCGACTCCAGCTTGCTCCAGTCCGGCTCCGCGGCGGCAAAATCCGCCTCGTCGGGGGCCCACTGGCTGGCAACCATCTCGATGCGAGCCCAAGCCGATCGGAGATGGGCCAGCGTGTACTCGGCAGGGGGCGAGTCGACGGAGAAGCAGTAGTTGCCGCCAAAGCCGTCCAGCCGGTAGCGGACCTCCGCCATGTCGACAGCCAGATGGGCAGGCCCCGTGTCCGGAGTGGCCGTCGCCAGCACCGTCACCTTCGCGGCGGCCTCTTGGCCCGCCTTGAGCGGCCCGGCGGCGAGCTGAAACAGCAACGAATAGTCGGAGCCGTTGAACTTGCGGTCGTCCTGAACGCTGGTGCTGATCGGCCGATCCCACTGGAACTCGACGGCCGTACGTTCGGCGGCGTCGGCAATGCGGACGCGATTGGCCCGACCGCCCAGAAAAATGTATTTCTCCGCCAGTGTCGCCGGACACTCGGCCACCGTCTCCCCGCCGCCTTCGGTCGTCAACGACGCTTTGCCACCCTGGAACTGTCTCACGGGCAACTGGGCCCAGAGATATAGGCCCTCAACATCGAGGTCCACCTCGGCCACAGCCTTCACGTCGATTGCGATCGACTGGCCCTTTCGTTGCTGGCTTATCTGATAGCGGCATAACTTGCCCTTTTCCAGTTCGATCATGCCCTGCCACGACCTGGCATCGCCCATGGCAGACACGGCGGCAGGTCGGTCCGGGTTGAGACGGCCGGTGCGGTTCCAACCCTTGGCCGGAAGGCGAAGGTCCATCCGCAGCGGCAGGTCTTCACCACTTACCTCGAGACCACGCATGCCGCCATGCGCGTCGGCCAGAACCTCGACCTCCGGTCCAGGGATCTGCTGGGCCAGCGACGGGGCCGCAATCAGCAAGGCCGCCGTACACGCGAAAATGCGACTCAATTTGGGCATGGATTCTCCAGTTCAACCTGCTTCGACCAGGGGAGTCGATTCGAACGTTCCGACCTCGATATTACGCTCTTGCCTGCGTTCCGCAAGTAGAATGGAATCTGGGGAGCACCGGATCAAGCCCGATCAGACCCCCAGCAATCGCTACCCCCTATTGGTGGAGAGCAATTTCACAATCCCACGTTTCTGCAAGGCAAATTCCCGGTCACACTCGTCTCTCCATGTACTCAGGCCGTTTGGGCGATTATTCTAGAACTACCCCCACCGCCCCAGACCACGGGCCGACTGGCTTCGGTTCGCATGGTTCCCACCGGCCTTGAAATCGAATGACCCCCCGCTCCATGCAGCGCAAGATGGACCCCACAACTCAAATGCGACTCTTGATCGCCTGGTCGTTCTGCCTGCTCGTACTGCTGGCAAGCGGGTGTCGGGAGAGTCCCGGGAGTACGGACCACGCCCAACCTGCATCGGCTTCACCGCCGCCGGTCCAAGTCGCGGTGGCCGAAGCCAAGAGCATCCCGTGGCCGCGTTCTGTCCACGTTCAAGGTAGTCTTCTCAGCGACGAACGGGTGATCGTAGGAGCGAAAGTCGCAGGGCGAATCGCATCGCTCGGCAACGACGTCGACCAGCATCCGGTCGATCTCGGCTCGGTGGTGCAGGAAGGAGACGTGCTGGCCCGTCTCGAGACCGAAGAACTGGAACTGAAGGTTCAGCAGGCTGAATCGCAGTTGGAGCAGGTCCGGGCAACCTTGGGCCTGGATAAAGGGGCCGACGATTCACAGCTCGACCCGCTGAAAGTGCCCTCCGTCGTGCAGGAAAAGGCCCTCTGGGACGCCGCCCGCGACAACCTGAGTCGCGCCAAGGCCCTCGAACTGGAGACCGCCATCACCGCGGAGGCAGTCCAGCAGCGTCAGTCCCTGGCCGATGTCGCCGCCGCCCGTTACCAGTCGGCGATCCACGGGGTGGCGGAGTCGGTGGCGATGCTTGGCGTGCGCCGGGCCGAACTCGGGTTGGCCCGCCAGGCCCTGAAGGATGCCCAGATCTGCGCGCCCTTTGCAGGCGTGATCGAGCAACGCTACGTCGCGCCGGGGGCGTATGTCCAAGTCGGCGAGCCGGTCGTGGCGCTGGTGAAAGTCAATCCCTGGCGATACCGCGCCAGCGTCCCCGAACGCGAGGCGGCTGCCGTCCGGTTGGGGCAGCGGGTGACCATTCGCATCGAAGGCCAGGAGCAGGACCTGGAAGCGGTGATTGCCCGCATCAGCCCTTCCGTGGAAACAAACAACCGTTCGTTGACCATTGAAGCCGTCAGGCCGGTGGCCGAGACGGCGGGCGAGCCGGCATCGCGTGTGCCGGAGCCGCAGCTTCGCCGGGGGCTGTTTGCCGAGGCCGACATCTACGTCGACGCCGACGCCCGGACCCTGGCAGTTCCGCGAGCGGCGGTCCATGAGTTTGCCGGCGTGGAGAAAGTGTGGCGAGTTGCCGAGGGCCAGGCCACGGAACAACCGGTGGAGACTGGTCGGCAAACGGAAGAATATGTCGAAATCCTCGGCGGGGTTTCCGCCGGTGAGCTCGTGGTTGTGGAGGGAATTCCCGAACAGGCAGGCCCGGTCGAAGTGGTCAAGGGCCCGTGACCGGGTCGTAAGATCCCAGGAGTCTCGATCTTCAGGACTGGCCCTCCTTGGCGGAGGCGGTCTTCATCAAACCGCCGACATGCAAACGATGGCCATGTTTCCTTCAGACCTTGGATCGCTGACGAACAGTTATTGATTCGACGGTCCCTTGTGCTGTTGAAGGGAGGCGGACGGCGTGCAGTGGCTGGCTAAAGTCTGTGTCGAACGGCCCGTGTTTGCGATGATGCTGATCGCGGCCATGGTCGTGGCCGGTGCGGCGTCCTATCTCCAGTTGGGCGTCGACCGGTTCCCGCGCATGGACTTGCCAGGCGTCTACGTGCGCACCACTTACCGGGGAGCGGCCCCTCAGGAGATCGAAACCGAGATCACCCAACGCCTCGAAGACGCGGTGGCCACCGTGGAAGGGATCGACGAGTTGCGGTCCATTTCCAGCGACGGCGTGTCGCTGTTGATCCTCACCTTTGAGATCGATCGCGACATCGACACCGCCACGCAGGATGTTCGCGACGCCATCAACAGCGTGCTCAACCTCCTGCCTCCGGGCACCGATCCGCCGGTGATCCGTAAGCAGGACGTGGATGCGTCACCCGTGATGAGCCTGGTCATTTCCGGGCAGCGCGACCGCCGCGAGCTGTTTGTGCTGGCCGATCGCGATGTGAAGAACATCATCGAGTCGGCTCGCGGCGTGGGTCAGGTCACGATCAACGGCGCCGCCGACCGGGCCGTGCAGATCCAGATCGAGGCGGCGCGCCTGGCGGCCTATGGCCTGTCCATCATCCAGGTCCAGGAAGCCCTGGAACGCCAGAATGCCGAAATCCCCGGCGGGCGGCTCGATGCCGGAACACGGGAGTTGAACCTGCGCACGCTGGGCCGATTCACCGATCCCCGCAGCTTCGCCGACCTGGTGGTGGCAACCGTGGGCGGGGTGCCTGTCAGGTTGCGGGATCTGGGAAAGACCGTCGACGCGACCAAGGAGGTGCGCAGCCTGGCACGTTTCAACGGCCAGCCGGCCGTGGTGCTCGAAATCCAGCGCCAGTCGGGGGCCAACACGGTGGAGGTCATCAGCGCGATCAAGGAGCGGCTGGATCGGTGCCGGGATGTATTGCCTCGCGACGTCTCCCTCGAGATCCTTCGCGACCAGTCGCGCTATATCCACGCCGCGTTGCACGAAATCCAGAAACACCTGATCGTCGGAGGCATCCTGGCCAGCGCCGTGGTTCTGCTCTTCATGCGGTCGTGGCGTTCAACGCTGATCGCCGCGATCGCCATTCCCACGTCGCTGGTCGCCACGTTCGCCATGATGCGCGCCATGGATTTCACCCTCAACAACGTGACCATGCTGGCGCTGGTGCTGATGGTCGGCGTGGTCATCGACGATGCGATCGTGGTCCTGGAAAACATCTTTCACTGGATCGAAGAACGCGGCGTGTCGCCCATGCAGGCCGCCATCATCGGCACCAAGGAGATCGGCCTGGCGGTCCTCGCCATCACCATATCGCTGGTCATCGTGTTCCTGCCCGTATCGTTCATCTCCAGCGTGGCCGGCCGAATGCTGTTCGAGTTCGGCCTGACGGCCACGGTCGCCATTCTCGTGTCGATGATCGTGAGCTTCTCATTGACTCCGATGATGTGCTCGCGAATGCTGAAACCCGTCCACGCCACGGAGGAGGTCGCCGCATCCCGGCGCGGCATCTACCGCTGGATCGAAGCAGCCTACGATGTCTGCCTCCGCATCTCGATGCGGCACCGCTGGCTGGTGCTCGCAATCTCGCTGTTGGTGATTGCCTCCAACGTGCCGCTTTACTACATGGTGAGCAAGGACTATATCCCCACCAACGTCGACGAAGGGGAGTTCGAGGTGAGCGTCACCGCCCCGGAGGGGGCCACACTGCGCACCATGGATGCAACCCTGGAAACAGTCGAATCCGAGCTCAAACAGGTCCAGGGCATCACCACGATCCTTGCGACCATCGGTTCCTCCGGCATGTCGCGGCTCAACTCCGCCTCGATTTATGTGCGCCTGACGGATATGGACCAGCGAGTGTTTTCGCTCGGCCGGCTGTGGCGGGAAACCTGGGCCGGGCAACCCCGGGCGGCCTTCACGGGCAATTTCTCCCAGCGAGACAAGATGCAGGAGATCCGGGCGCGGCTGTCGAAGTATCCCGACCTGCGGGTCTCGGTCCGCAACCAGACCTCCCTGCGGCAGGGCTCCCCGGTCGACATCGATTTCGCCATCATGGGCCCGGACCTCGAGGACCTCGCCAAGTACACCGAAGCCCTCCGCCGCCGGTGCGAGCCCGCCGGAGCACCCAACGGACTGCCCCCTGGCAACCAGGGAAAGACGATCGAGCCAATCCCCGGGATCGTCGACGCCGACACCACCTTGCGCCTCAACAAACCCGAACTGCTCGTCGAGATCGACCGCCAGCGCGCGGCGAACCTGGGGATCGACGTGGAACAGATCGCCCAGACGCTCCGCGTCGCCATCGGCGGAGACGATCGGGTGTCGCGATATCGCGACCCTACGCTCGACGATGTCTACGATGTGGAGTTGCGGTTGGTCGGAATCGATCGCAACAGCCCGGAAGATATCTCGCAACTCTATGTGCGAACGCAATCGCCCCAGGAATCCCGCCAGGCAAGCGGCGGCAACGACCTGGCGGCCGTGGAACCTACGGCGGCAGGCCTGACGCGGCTCGACAACGTGGTCCGCTTCCAGACGGCCAAGAGCACCGCTCGCATCGACCGGCTCGATCGCCAGAGAATGGCCGCTTTCCGGGCGAACATCGCCCCCGGCTACGCCTTGGGCGATCGTATCGATGCCGTGCGCGAAGCCGCCGCTGAACTGGGAATGCCCGCCACCTACGACACTCGCGTGATGGGCAAGGGGCGCGAACTCGAGCGCACGCTCGGCGATTTCGCCTGGACGTTCGTCCTGTCGTTCATCTTCATGTACATCGTGCTGGCCGCCCAATTCGAGCACCTGGTCCATCCCCTGACGATCCTGTTCTCCCTGCCGCTCGCGGTGCCTTTCGGACTGTTCAGCCTCTGGCTGGGTGGCGAATCGCTGAATCTCTATTCGGCCCTCGGAATCCTGGTCCTGTTCGGCATGATCAAGAAGGCCTCGATTCTGCAGGTGGATCACACGAACCAGTTGCGGGAGAAGGGTATGGAGCGACTGGAGGCGATCCTGCTGGCCAACCGCGATCGCCTGCGCCCGATCCTCATGACGACCATCGCGTTCGTGGCCGGCATGCTCCCCCTGTTGATCGCCACAGGTCCCGGCGCCGAAGAGCGGCGCTCGATTGCGGTCCTGGCCGTCGGCGGCCAGACCCTGTCGCTCATCCTCACGCTCGTGGCCGTACCGGTCGTCTATTCCATCCTCGACGACATCGGCGCGTTCTTCCGACGCAAAAAGAAAGCCGACCTGTCGGAACCGCAACCAGCCGAGGAGGCCGCCGAGTGCGTTGCCTGACGGCGCTGCCTCCTTCCGCCACCCGCCCGCCTACCCCGGACTATTCATAACAGGCCCCGACAGAACGGTTGAGTCTCCCACGGGCATGGATGTGCACAGCCGGTGGTTTTGTTAGCGGCTCTAAAGGCCATGTTGCTGAATTCCGCGCCGCTGCCCCAATGGGATCGGAGCGAAAGATGCTCCGGATTCTCCGCAGTTCCTTGGCGAGCAAAGCCCGGATCCTCGTAGATGGTCTCAGGGGTTCACTTCACTTCTCCGCTTCCACCGCACTCCATATTGCAGTACGGTTCCTATTGGGGAAAGACAGGGTCAACTCCTGATTCGTGACAGACCGCTGGCCCTGATCGACCGCGAAGACGTGGTGTGCCACTGCCTACTTGTTGGCAGTGCTTGAAAGACCGCATGGACCTTTGGCCTGGTTGCCGACGCTTTCTGCCTCCACCCCAACCACGATCACCCCCGATCCCGACGCCGTCAAACAGAGCGCCGAAAAAGGTGCCAGTCACCAAATTTGGCATGACTGGGCAAGATAGACAGAACCAATGCATGTCACGACCGTTACGGCTGCAGGGGCTCGGGGGCAACTCCGGGCTCGGCCTCGGTGGCCCCGGGCGATTGCCCACCCGCACACTCCCACGCATCCGCTTGGGGCAGGTTTCCCCCATCCGCCTGCTCAAGTGACCCGTTCGCTTCGCAGACGGCAGGTAGAGTAGACGTTCCCGCTGGTGGCAGACGGTACCGCTGCAGCCAACTCCAAGGTCGGCGATCGCCGCTCTGGTGCCACCGGCCAAACGAAGTGCGCACACCACCAGTGGATCGCTCCTGGCCGGAGACTGCTGAAAAAGCCAGTTCCCTTGACGCAAGTCCTTATTCTTCGTCGTCTCGTCGACTGAGAAATAAGGACTTACGTCGAGTCCGGGCACTTTTTCAGTGATCTCTGCCGGCCGGGTGCGACCAACCTCACCCGCCAGGCATGACTCACCTGGCATCCTTCCGCTTGCCCCTTTCGTGTGCCACTGGCTCTGCGCTCTGCCAGTGCCGG
>CAYSCH010000026.1:35974-43382 GCA_964429355.1 uncultured Planctomycetaceae bacterium | reverse complement strand
TGGCGGTCCCTCGCCTGCGACGACGAGGAGAAGACCTCGGCCAACTCCGCTCCAAGGTCCATTTGGGTCAGTTGGTGAATCCGGCCGCGAATCTCCGCAAGCTGCTGTGCCATGGCGGAGGGATCCGGTGGGTCAACTCGGCGGTGGATAATACGCCCTGCCAGATCACCCAGCGTGTCGGCTTCATGGTCCAGACCACGCAACGCCGTTCCAAGACGGGGATCACTGAAATAGACCTGAAACGCCTCCCGCATGCGTCCCAGTGCAACGGCCTCGTGCGTCAGGCCCACATGCAG
Source organism: uncultured Planctomycetaceae bacterium (assembly GCA_964429355.1). GTDB lineage: Bacteria > Planctomycetota > Planctomycetia > Pirellulales > Thermoguttaceae > JAAYAY01. Next base: position 43,086 of record CAYSCH010000026.1, on the reverse strand, counting down.
CGACTGGCTGCGAGCGATCGCCGTCTCCAAGGACGAAAGCAGATCCAGAAGGCATTTGGCTCCGAACGCCTTCAACGCGAGCAGCTCGCCGACCGTATACTTCCCAAGATCTTCAAATCGGGATGCGAAACCCTCGCGCAAAAGGCAGTTGTAGGTCCGATTCTCCAGCGCGAGATCCTGCAAACGCATTCCCTTGGGTGGTGTTGGGATCCTTCGCTCCCTCACGGTACGATGGTAGTTACTCACGTTCACTCGCGATATGATGGCCCGACCGAGCAGGCTCAACTCGCCGTCGCTGAGCGATAGCGATACGGCCTCGTCAAGATCGCTTAGATTCAGCCCGCGCACCGCCGGGTTGGAGATTTCTTCCCCAGGAACAGGCACCTCCAGGATCTCTCGCAACGCCACCGGGGCGAGGCGATAACCGCGGCGGGGGTATCGTCCAAATGTCTCTCGCCCCCGCGCACCGGAGACCCGGCCAGACCGCAGCTTCACGCGAGCCTCCGGGTGATCCGTCGCATGCTCGATAGCGGTGAGCAGATCGACGAGGCACTTGCTCCAGAAACCGCGCAGGCTCAGCACTTCCTCAATCGTCATGCGACCCAGGTCCTGGGGACGGTCTTCGATACCCGCCATAACGAGACAATTGAATGTGCGAGATTCCAGTTCCAGGCCTGATAGAGGCATTCCATCAGGTATCGGTGGCAGTTGAATATTGGTCAGGTGAGCCGACTGCCGAGCGACTCGCCCGACTGCGCGCACGATTTCACCGGCAAGGACTCTGCATCCCTCAGGGCCGAACCGATCCCATGCCCTCTCGTTCAGATCACACAAACGCGTGAAGTCCTCGCCCCCCTGCCCCGCATACTCCGACGGCAGCGAATCCTGAAGAAGCTGCACTAGCAGACGCGGCGCAAGGCATTGGCCCGGCCGTGGATATCGGCGTCCTGGCATTGAACACACCCTCCGAGCAGCGTCCCACTCCGCAGCCCTGTCACACCCCAACTGCAATTCCCCGAATTGCCTCACGTGCCGTGGGCCGATTGTGATCCCCAACAACTCGGCTCCTCATTCCGAGTTGAGTTCCCCGGTCAGCGCGACCTCCGAGTATTCCCCGGCACGTTACGCTGCGGCAGAACCCCGTCGCGGTGGTCCATTGGCATTTCGAATATAAGCACCAGACCCGCGTATCACCAGCCTTTCTTCCGCAAATTTTTGGCTAGGGAAAATATGGAATCACAGCAAACTACATCGCCTTTGCGGGCTTTTGCCGACGATCTCCTCCCCGAGCTGACACCGTTGGCCTGATACCGGGCCATCACGTCAACTCCTTGTGTAATCACGTGTTACGTCACAGAAACGCCAATCCGCGACGGGGAGTCCACCGATCAGGCTGGCTTTTCGATTCTCGCCTCATACCATCTCCGGCCTGCGGAGTGTTGATTGCGATCTCCTCACAGCCATTGCAGAACGAGATCCGTTTCCGTATCGTTTCCCTTTTCAGCCCGACCAACTTCCTTGCGTAGCTTGCCCATCATGCTCGATCCCCAGGTGAACCAGTTTCTCAAGATGCTTGCCTCTCTCAATGCGCCCCCTTTCGAGGCCATGGGGGCCAGGGACGCACGGGCCGCGGCTTCCGCCAACGCTGAACTGCTCGGGCCCCCGCTGCCGGTCGCGAAAGTCCGGGATTTGGCCGCCTCGGGACCCGGAGGCGAAATTCCATTGCGACTCTACCTGCCGGATTGCGAAGCTCCGCACCCCGCCCTGGTCTATCTGCACGGCGGCGGCTGGGTACTGGGCGATATTCCCACACACGAGAAGATCTGTACGGAAATCGTTCATGGAGCTGGATGTGCCGTTGTCTCGGTGGATTACCGCCTTGCCCCCGAACACAGATTTCCCGCGGCCGCCGAAGACGCTTTCGCCGCAACGCAATGGGTGATGGCCCACGCGCAAGAGATGGGAATCGACGGTCTCCGCGTGGCCGTGGGAGGCGATAGCGCCGGGGCCAATCTGGCGGCCGTCGCGTGCCTGATGGCCAGAGACCGCCGGGCCGCCATTCCCATCTGCCAGATTCTGATCTACCCGATCACCGACTGCGACTTCAACACGCCTTCCTACCGCGAGAATGCCGACGGATACCTTCTGACTCGTTCAACGATGCGATGGTTCTGGCAGTGCTATGTGGATGCGGAGACCGATAGGCTCGATCCGTATGCTTCGCCCCTGAGAGCGAAGGACCTTTCCCGGCTGCCTCCCGCCCTGGTAATTACTGCCGAATTCGATCCCCTTCGCGACGAGGGAGAGGCCTACGCGCAACGTCTCAAGGAGGCCGGCGTGCCCACAACCCTCAGGCGGTACGATGGGATGATCCACGCCTTTATTCGTCGAACCGACATCTTCGACCAGGCCCACGCTGCCCAACGGGAAGTCTTCCAGACTCTTCGACACGCCTTCGCGACAGGCCGATGACGGACAACTTGCCGACGAGACAGCCTATGCCTGACTACGATTCACAGCCGGCCATCGATGTACTCGGCCTCGGCGCCGTGGCCGTGGATGATCTGCTCTACGTTGACCGTTATCCGGAAGCGGAAAGCAAAGTTCGCGTGCGGCTGCGCCAACGACACTGCGGCGGTCAGACCGGCACCGCGTTGGTGGCTGCCGCACGGTTCGGGGTTCGAACAGCCTATGCAGGCCTGCTGGGCGAAGACGAGCTTTCCCGGGAGGTGATCGCCAATTTCGCCGAGGAAGGAGTCCAGACCCGATGGGCGCCCGTTTCCAGGGCCGCTCGGCCGGCCCATTCCACGATCGTGGTCGACGAGACCTTCAAGACCCGCACGATCTTTGCGTTCGTCGGGGGAGAACTCGGAGCCTCTTGCTCGGCTCCCGAGGCGTCCATCGTCCGGGCCAGCCGAGTTCTTCTTATCGATCATCACGGCATCGAGGGCAGCCACAGAGCGGCAGAAATCGCCCGCGAAGTCCACCACCCGGTTGTGGCGGATTTCGAACGCGCCGCTGAAGGCCCCTTCGAGGAGTTGTTCGGTCTGGTGGATCACCTGATCGTATCAGCCCACTTCGCCGCGCAATTGACGGGCAATCCCGATCCGGCGGAGGCCGTGATGGCCCTTGCTGTCGCCAGCCGCCAACTCACAGCAGTCACCTGTGGTTCAAAGGGTTGTTTCTATTGCGTGAACGGCGAACCGGGCCGGGTCCATCACCAACCGGCGTTTGCCGTCGAGGTGGTCGACACGACCGGTTGCGGAGACGTGTTCCACGGCGTCTACGCGGCGGCGCTCTCGCAACAAACGTGCGTTCAGGAGTGCCTTCGTTTCGCGACCGCAGCCGCCGCACTCAAAGCGACGCACCGCGGTGGCCAGCCAGGTATCCCATGGCGCGACGCAATCGAGCAGTTCCTGGCTCGACAGTCGCCTGCTCCATAGATCTGTATCCCGTGGCAGGGGCCGTGCGACCGCCCGGCGACGAATTTGGAAACCGGTTGCCGGCCGCTACGGACTGGCGCCAAAGGGGGAACCGATTTCCTTCCGGCGTGCGGCGCGGCGATTCACCTTGGCCATCACACCCCCGACAAGGGCAATCGCGCCGACCACCGGCAGGCACAACAGAGCCAACATACCGATCACGATCAACCAGGTAGAACCGGTCCGGCCGATCCACCAGTTCAACCGGCCTCGCGAACCGAGGTGAAGCAGGTAAGCCCCTGCGACAAAAAGAAGCAGGACGGCGATTGTCTGTCCCAGTCCGCTGGCTGTCTCGGTGGCCAGGGCGACTCCCGTGATTCGAACGTCGCCTTGGGGCGTCATGAACCGATATTCCAGTCCTTGGAAGGGAATATCGACGTCGAGGCTGGCCAGTCCGGCCGGCAGCGGAACGGCCACACCATCTCCAGCTTGTTGCTGATCCGGCGATCCCGGGAGGGGAGCAGCATCCTGGGGCGGCGGCTCGGATTGGGAAGTCGGTTGACCGGCGACCTGGGCCTGACCACCACCAAAGCCGCCCGCTGCCATCCCCGCTCCGCCACGAACTTCGGGGCGTCCTTGCTGGGCAACGTACCCGGGGCGACCCAACTGCTGCTGTTCCATGTGACGGGCTTGATACCTGGCCACAGCATCTCGCTGTTTTTCGCCTTCGCCGATCGGCTCCGCACCAGCGAATCGTCCGGAAAACTCATCCAACCCTTTGGGGTCCATGATCGCCGGCATCTTCTTCTGTGAAACACCCGGGCCCGCTTCGGCCTCGGCTGCCTTGTCCTGGCCGATCGCCAGTTGTCGCCCACGCGTGATTCGCTCCTTACCCTTCGACTCCTCGGGCAACTGCGGCGTCTTCCCTGCCTTCCGGTCGGCCGTGACCGCGGCTGCATTGCTGAGTTGGCTCTGATCAAGCCACATGGCGTTGAAACCGCCGGATTCCGGCTCGGCCTCGTCGCTGCTCGCAGCAGCACGATCGGCCTTGAAATTGCTCTCGAGCCCCTGAACCACGTTCTTGGCGAAGTAGTTTGACTGGGCGTCGACCTGTTGCCGCAGGCGGTCGCGATTATCGAAAGTCGCTGTCTCCTGAAGCGACTCCTGCACTTTCTCGGCAGCCTTCTGGACCTCTTTCGAAATAGCGTCGTTCCGGCGTACTTCCTCCTGGAGCCTTTCGTTCGCGGCATATTCTCCGAATCTCACTTGGCTGTCATTCAAGACGTTGACGCTATTCAGTGCCCGAGCCTTGGCATACGGGTTCCCTTCTCGCAAGACATCGTTGAACTTCTCGAGTTGCCTCGTCCTGTAAGCGGAGCGCCCGGCCAGCAGGTCTCCCTCCTCTTCGACCAGGGTCATCGTGTCGTCGAAGTCGAACCAGTGCGTCTCCGGCACATACAGGCGAACCTGGCTCTGGTCGACCTTGATACCGATCGGTCGAATGAAGGGGATGTCGAAGCTGGTATAGGTTCCCAGTTTCTCGATCGATCCTCCATACTGAAGGCGCACAATGTAATCCGAATCGCCCTCGGCGGTCTTGACGAGCGGGATCCGGATGCGCCCGGGACCTTCCGGTTCGGGAGCACGCGTCGGCTTGATCGGCTCGCCGGTCGTCGGCTCTCCTCTCTCTCTCCCCGTCCAGGCCGCAAACGTCCACAGTTGGGCCGTCCAGAGCTCGGCCCCTTGGGGCATATCGATCTCCAGAAACTGCTCCGTCTTGTTGTCGATCCAATAGAGTTGCTCGGCCCGATAGGCCCCCGATCCATCGAGCACGAAGCGGGTCTCCGCCATGCCGATTCGCGCATCCGTCGTCCGTCGGGGTTCGAATCGCCTGGCACGGAAAACCAACCGCGGTGTCGGCGCGGCGTCGTCAACGACGAAGGCTTCGGTGATTCCTTCCGGAAGAATCCCCGTCAATTGCCCCCACTGACTCTGCTGACGCTTGAGCGGCTCGACGCCAGACGAGGATTCCCTCTCCCATTGAATGTCGTCGAGTCCGGCCTTTTCCAGGGTTACAAACTGCCGGACCGAGAATGCGTCGAACCGATCGCCTTTGACGACTCGCGGAATCGGCGCCAGCAAATCAACCCCAGCCTGAACTGTCCGGTCGTCCTCGATCAGAACACGCAGGTCGCCCATCACCTCGTCCTGCAGCTCCAATCGAACGCGAACCGGGGAATCGGCTCCTTCCGCTTCCGGTCGGATCGTCTTCTGGCGCAGCACAGGCAGGTGAATCCGCGCATCGGCCATCCACGAGGGAAGAAGGAACGAGACTTCCCGTACTCCCGCATGCTCGATCCGGTAATCGAGAAAGATCGTCTCCTTCAACGCCTGGTCCGTGACACAGATGTTGGTGATCGTCTGGCAGTGAACATCCGGCTGGCGCTGCGACAACCGCAACGTGCCCGAGTAGTCGGCACTTGTCTGGCTCAGGGCGACGGCGGTGACGTGCTGTTGCTCTTTCGAGACCCAACTGGTAACCCGGTCCAGCAGCAACGTGCTGCAGCCCACCAGATCCCTGGCGGCCACGTCATAGGCGGGATCCACTTGAACGGCCATCTCCCCAGGACTGAACGGCACTCCAAGAACCCGTACGTTCGGAATCGCCACGTCTTGTCCGGCGTTCTCGCGGGCAATACGTCCCGCGAACACGATTGCCACATTTCCGTCATGCCCCACCCCGAGCAACACCGTCAGTTTCGGGCGTCCCTGTTGGTCCGTTACGGACCACTCGAACGGGCCGGGGGCCGACACGTTCTGGAGATCGAACGCTTCCGGCAAGAGAATCTCTGCACGATACATCTTCCGGTCCGAAACCGCGTAGCGAACGCGGCACTCCAGCAACCGTTCGTATTCGGTAATTCTCAGCACGGACTGCAGACTGGCGGAGATCCGGGCTTCGACCGCCTTGGCGGACAGGCGGATTTTGTAGTCGGTACTCGCGAAACGATACGTTTGGAACGGACGAATTCCCCAGGGACTCTCCTCGGTCGCCAGTTCCTTGCCGCCGGCATCTTCCGGTACGTCGGTCCGGGTGGTCCCGACCGCCTCTTCGACGCGAAGATCGAGTATCGGGCTGCGTCGTATCGTAATTCGCCCCTTGTGCAGCGCCGCTCCGTCGACTCGCACCGTCGGCGACGTGAACTGGACCGGAACATCGCCACAGATTGCCTGTCCGAGCCAGAGGTGAACCCTGAACTCCTCCCGTCCTTCCGCTGTCTTCAGGAGCGTGACCGTCACCTTGTTCTCTGCAGCCTCTTTTTCGATCTCCCAACCCCGCACGTTCGTCCCATCAATCCGCTCGACCAGATATTCGTTCGGCACACGGAACGAGAACTGTTCGTGTTGCGATCGTCCGAACTCGAGTTGCAGACGCCAGGCGAGGCGTACTCCGTCTTCCTGGACGTCGACCGTGGCGTCGGATTCTGCCGTGAGACTGTGATCGACTGCGCCTTCCGCAATACTGGGCCGCCACTGGAGGCTGAGGACTCCGTCGGGCCCCAAGGCCGTTTGAATCGATTCGCCCGCGACCTCCGTCTTCCGGCTCAGGTGATCGTCGATGTCTTGCAGTAGCACCTCAGTCTGCGTCTCGGGCACGCGAATCTCGATCGCCGCCGCCGGCGCCACCGA
>CAYSCH010000026.1:0-35964 GCA_964429355.1 uncultured Planctomycetaceae bacterium | reverse complement strand
CCACCGGGACACGGCTTCGTATTGCCCGCCAGCCGCCGCGCCGTTCCAGCCGCATCCGTACGGTGAACTGCAGGACGTGCCGGCCTTTTCCTTCCACGTGGAGCAGAACGATGGGCCTGGGGCCCGATATCTCCGTGGCTTGCTGGTTCGGAACGGCTTGCTGGGCTTGTGCCTGATCGAGGGGGACCTGTGCGAGCACTGGCATACTGAGTCTCGCTGAGGCGCCGTCCAACTCGGCGCGGGTGAACACACCATTCTCGAGGCCCAAGGGAATCTCGGTCCGCGCCTCCACGAAAACGTCGATCTCCATTCGCCCGTCGACCAGAAGATCCCCCTCGTCGACCAGCGTCGTTTGATAGGAGACACCGGCCAGAGCGTACGGAACCGGCGGGCAAACAACCTTCTTCTTCGCATCCGGATAGGCCCGATCCCAAAGCTCCAGGTACCTGGCGTAGGGCACCAGGATCCGATCGGCCCTGACCAGGCCCGTGTTTTTCGCTGGATCATACGGTATCACCACCGCGTCACCGGGAATCGCCACCGGCGGCAAGGAGTCGACAATTTCAACCACATAGGGGCGGGCGGCGGGCGGGTCGGCCCGCAAGGTGCTCGAAAGACAGACCAGCGTCAGCACCACCGTCGAAGCCGTCGCAGCAGCGTGCCAACTCCCATGCAGCAAGAGCCCGGCAGCCTTGACGATCCACCGTGCAAACCCGGCCAGAAGGTAGTAAGGCAACAGCAATCCGGCAGCCAGGACCGCGGCATTGGCCGGCATGAGGGTGGCGCTCATGTCGGGTAGAAACGGCAGCACCTGGTCGAGCAGGGGGATGAGCGATCCCAAGCAGATCGCAGCGAGAACGTAGCCGGCTTTCCGGCAAACCGGGGCCGTCGTCAGGAAGATTCCCACGAATGCAACCAGCAGGCCGATGCCCCAACTCAGCTTCGAGAATCGCCGCCCCTCGGCCAGCGTTACCGCAAGACGGGGCGAATTTCCCAGACTCCGGAACGTGACGGAGGGCTGTTTATCGGCGGCCCCCCCCTGCAGCTCAATTTGGAGCGCACTGGCGCCTTGGAATCCGCGTCGTTGGGGAACAGGCGGAGGTTCGGTCGCGGTGGCAGCAGTGGGAACATCAACCGGTTTTTGCGGCATCGGAGCCGCTGCGGGTGGTGGCATCACTTCCGCGGGCTGAGCAGCTTCAAGTTTGGACTGCTCGGGTGTGATCAAAGCGTCCATTTGCACCAGTTGTCGAAAGTTTCCAAGAGGAGCTTCCGCGGCTGGGACCTCCTTATCCTCCATCATCCGTTTGTCGCCCGAGTCGAATCCCACGTCGTCCGATATGTACCAACCATGCGGGAGTGCCTGTTGTCGTGTGGATGGCGAAGCTGCTCGTAATCCAAGGATCCACGGCGATCCGAACAACACACTCCCCAAACCCCTGGCCAAGGTCCAAATGGCCGGCTCCGGCCGCTCGGACCGCCAGATCACCGTTCCATAGGAATCGAGCACCGTACAGCCAGACGGCGGATAGAGCTCCCACTGGAAATCGGCCACCGGCACCACCTTTCCTGGTTCGCCCTGGTCACCACGAAACCTCAGTTGCGGGGCTTCCATGTCGATTGCGCCACGCAACCCGATCAGGCCTACCGGCATATCATAGACCAGGTGGAGCGTAACCGTCTGGCCCTCTTCGGTTGCCGGCAGGTTGATGAGCCACCGCTTTCCCTCCTTCTGCGGCCGAATCGGCTCACCGCTGACGCTCCCTGACCAGAGTTCAGCCGGCTCGGGCAGCGTCACTTCGACCAACGAAACCTTGGTCAGTAATCGGAAGTCCGCCTCCGTCTGGCAGACTCCGGCGGCTGAGAGCCGGCTCACCAGCCGGGCTTGATGGACGATCGCGGCCGACAGACTGTGGCCTTCGCGACGGATGACGTCGACCTTCACGGCACCGGGCTGGTCTGCAAAGCCAAACACGCCGAGCAACCTCTGACCCGGTTGGTAGTCCGCTTCCACGAGCTCTCCTACGTCGCAACGGCGGACTTGCGGGCCGACGGCCACCGACACCTCCAATTCCGCATTGCCCTCCACCGCCAGATGTCCCGATTGCCGGATGACCCCGTCGGCCATTACGATCGGCAGTTCCAGCCCTTCTTGGTCTTCGATGACTCGCGGCTGAAAGAAGTCGACCGCCAGGCGGACTCGCCCGGCTCGTGGTTCCGCCAGCAACACGTTCCAGCGTCGTTTCCCGTTTTCGAGGGATGAGACGTATTCCTTGAGCGCCAGACCGTCCAGTCCATGGATCGCAACGGTGTCCGGAGTGTCTTCCGGCAGCAACAACGAAAGTCTCCGTGTCCGGGCTTCCTTCACGTCATAGATCAGCTCGTAGTGTCCAACGAATGCATCCGGTTCGATTCGCAGGAACGAAAAGGTGCTTGCCGTCAGGCGCGGCGTTGTCCGAGTCACGACCAGCGGCAGCCGATACTCCGAATTCTCATAACGGTAGGCAAGATCGGTAATCACGCCTGCCAGATACTTGGCTTTGTCGGCTTTGCCAAGAATGGAGAGACGCTCGGTTCTGTCCGGTACAGGCTGCGCGACCATGTCATCTTGGGCGTCGACAGCGATCGCACCGACGTCACGGCTCGCTCCACGGAGAAGAAATCGTGGAAACTCAATCGTTTGCGCCGTCCATTCTCCAAGCCAACCGGATGGCACCGACTCCGCTTCGAAGTAGATCCGATACTCTTCGTTGGGTTCGATACCGCGGGGTAAACGGACTTTCACCCGTCCCCCCTCGGAGAGAGAACCGTAACGTTCGTACGACAAAGGCTGTTCTTCCGCACCTGTGACGCTCGTCACGTGCCACAATGGCGGGACGTCCATTTCGACGTCGAAGAGCGGTTCGGCTTCCGACGTCAACAGAAACCCGCCTTGCACTCGTTGGCGTTGATCTGCCAGAACGAGCAGCAGGTTGGTCATCACGGCGACCTCCGCGGGGGGCTTCACAAAACTGGCCGCTACTCGGAATTCGCCCTGCGGAGCATACCATGCGGTGACCGGTCGCACGGGCGGTGCGCCTGGAGCCGCTTGAAACACCGTCTCGGGAATTGCCTGCCGCAGCACCGCGGTATCGATTGGAATCAGACCCTCAGACGCCACGGTCTCCGCAACCAACCGCTGATCGACCAACAGCCCCACGACCGCCGATTCGGCCATCACATCGAGCGGAACGAATCGCGACAACTGCCACCTGGCGAGATCTGTATCGGTCCGGATCGCAGAGAGTGTCAGAACCAACGATTCGGTTGCCGGCTCGCGCAAATGCACCTCAAGAACCCGGCGTTCGCCTTGGGTAACGACCGCCCAACGGGCAAGTTGCGGAGTGGCAACATCGGTGATCTCGAATCCCTCCGGCAAGCCAAACTCGAACCGTTCCACTGCTCGATGAAGCACGGCCAGGGAGATGGTTGCGTGGAGCCGTTCGTAGGCTTCGGTGATTTCGTCGACCAGTACGCTCCGGGCAACCACGACTCGGTCGTGCCGCAACAGTCGGCTATTGAGCGACATATCGAGGTCCAGGGGCCCCGACGCCGTCGGTAACTCAAAACGCGTCGTACCAGACTGTTCGTCGACCACACGCTGGGCCACACTGGCCCCGCTCTTGATCTCCACATCACCCGGAACTGTCAAATGCAGACGCGAAGCCGGCACGTCCGGCAGGCGTACCGTCAAACGTTGCCTCGCGGCGGTCGTGGCCATGGGCGCCACCATTTCCAGCAGGAGCTGATGTCGTCCAACGCCTTCCACAAACAAGACCAACTGGCCACTTCCCGCGCGGGCCAGCGGCGCCGTACCCTCATCGAGACTTGCCCGCCGGATTCCCACGCCCGACAGATCGAGCGGAACGGCCCAGAGTCCCTCCTCCAGGACCTCGAGATCCAGTTTGCCCACAAGTCGTGCCCCACCCTGCTGGACCGTCACGGTGTAGTCGGCAGCCAACGCCAAGGCTTTCTGCGGCGCGTGCTTCTCCGGGCTCTTCTTCGCCTTTGCCAAGAGCTCGTCGTACTCTTTACGCGTCAGGAGCATTCGCTCCGGCTGCCCTTCCAGGAGCGAATCCAGATCGGCCTCGGGAACAAAAATCTCGCGTACCAGGGGCGGTTTTTCGACGGGTTCCGCGGAAGTGAGGGGAAGGCAGTTCGCCACCGTTACCAGCAGCGCGAGGATGGTAGGTCTAGCCATCGTTGCGTTCTCCTTCCGACGGAGTCTCAGCTTCAGCCGGCTCAACCCGCTGGGCTGAAGCGCGGTCCGAAGTCTGCTCATGGGAAACCGCTTCGCTGGCCGGAACCGGTTCCTTCAAGGACTTGACGCGGTGCCAATCGCGAAACTGATTGGGCAGCCTCCAGGTCACCCATTGGATGAACCATAATCCGGCAACCATCAGAAGCGGCAAGATGAGCGTAAGGTCGCAGAGATTCCAGATCGCCAGCGGCCAGTAGATCGCGCAGAACACCAGGGCAATGGCCAGAATACCCACGACGAACACCCGCCGGCCGAACCCCATGGGGAGCAGAAGCAGGCCGAGGACCATCGTTACAATGACCGCAGCCGTTTCCACATAACCTCGATGGAGTCGATAGAGCCGAAGGCCGTCGTCAACCGGACTTCCCGGTCGGAGCGCCGAGAAAACGAATAACTGACCATCAGTCGTAAAGGTATCCGGCTGTCCCACGGATTCAGAAACCCAGCCCAGCAAGCGGCCGGCAACAGCGTCGTTTCGTTGATCGGGGGGGATCGAGCGGGCTTCCATCAGCCCCAATGGCCATTTCCCGACCGTATCATTGCCCACGACCATCGCATTGACCGGTTCAAAAACTCCCTTCCCGCTCACCCCCCAGCGAAACTCCCGTGTCCACGGCCCACTGGTGTCGAGCAAGTTGATTTCCTCGGGCAAATAGAGACACAGATACACCTTCTGAACCGCCGGTTGCGTCGGAAACACCGGCCACGCGATCGGCAGTCGCGAGTTGGAGAGCGTATACCGCAGTTCCAGCAAGAACGACTGCTCCTCCCGGGTTCCCGATAGTGGAATGAAGTAGGTCCGATTTTTTCCCACTTCCATCGTCACGGAACGGCCGTCTATCCGTGGATCCGCGTCGAACTCGGACTCGTTGGGCATCAACAATTCCAGACGTTGATCGGCACTGCGAATCCGGTACAGTGCCTGGACAGACGTTTTCCCCGACCGCATCACGACCATTCGCAGGAGCGATTTCGGAATACTCGTTTGCTTGATGTCTTCCAGATCGTAGCGAGTGGCAGTCACCTGGAACTGCCAATCTTCGTGGTACTCGTATGCCCGCACGGCGCCGTCGATTCTCATTCCGTCCATCAAATCGCGTTGAGGATCGATGGGACGGAGGCCGGTCATCGTGTCGGACTCGCTCAGGTCGATCGTCTCGGCTTTTGTCAGCACAATCTGCCCCCACGTGCGATCGACTCCCATGGGCCGGATTCGCGGGACGGCGATCGCTACGCTGCTGCCCGCCTCAAGCTTCTCCATCTTGTCTTCCCAGGCGAGGTCGATGCGCCCGGTGCCGAACAGTTCGGTCCCACCCGTCAGGCTCCATGCCACACATCCCTCGGCCAGGTCCGCCGGAGCGGGATCGATCACCTGTTCGCGGAAGGTCTTCGTTTTGTTGTGCAACAACCCCGCCACCTTCTCGGGGACATCGATCCGGAGCGACTTGACGCCGCTATAGAGAACGTCGTAGAGCAGGCTCACCTGGTAGGTGGTCACTCCATCCTCAATCCTCGCCACCAATAATTGTCGTACGGTCACCTGCGGCTTTCGCCGTTCGGCTTCAACGGACAGAGAAGGCGCTTCTTCGCCAAAGACATAGGCAAGCACTCCTCGTGCCCCGCCCTGCGTCGAGGCCATTCCGGCTATCGCCTCGTCTGCCGAAACCGATCGCATGGCAGTCGCCTCCACCGGATTGACCCGGAGCGACTCGGGCGAATAGACAATCACTCGGCCGGTTGCACGCTCAACGCTGTCGGCAGGTACGAGTGGAACCGGGACGGGAATGGTGATGGTTTTCCCCATGGGCGTCTGCAATTCCGGGTGTTCCAGCCGCCGATCCATGAACACCATCAAACCGACCCGCCCGATGGCCTTTTTTGCCAGGTTGACGACAAGCCGGTCCTTCTTGTCTCCCGCCAGGTGATGGGTATCGATCTGGGCAGCAACGGCTTCACCCACTTGCCGCCCTGCGACGGTGCGAACGGTGAAGCCTTCCGGCACCTGCAATTCCAGGCGAAATACGCCCACCCGTTCGACCATATAGACGGCTGTAACGGCCAGCGCAAGACGCGTCGGCTCCAGGGTTGCCTCGACCAGCGAATCGGCCGTTATCCGCGGCTCGATCTTTTCCACATCGAGCACGAGCTCATAGGGCACCGAGACATAGCGATAGGAGAAGCCCCACTGCGTCTTGGCCAAAGCGGCGGGCAAGTCCTCAGCGTCCACCTGGACCAGGCCGCCTTTCTTGGTGGCTTCCGCCCGGAGTCCCTCGCCAACCTGAACCACAACCACGCCCTGTTGCCGCCCCACACCGGCCGCTTCTACGACTGGCACGGCCAGTTCAATCGCCTTCGTATCGACTGGCTCGTCCGCCGCCTTTCGTTCTTCGGCCGCCTCGGCCGTTGGGGCCGTGGCGTGGAATTTCTCCAGCTCCACGATCACATTCTGGCTGCCCTTGGCCGGTTCGAACAACTGCACGGTGATCTTCTGCCGCGGGCCGTCCTCCGCAACGGACCATTGCCGGACATTCGCGTCAAACACATTGACGACTTTCTGATCCCCCGGCACCGCGATCACCAGTTGGCTCAGTTCCGCCCGGCTGATCGTGTAGACAAATTGCGTCCGGGTTCGCGTCACTCCCTCTCCTACGAACACCTGTTGCTCCACCTGCACGCTCGCCAGGGCTGCCAGTCCGGTTGCCCCCTCGGCTTTCGGCGTCCAGGCGATTCGGACCTCGGGCGCGGCACCCACAAAGGCCAGAATAACGGTCTCTTGCGCCGGAGGTTTTTCGGCTGACTTCAATTCGGACTTTTCGGGGCCCTCTTGTTCCACGGCGGCTGCGGGCTTCTGGTCTACCACTTCCGTAGCCGCAATCATAGGCTCGATGTCGACCTTCACCCCAGCCTCGGGAATCCTCACCCTCCAACGATTGACAGGGGCCTGGGGCGATTGGAAGACCACGCTATTCTGGCCTGGAACGCGGCTGACGCCCTTTGCATACACCATGTTCAGCGTCAGGCTCTGCGGTTTCTCCTCCTGGTTTTCGATGAGCAACCGGTAACCGCGCCCTTCCTCGGCAAGCAACCGTGCAGGCTGACCACCGAGTTGGGCCTCGGTGATCGCAGCGTCTCCAAGTCGCAAGGGGATCTCGTGCCAGCCCTTCCCGATCGTTTCGATCTTCAGTACTGCCCGGACTTCGACAATGTCGTTCCGTACCGACGCTTCACTGTCGATTTCGGTGATCAGCGCAGCCCGCCGCGACTGTCCATCTTCCGGCCGGGCCTCCGCCGCACGTGCAGCGTCCCACAAGGCGCGGAACTTTTCGTACGGCAGAAATACCCCTCGCCCCTCTTTTTCGAAGGTTTTGCGGAGATTTTCGTAGGGGATGTAGATCGACTGCTCGTGGAGCGTGTGATCCGATTCAACGCCCTCCGCCGCCACAGGTTCCGCGGCGGTCGCGGGTGTGCCTGCCGGAACCGGTTCGGGTGTCGCTACCGGTGTCGCCGCTGGTGTGGCTGTTGGCTCCTGGCCCCGCCCGAAACCACTGAAGAGAAACGCAGCAGCACTCACCGCCGCCACGAACCATCGAGCCTCGCGTTTCATCGCTCGTGTCCTTGTATCTACGGATTATTTCGCGGCGGACCTGCCGATTGAAGAACCGCCGACCGGACAATCCAGATCTTGCCGAGATCGACGTAATGACAGACCCAACCCGTGTGCACAAGTATGGCATGTGCAACAGTAAGACGGACGAGCGGCTGGTCGCGTTTCGCGCCGTTTGAGAAACACCGGACAGAAGGTCCGATGTGGCACACAGAGAGTGTCACGTGGTGTTCCACGTGAGAATTTCGTCAAATCAGGAACGAGGAGAGTGTCTGGACCCGATTTCCAGCCAGCTGTCACAACATTTCAAGGTCGACTGTCACGATACGAATCGGCGTTACTTCCCTCTAAGGAGCATATCTTGGCAACTCGTCGCGAGTGCCTGCCTCCCTCGAAAGGAGTAGTCAGCCAAATTTCCACCAAGCGATCTACGATTCGCTCTCCGACAATGTCGCCAGGCAGACAGAGAACGTTCAGGTCGTTGTGGCGGCGGCTCAACTCGGCCGTCAGATCGTCGTGACACGGTGCCGCTCGCACACCTGGAAACTTATTGGCGACGATCGACATTCCCAGACCGGTGCCGCAAATCAGAATGCCACGATCGGCCTCTCCACGGCTCACCTGACGGGCAACGGCTGCGGCGACATCCGGATAGTCGACCGACTGGTCACCATTTGCCCCAACCTCAGCGACCTTCTGTCCAAGTCGCTTAAGCAAATCGATGATCTTCTGTCGCATCGCAACACCGCGATGGTCGCTCCCGACCGAAATCCGCATCGTCCGTTGCTTCCCTCAATGGAACTACCATCTGGCGGCGCAGATCGCAAGCCACCAGAGCACTGCCCGACAGGGGCACCATCGCAAAACCCAGTCTATCCCAACCCCGCTTCATCCACAACGGCCTAACTCGCAAGTGGGGACGGCCGGTTGCGGTGACTGTAGGTACGCTGTAGACTCGTCCCTGAACCGCTCGCTTGTGCAGAAACTCACAATGGTACGATTCCTGATCTACTTCCTGACTTTCGCAGCATGCCTGACGGCCGCCGTGCTGGCGGCATTTCACATGTCGTGCTGGTGGGGCATTATCGTCCTGATCCTCTGCCTGTTTCTCGCAGATCGTGCGGGCGTGCTCCGTTAGGTGGTTGAGCTGGTGTCAGCGGCCCTGTCTGCGAACGAGGTCCTTCATCTCCCGGACGGCGCGTTCCAGGCCGACCATGATCGCTCGGGCAATGATACTGTGGCCGATGTTGAGCTCGTGCATGTCGTCGATTGTCGCGACCGGAACGACGTTTCGATAGGTCAGACCGTGTCCGGCATGGAGCGCCATGCCAGCCGAACGAATCGCTGCCGCTGCCTTCTTGAGGACTCCGAGTTGGGTAATCTGGTCTTTCCCAGGCTGGGCCAAGGCATACTGTCCGGTATGCAACTCTACCGCCGACACCCCCAGTTGGGAGGCCGCCTCGATCTGCCGCAAATCGGGGTCCAGGAACAGGCTTACGGATACGCCTGACTCATGCAGCCGGTCGATTGTTCGGCGGACTCGTTCCGCCTGACCGATCACATCGAGCCCGCCTTCCGTTGTGACCTCCTCGCGCCGTTCCGGCACGAGTGTGGCCTGATCGGGAAGAACGTCACATGCGATGGCGGTGACCTCGTCGTCGCAAGCCATTTCCAGGTTCAGTTTCACACAAACCGTTTCCTTCAGAATTCGCAGGTCGCGATCGAGAATGTGGCGACGATCCTCTCGCAAGTGAATCGTGATCCCGTCGGCTCCTCCCAACTCCGCCAGCGTGGCTGCCCAAACGGGGTCGGGCTCATACGTCTTTCGGGCCTGTCGCACGGTGGCCACATGATCGATATTGACGCCGAGTTCTGCCATGTCGTGGAGATCTCCTTGCAGGGTGGATCGGATAGCGATTTCGGCGGCGGTGGTGATTCCAGCCACCTCCTGCTACCTCCGGGTGGAGAGTCTGATTATACCTCCAGTCCTCCCACCATCAACCGGCGCCGCAACCGGCACAAACCGGTCATCCATACCCGCGGCCGCTCACAACAGGCTGTCAATTCAAGAAATCCCGATGTTTACACCAACGCGTGCTAAAGTTGCGCAGACCTTGTTCCTGTGTGCCATCCGCGGCATCAAGACTCCTCGACACGAACCAGCGTCCAAATTCTTCCCGTCCTCGTACCGATTTTCATGAGCCTCAACTGCCAAGACCTCGCTGCTCGCATCGAATCGGCTCAGCCGGACGCTCAGCCCGCCGACGTGGCGCGCCTTTGCCTTCTGCTCATCAACTATGTGAGCGATATCGGCACCCTGGAAGATGAAGACGTGCTGGCGGATGCCTGGAATGAAATGGGGATGCGTCTCCAGGCGGCCACCGATCAGCACGCGGCAATGACGGAAGAATTGGAGGAGATCTCCCGGCAAAGCCCGTCTCAGTTCAGCAGTGAGCATGTCTGGATTCTTCTTCGAGCCATCAAGGTCCAGAGCCAAGTGTTGCAGCTCTACTTGGGCAACTCATCTGTTGATGTCTGAGGCGACCTTTGCGATTCCCCCCGAGGACTGGGTAGTCTCGCGTTTCATCCTCTTTCCTCCGTTCTGAGAGCGATTTCCGGCCTCCGCCGAGCTAAGAAGGGACCGGCGAAGTGCAGTCCTCCATTCTGCAGGGGGGGATGATTCGGCAATGTTGATCCACCTCTTGCAATCCACTTTCCACCGGCTAACCTGGAAAGTTCTGCCCGCAAAGTCGTCGCAGATTGCCCAAACGTGGGCGAGAACCCTGACCACACCTGGAGGACGCCATGCTCGCCCAGTTCATGCTGTGCATCCTGTTGGCCACTGTCCCCGCGGAGGGCCAAACTGCCAAACCCGTCACGGTGCCCGCGTCACAATTGACGGACGACACGAAGCGAGTGCCCACCGAGGGCGCATCTGCCAAGCCGGCAGCGGACCAGAAGATCCAACTCATTGCCATCGAGAAGGCGATTGTTGAGGAGACGAACGCTCAGCGTGCCCGGCACGGCCTACCGGCGTTGGTGGTGGATGAAAACCTGATGAAGTCGGCGCGACAACACACGATCTGGATGGCTCGTTCGCGCCTCCTCCAGCACAGCCGTGGCGTTGCCGAAAACATCGCCATGGGGTATACCACGACCAAGGCGGCGTTGGGCGGATGGATGGGTTCCTCCGGCCACCGTGCCAACATCCTCAATCGCAGCTACCGGCACATTGGGGTTGCCGCGTACCAAAGCAATGACGGAAACGTGTACTGGTGTCAGCAGTTCCGCTGGTAGTCGAACTGCAGGCGGAGGCCATCCGGATCCAATGGACTGTACCCCGGCCGTCTACGAACACGCTGCCTTCCTGATCGGTCGCACACCCTGGGAGGTCTCGCGGAGCGCCGATCTGACGTTTGAAGCGCACTCGGAGGCCTATCGGCGATACGGACATACGCCGGTCGTTGTTTCCATCGACATCTACAACCTGGAGGCGGAGGCCTACGGAGCCACGGTTGCCCAACCGCAAGGCACGGGAATCCCCGCGATCCTCAGACCGTTGTGCGACAACCTGGAGGAACTGGGCCGCCTGACTCCGTTTGATCCGGGCAGGGCGGGCCGGATCCCAATCGCACTGGCGGCCGCGCGGCGTCTTGCCGACCGGTTCCCCCAGGCCGACGTGCGTCTTCCCATGGCGGGCCCGATGTCGATTGCCAGCAATCTCCTCGGGATGGAACCGCTGCTGGTGGAGATCGCAACTCGGCCGGAGTTTGCGGCCAAGACGCTGCTGGTCCTGGTCGAAGGCCAGCTTCGCTTCGCCCAGGCCGTCGTCGACGCCGGGCTCGATGTAGCCTTCTTTGAGTCGGCCGCCGCGCCTCCGCTGCTCTCGCCCCGGATGTTCCGCGAGGTGGAACTTCCGGCGCTCAAAGCGATCATGGCGGGTACCGCCGAGATCGTAGGGCACCCCGTGCCGTGCGTCATCGGCGGCAATACGGAGCCGATTCTCGACTCCCTCCTGGAAACCGGCACCGGGTACCTGATCAATCCGATCGAGACGGATCAGGAGGCCTTCATGCGCAAGGTGTGGGACCGCACGGATGTCCGAGTTCGCATCAATGCGTCTCCGCGGATCATGGCCCAAGGAACTCGTGAGCAACTCCGGGCGGAAGTTGAACGGATCGCCGCGCTGGCTGCAGGCCGTGAGAATACCTGCTTCGGTACCAGCGCCTTGCCCTACGAAACCCCTCCGGAAAACGTGGTCTACGTCCAGGAACTGTGCCGAGGATTGTGAGGTTTTGCACCGTATCTTCGTGGCGGCGCAAAAAGTCGGGCGAAGCGGACTTGCGCAAGTATTGACATACGATAGAGTTACGCCCCGTGCCCGGGCCGTAAGTCGATCCAACCCGGCAGTGGGGTGCTGCAAAAACCCCTATTGCATGGCATGTGCATACAAGAAACGTTGGGGGCGGTCGGCCTGCCGAGTGGTGTGTTTATGCCAGAACCTTGGTATCACCCTTGAGGCACGCCGTCGCTCAGGCCTGACCACTCGGCATTATTCGGGAACGGTGAGGGGCCGGCCGTTATCTTGAGGGCCGAGTTGGAGCAGGAAGGGGACGGCACGGAGGGCCCAGTGCTGGGCGGTGGGGTAGGCGGAGGCGGAATCGCTAAAGCAACTTCTGAGCATCTGAGTGTCGATGATGCCGGGGTTGAGCGGGATGGCGGCCATGCCGGCGGGGAGTTCCTCGGCAAGGGCACGAGTAAGCCCTTCGATGGCCCACTTGGTAGCGCAATAAGGGGCTACCTCGGGCGACGTCGATCGTCCCCAACCGGAACTGAAATTCACGACAACGCCCGACTGCCGCTGGATCATTGCCGGCAGGAAGTGGCGAATCACGTTGGCGGTTCCCTTGACGTTGACGTCGAACAGGTCATCGAACTCAGCCGCCGGAACGGTCCAGAGGTGGGCATTTTCATTGATCAGGGCGGCATTGTTCACCAGCAGGTCGACCGGCCCCTCCGCCAGCACCTCCCTAGCCCACAACTTGACGACGGCGTCGCCGCGAACGTCCACCACGTCGAACCGGTGAGGCCGGCAGTACGCCCGCTGCAATTGTTCGATCGCGTTGGCTGTCCGGGCACATCCGGCAACGATATGCCCCGCGGCAATGAAGCCCTCGACCATCGCCCGGCCCAGTCCGCGACTGGCGCCGGTCACAACAATTCGCTTTGCCTTCATGGCGGGATCTTCACTTCGCCCAATAGAGAGCATCTTCGGTCGCGACCGCATCGAGGGGGACGTCGTGGGATTCCATCGGCACCCGGTCGAACAGTTGGCACTGGAAAGCGATGCCGACCGAGACGGCGCCGGCCCGCAGCTTCCGGAGCAGCCGATCGAAGTAACCGCGCCCGTATCCCACGCGGCCCCCCCCTGGATCGAAGGCGACTCCGGGAACGGCCAGCAGATCCAGTTCCTCAGGCGTCACGCGCCTCTCGGCAAGGGAACGCAAGGAGGGTCTCGGTTCGGGGATGCCGAGGACGCCGGGGGAGAGTTCGGTCAGATCGGTGAGGTGATAAAGTTCGAGGTTGTTGCCGGCACAATAGGGGATGACGGCTTTCTTGCCGCTTTGCAGGAGGTGTGCTACAAGGTCGGTCGTGCGCACCTCATCGCGAATGTGCATGAAGACGAGAACCGTCTCGGCACCGCGAAACTGGGGAATCGCACGGAATCTCTCGCAAATGGCGGCGCTCCGCCGATCCTTCTCGGCAAGATTTTGCCGGAGTTGAATCGCAAGGGCCCGGATCTCGGCTTTGGAGATCTCGGGCCCGGTCGCCGGATTGACTGGATCTGGAGACACCATGCTCCTCACGCTCGGCTGGAAACCAGGAGCGTATTATTAGAACTTATGGCAGAAGTCCATAAAAGGTCTCCCTTGGGCTCCAAGAAGCCCTGACAAGGCGTACGAAACTCCCACAGACGTGGATGTGCACAATCGGTGGTCTTGTTAGCGGGCCTAAATGTCCTCCCAGTAGTTGTCGTTGTCAAGCATGAGGAAGTCCACGGCCGCGTCCACATCCTTCTTGTTCTTCGGCGAATCCTTCTGGTCATTCACAGCGTTCACAGTGTCGTATCCGCGAGCGTCGTACATCATGGTCATTGCGGTACCGTTGGCCGGCTTCGACAGGGTGGCAAACGACTTCCCTTCGACGTAAGCGGCTGTCAACAGATCGACGGCCGCGGTGTCGTGAAGCCGAACCACATCGACACCGGTAGACGCCTGGGCATGGACCATGTCGAAACTTCGGCCCATGATCTGGTAGTCGTAGGGATTGGCGTCGGTGCGCGGGTTCATCTGCACTTTGTGCGACCGCAGAATGGCCTTGTCGTCGTCGGGCGTGTCGAACATCGTGAGGACGTCGTAGCCACCCATGGTTGCGAAGACGCTCGCATTCTCGAAGCCCTGGACGGTCACCTTCTGGCGGAGCATCTCCGGCTCGTCCAGATTCGTTCCGGAGGTGAAGACCACCTCCTGGTAGGAAGCGGTGACCGTATCGTTGGCAGGCGTGTCCCAGATCCGAGCCTGATCGCTGCCGCCGGTCGAAGTGACGTTGATCTCTTCGAAGAACTTGCCTCGGATGAGGTAGTTCGCGTTGTAGAGTTTGACCGTGTCGTTGGTTTCGACCTTAACCTTGTCCTTGCCGGCCGAATCGGTGAGGTCAATGACGTCGTAGCCGCCGTTGCGGGCGTAGATCTGCATCTCGTAGAAGTTGTCGGCCTGATGGCTGAAACCGGCACCGGCGAGTACGAGCTGCGTGGGTCCAGCCGTCAGCGTATCGTCGCCAGCCGAATCGGTGACTTCCACGAGGTCGTTTCCGCCCCCGCTTTCCATGACCGCATGCTCGATGTTGGCGGACGTGAAGGTGAAGTTGGTTCCCGTCAGGCTCACGGCGGAAGCACCGAGAACGACCTTTTCGTATTCGGCCGCACCGGTAACATCCACCTCGTCGGCGCCGGCCAGTCCGTCGAAGGTGACGGTGTGGACGCCGGTCCCTTCGTAGACGAGCTGGTCGTTCAACTTGACGGTAAGCACCGCGCCACGAACGAGTTCCAGTTTGTCGGCGCCGGCGGTTCCGACGAGATTCAGGGTCTCGGTCGGGGTCCCTTCATCGTTGTCGGTGACCTGTACAAGCACCTGGCCGACGGCCAGACCGTTGTACATCGTGTCGGTGCTGGTAACCACGTGCTTGATTGCCACCGATTCGGTTTCTTCGTCGACCAGGTCGTCGATCGCGGAGACCGTCACGGTTTGCGGCGTGGACCAGTTGGTACTGGTGAAGGTCAACTGCACGGGAGACGTCGACACGTCGCTGGCGGCCGTCATCGTGATCGTCACGTTGGCTGTGGGCTGCGATACCAGTGCGACCGTGTAGGTATCGGTGGCTCCGCCTTCCGTGACGGCAGTTCCCGCGCCGGTCTGAGTGATCACGACGCCGGCGGTGTCGTTATCCACAATGTTGACCATCAGCTCGGCAGGTGTGAGCCCGGCATAGTCGGGATCGTCGCTGCTGACGACGTGGGAAATCGTGCCCGTATGGTCGCCCTCGGGGATAACATCCGACACGGCGCTCACAGCAACCGTCTTCGCCTGGTTCCAATTCAGCGGTGTGAAGGTCAGGGTTGCGGGCAGAGTTTTGACCTGCCCGTCCGTCAGGATCTGGATCGTGACGGTGGCGCTCGGCTGCGATCGCAGACTCACCAGGTAGACGTCGGTCTGCCCGGCTTCCGAGACGTCGGTGGAATCATCGGTTTCCGTGATCAGGATTCCGACCGTATCGTTGTCGGTAATCGCGACGGGTACATTGTCGACGGCAAGGCCGTTGTAGTTCGGGTCGCTGCTTGCCACCGTGTGCTCAATCGTGGTCGAATGATTCCCTTCGGCAACGGAGTCGTCGAGGGCCCGCACGGTCACGATCCGGGGCTGGTTCCAATCGGCTGCCGTGAAAACGATCTCGGTGGGAACGAGCACAATCTGGTCGCCGCCGTCGAGGGTGACGGTCACCTTCGAGGCTGGAGCGGAAGCCAGCACGATCTCGTACTGAGTTGTCGTCCCGCCTTCCGTGACGCCCAGAGTCCCGCTGGCCGAAATCAGCACGTCCGCGGCATCGTTATCGGTGATGTTCACCGTTCGCAACGGAATATCCATGTGATGGTAGGCCAGATCGGTCGACTGGACCGAGTGGCCGATGACGGCTGAGTGGTTCCCTTCGGCAATCGCGTCGTTCACCGCAGAGACCGCAACGGTTTGCGGCAGACTCCAGTTGTCGGGCGTGAAGGTCAGGGCCGCCACGTCGGTCGAAAGCTGGCTGCCGCGAACGATGGTTACAACCACATCGGCGGTCGGCTTCGAGGTAAGACTGACCTGGTAGGTGTCGCCGGCACCACCTTCGACAACATCCAGCGAGCCGCCGTCGGTGATCGCGATTCCCGCCACATCGTTGTCGACAATGCCGACAGCCACAGGGCTGAGGGTCAATCCGGTGTAGAAGGCGTCGTCGCTCGAGACGACATGGGACACCTGGCCCGTCTGGGATGCTTCCGCAACCGCGTCGTCGACAGCAAGAACCTGCACGGTCCTGTATTCGTTCCAGTTCGTCGGCGTGAAGATCAACGGGCTGGCCGTGGTCACCGAAACCTGAGCGTCCGGCTGCATCGTTACCAGGACGTTTTTGGTGGGCTTGGAGAGGAGCCTGATCTGGTAACTGCCGGGCGTTGAACTGCCCTCGGTCACGGAGAGCGAATCGCTGCCCAGAATCTCGATGCCGGGAGTATCGTTATCGCCAATCTGCACCGTGACGCTATCGATACCCGCTCCCAACGTGTCGTAAAGCAAATCGTCGAGGCTGCTGGCGGTATGACTGATCGTGCCAACGTGCTCGCGATTGGCCAAGGGGACCGACGGGTCGCCTTCGGCAATCGGGTCGTCGACTGCCCGGACGTAGACGATCTGCCGGACGTTCCAGTTCGACGGAGAGAACTCCAGGTCGATACTCGCGGTGGCAGCACCTCCGGCGGTCTTCGAGACAAGCAACTGATCTCCGCCGTCGACAGCCACGTTCACGTTGCCCACCGGCATCGAGGGAAGAACCACCTCGTAGGTGTCGGTCAGGCTGCCGTCTTCCTTGACTCGCGTGGATCCGCCGGTACGGTAGACCTGCACCTTGGCCAGATCGTTGTCGGTGACGTTGACTTTCACCTGCGGGATCGACAGGTCGTTGTAGGCGAGGTCGAGACTCTGCGTGGTGTGTGTCAGCCATCCGATGTTGTCCGCCGGCAATTCGGCAATGGTGTCATCCACGGCGCGAATGGTCACCGTTTGGGCAACATCCCAATTGTCGGGAGTGAATTTCAACTGCTGGGTCGTCGTCGTCACGTCGTCGTCACCGGCGATATTCACCCACACGGTCTGCGTGGGTCTGGCAGTCAGAACCACCTGATAGGTGTCGGTGATGCCGCCTTCAATCACGTCGTTCGTCAGGTTGGTGGGCGTGATCTTGACACCGGGCTGATCCTCCGAGATCGAGATCGCATAATCCTCGACTTCCCCGTTGAGACTCGAGCCGATGTAGCTCAGGCCGCCGTCGCGGCTGAATCGGAATCGTGCGTAGGTATCGCCCAAGTTCGCATCGGCGGGCACCTCGATGGTCAGCACGTTCTCGCCGGGCTGCAGCAGGATCGACCAGGACGAAGCGGAACTCTGATTGGTGAAGGTCAATCGCTCTCCCGTGTCTTCCACGCCGAACATGTCGCCGAAGTTGCCATCGCCGTTGTAGTCGGCCCAACCCTGGAAGTACCCGGCCTTCGACGCGGTGACGACCAACTGGACCGTGCCACCCGGCAGCCAGTGCGATCGGATGCTCACGCCGTCTTCGTCGGGAGAAGTGAGGCTGTCGTCGCCGTCGGCGCCGGCCGACGGGAGACCGTCGGTCTCCGAATCGATCTTCGCGCCGAGATAGTAGCCCTCATTGGCAGTGTCGCCGGGCTGGGTGACGTGGCGAGGACCGTTGTCGGCAATACGAGTGTAGTAACTGGCCGGGGCGTCGCCGAAATCGAGCTGTCCGTCGTCGTTGTAGATGCCGATCGTACCCTGGACAGTCGCATCGAAGTTGCCCCACGGCGCGCCATTGACGGTAACACTGTCGATGACGACGTGGAACGTTTCATCATCCTCCAGGTTATTGTCGCCGTTGATAATCAACTGCACCTGCTGGACGGCAACCGGGTCGTTCTGGGAGGCCACGATGATTTCGTAGTCCACCCCGTCGTTGCTCCGCCAGACCAGCAATTCGCCGGAAATCTGCGGCCCCCAGTCGTAATCCAGGTTGTTGGAGACGTTCGAGGGCAGGAACGGCTTGCTGAGGTCGAAGAAGATGACTTCCCAGTCAACTCCGTCGAAGGTGTGCCAGACGATCTGATCGCCGTCGATCTCGGGACGTTCGTCGAGGCCGAAGCTGTTGGAGATGTTGCTGGGAGAGCCGGCGTCGACAATGTTGTACAGGAGAATCTCCCGATTGCTGGACGCGCCACCCTGCCACACGATATTGTCGCCGTCGATCCTGGGCATGACATCGTCATAGCCGTCGGACGTGATCTGGGTTGTGAGCCGGGTGTCGATCTCGTAGACGAAGATCTCGTAGTCGGTGCCGTTGCGGCCCTGCCACACGAGGTAGTTGCCGTCGAGCTGTGGCGACGTGTTACCGGCTTGGTTATTCGTCACGCGGCGAGTTCCCGAACCGTCCCAGAGGAAGATCTCCGTCCCCTGGCCGACCTGGGCATGCCAGGCCACCCGGTCGCCGTCGACCACCGGATCGAAATCGTCGTAGTCGTTGTTGGAGATGTTGACAATCTGGGCGGCAGCGGTTCCGATCGTCGCAACATCGAGGAGGTAGATGTCGCGATCGCCGGCCGTGTCGATTCCCCACCAGGTTACGTGAGAGTCCGACACTTTCGGGCTCTTGTCGTCGGTGGCGTTCTGCGTGAGTTGAACGGTGCGAACGATGTTCAAACCGCTCGAAGTGACCTCGATTTCGCCGAAGAAGATCTCGTAGTCGGTCTGGCCAGGAGCCGGATCCACACCGGCCCAGACCGCGTAGATCGTGCCCGAATCGCCCGTACCGATACGGTACAAATCGGCAAACCGATCGTCGGTGAGATTGCTGGTCAGCGGGACGGGCTCGCCCCCGACCGTGTCGTTGTAAACGAGAATCTCCCAATCGTTCCCGTCGGCGACTTCAAACACGATCGAGTCGCCCGACACGTGGTAGTCGTAGTCGTTCGTGCGGTTGTGGGTGACCGCCTCGATATTCCAGGTCGCCTGGGGCTCATCCTGGGGATCGAAGATAAACGAACCGTTTGTCACGGCCTGGTAATCGTCATAGCCAGGGCCGGTTTTCGCACTACCGTCAACCGTGTGGTAGTTGACCTGAAGGGCGGCTCCAAAGGAGCCGCGGCGTTCGAAGGTGACGTTCACGACCGTCGATTCTCCCTCCGCCCCTTCGGCCACGCTCACGTCGCCCACGGCAATCGTGGACAGTTTGTGGTTGCCGAACTGCAGTCCGCTGTAGGTTTCGCCGGCACCGACTTCCACCGTGTAAGACCGGTCGGCGTTGATTCGCGAATTGCCGAGAATCGCCAACATGGACGTTTGCGGGTTGATCGACACCACCGCGGCCGGGTCGGCGACTGTATCGGCGACGAGGACCACAACATCGCCACTGGGCGAAACGGTCAGGTCCACCGAAGCCGATAGATTCATCGCCTGTGCGTTGATGGCCGCGGCGATCGCATCGGCCACCTGGGCCGCCGACATGGCGGGGGTGAAGTTGACGGCCACGGCCCCGCCCAACGTGCCGTTGCCAAGATTCGTGTTCTCGAACTCGAACTGCACGGAAGTGGTTCCGTCGCCGACCAGGAATCGGTCGCCGTCGGCCAGGTTCGAAGCGGCGATCGCCTGGATTTTGTTGCCGTTGACGTCAGGCAGATAACTCAGTTCGGCCTCCGGATACGTCTGCCGCCAGTCCCCGGTGAGCACTTCGCGCACCGTGTAGGTCCCGCCGAACAGGCCGGTGAATTCGAAATCGCCCGTCTCGTCGACGCCGGGCGTGCTCAGATCGTCCGAACGGGTAACCGTCCAGGGTTCGTTCACGTCGAGAGCCCCATCCCCGTCGTAGTCGAGGTAGACCTTCACATCGGCAAGCCCGGGCTCGCCCTTGGCCAGCAACCCGGTCGTGGGGTCCATTCGATAACCAAGCACACCGTTGTCGGTCGACGCGAGCAGCGCACTGAGCCCCTGCTGGCTGTTCGGGCGCGCCTCGCTGTAGAACTGGGTTCCCTGTCCGGAATTGAAACCAATCTCCGCACCGAATCCGCCGAATCCATTGGTGCCTCCCAGGTCGCCGGTCGTCCACTGCATCGTGTCGTAGACAAAGGCCACGATGTCGCCGGCTGCGGCGTCTTCGATGTAGAGAGAGAACGTATTGCGGAGATTCAGGTTGCCGACCGAAGAGCGGTCGTAATAGCCCACATCGTTCCAGTCAACCTGGATGAACGGATTGCCTCGTTGGCTCGTCCCGTACGACACATGGACGGACCCGCCGCTCTGGGTCATGTCGGCGTCGGCCCAGAAGGGGGCAATCACGGCCATGTTGGCCATGGGGAATCCCGGATTGGTGGCGGGGGTGAAGGGATAGTCGAACGACACCAGGCCGTTGGAGCTCACATAGAAGCTATTGTAGGTTTCTCCGTAGAACTCGAAATCGAATCCGAGGGCTGTCGAGCCGGTCCACGAATTGTCGGTATTATTGAGCACGGTTGGGCCGAGACCGACTGTCACCAGCTCGATCGGCGGCACGGTGCCCTGGACCGACGAATCGTAGATGCCGTCGGCATCCTGGTCATCGAACTTCTTGCCGCGGATGGTCGCGTCGCCGATTTCGATGGTAACGAGGTAGTCTTCCACCTCGCCATCGCTCGCCGGGCCGTCGTAGGAGAGATCCGCATCGGTGCTCAGGCGGAATCGGGCATAGGTGTCGCCCAGGACCGAGATCGCCGCCGGATCGGCCGGATCGAAGAGTTCGGGAATATCGATCGACAGGGTGTTGGTGCCCGCCGAAACGGCCAGCCCGCCGCTGGAATCGCCGAAGACCTGCTCGCCCGCATCGCTCCAATCGCCGTCGTGGTTGAAGTCGATCCAGCCGTACAGATAGGCCTGCTGATTTCCCGGGAGGGAGTTGGCAACGTTCACCTCGACCAGTGCCGTACCTCCCGGCACAAGCCGGCTGTAAGCGTCGGTGCCGCCGACCTGGAACAGCACGCCGTCTTCGTCGTTGCCGCCGCCGGTCGGATAGGCGAGATCATCGCCGCGTGCCATCGCACTGGGCTGGCCATCGTATTCGGCATCGATCCGTTGGCCAAGCGAGAGGCCCGGAATAACCAGATGGCTGGCCCCGTTGCTCGAGATGAGCGTGGGATAGTCGCCGCTGGCCATGCCGTCCGGCACGTCGCCGTAGTCGCGAGCCTCGCTGACAACGAACACCCGGTAGTCTTCCACCTCGCCGTCGACCACGCTCGTTCCGTCGGCGGCAAGCCCGCCGGCGAATCCGTCCTGGTACGCCTGGGAGGAACTGACGCGGAACCGGGCGTAAGAAACGGCCTGTTCCAGCCCGCCCGGCAGTTCCGGAATCGTGAACGTGAAAGAACGAGTGATAGACGTCGTTCCGGTGAAATCGAATTTGGCATCCGCGTCGAAGCCGCTGATGATCTGCTCGCCGGAATCCCACTCGCCATCGGCATCCAGGTCGAACCAGCCATTCAGATAGGCCGTCATCAATGTCTGTCCGCTCACCGTGACCGAAATCGTGTTCACAGTGCTGCCATCGGCCACGAACACCTTGTTCGCCACATCGACCCCGTCCTCGTCGTCGGTTCGGGCCATGTCGTCGCCTTCGGCCGTCCGAGTTGGAACGCCGTCGAGTTCGGAATCCGGGATCACGGTGCCGAGATAGACCGTGATATCGTTGGTCGAGTGCCAGGCACCGTTGTCGGCTTCCGTCACCGGATAGGTCTGCGGTGTGCCCTGGGCACTCGTGCTGTTGGGCGCGTCACCAAAATCCTTCAGGAACTCCACCACCTCGAACACATAGTCCTCGACCTCGCCGTCTGACGCTTGACCCGTCAACAGGGTGACTTCGCTCTCCAGGCTGCCAAACCGGAACCGCGCGAAGACCGCACCGCTGATACCGGTGGGAACCGGAACCGTCAGCGTGGTATCCCCATCGCTGACCGGGATCACGACCTTGTAGTCCCTGACTCCGTCGCCGTCGGGCGTGAAGTCGTCAAAATCGCCGTCCTGCTGGAAGTCGAACCGAGCGGAGACCCAGGCCACTCCGCCGTAGAAATCCAAGAGGTTCTGGTTCTGGATCGTCGCGTTGATGGTGAACGTGGCGTTCTTACCGGCAAGCATGCCGCTCCCGGCCAGCGTTACGCCGTCGTCGCAGAGGTCGCCGTCGGCGTCGTTGGCCGCACGCGCATCGGTCTCGCTATCAACCTTCGCTCCGAGGTGGAACCCGCTGTAGATCACATGGCGGGGACCATCGCTGTTCAGGTAGGTCGGGTAATCGGTCGCCTTGCTCGGATCGTCCGGAGCGTCGCCGAAATCGAGGCCGGCGAGCGAAATCTGGAAGACCGTCAGGCCGTTGAAGGTGCCGCTGTAGCGGTTCGGCTGGAGCGGGTTGTCGGCCCGATCGCGAATGGTGTCGTCGAGAACGATCGTGTAGTCGTAGCCTTCCGCCCAGAGGCCGGAAAGGGGGATCAGATCAATCGTGTCGTTCGTGCTGTTGTAGACCATGCTGTAGTCGATGCCTTCGACGAGTTCGGCATCCCGCGTCAGCGGATTCAGGTACGTCGCTTCGTCGAGGTCCCGGTACAGATGGATTGCCTCAGGCTTGACTGTCGTATCGTAGATGCCGATCCCGCCGGTATCCCTCAACTGGATCGTGAACTTGAGAACCTTCTGGCCGACGATTTTGACGTCGTTCGTGATCGTGCCCAGTTCGTCGTCGGGCCCATTGTCCAGGGGCACCGTGACGCTCGACGTGGGCTCCACGAAGTCGACCCGATCAATGGCACCGCGATCTTTGAACACATTCTGGCCGAGCCCGGCAGGCGAGGCCGCCGAGGGATCGTCGCGCCGCAACTGGCCGAAGAGGTCCTCCTCGGGAGCGAGAATCGGGGAGACGGGGATACCGGCCGGATCGAGAATGCTGTTGAAGTAGCCTTGGCGTTCTTCCAGCGAATCGATCGAACTATCAATTGCCAACGACCCGCGATCGAGGTAAAAATTGCCGCCGTCGGCGTCGACGAACAGGGTATCGGTCGGAGCGAGCGTGACCGCGAACGAGCCGACCGAAGTGCCGACGACCGCCTGGCTGTTGCCCTGATAGAGCATGCCGCCGAGGACGGTATTGGGTGCCGAGGAGGCGTCGACCTGCACGCCGACATTCAGCCCGGCCACGATGTTGTTGAGCAACGTCGGGCCGGCCGCATTCTCCACGAGGATCCCAATCCCTTCCGGCGAGTTGGCAGAACCGAAGATCGTGTTGTTGACGATGCGGCCGAAGGGAATCGCCCCTACCGGCTGGCCGGCCGGGTTTGTGTCGCCGCTGAAGCGGATACCGCCATCGCCGCTGTACGCGACGAGGTTGTTTTCGATCATGATGCCGGGCACGAGGTTGTTCGGCTCGTTGATCGTGCGACCCGAAGCGGGATGCGCCCAATCACCGGCCCCATCGCGCTGAGTCGGCGCGACAACGATACCGTATTCCAGCGAGTTCGTGATGCTGTTGTTGGCAATCACGATCTGACCCTTCTGCCGCTTGTGGTTCTGGTCCCCAAGATTGGTGCGGACGACCTTAATCTCGTCTGGTTCGTTTCCCGCATCGATGATGTTGGAGAACGTACCCGCCTTGATGAACACGCCGCTGTCCAGAACATGGTCGTCGGTGTCGGAAACGGTCAACTTCATGCGATAACGGCCGGCCGGGAGGTTTGCCGCCCGGGCGGTGAGAATATCGGTGAAGCCATCGTAGCCGATCTCTCCCAGGAAGAGGCCGCCTTCATTCGGGTCGTTATTGTTGTACAACTCCGGATAGGAGGCATTCGGATCCCCGTAGGGAAGGCCCCCGTTGACGGTGTCAATCGCCACCGGCGTACTCGTGGTGCCGGGAACGAGTGCGATGTTCTGTTTGGGGAAGCCGGGTCCTTCCAGGAAGAATGCAAATACGTCGTTGTAGTAGCTGTAGACGAATTCGTTGTACTCTTCCGATGCGAAAACATATTCGAACGTGAGGTCACCTCCCACGAAATCGAACTCGAACTCGAGCATGGAAGTGTCTTCGGTCGTGTACGGAGCAACCAGCGGATCCAGATCGGCGTCGCCGTCCCCGGAGGCGGTTCCGGTGCTGCCGTCGTTGGAATTCGGCCCTTCCGCAAAGTTGGCGTTGCCGCTGGTAAGAATAATCCCCTCATTGACACCGTCGCTCCAGAACCCGGAGGAGTTCTGTCCTCCCACATAGACGGCCGTGCCCGGAACCAGGGAGACGCCAGGGCCGAGAATCTTCTCGATCAGGCGTTCGGCCGCATCCGCCTCGGCGGCATCGACCGTATCGCTGATCAGCACGCCCCCTTGCGGGAATGCCGTACCCACGATCTTCGCCCCGGCATCCGGGCCGTAGATAACGTGATCGAGTCCGCTCACATTGGTCGCGCCAAACAGATCGACGCGGTCGCTGGTTGCCCCGAAACTCGCGGTCACGTTGAGCACCTTGTCGACCGGCAACTGGGCCGCCGAGTTGACGGCAGCCGCGACGGCCGCGGCCATCTCCGCGGCATTCATCGCGGCGTTGAAATAGACGGCCACCATGCCGCCGGCTCCGCCTCCCATCGTCACGTCCAGGAAAATGAACGTCTTCTCGTGCAGGCCGTCGCTGATCACGAAGGTGTCGCGGTGGGCGATCTCCGACGCGGGCGGAACCAGGACCGTGAAGCCGTTCGCCAGACGATCGTTCGTGTCGACCCACTGGTTCAGTTGCAGCCAGTCCGACGGCATCGAGGGCACGGGCCGCTGCCCGTAATCTTCGCCGCGGCGGATTTCAAGAGTGTATTCACCCTCGACAATGATCGGGGTCGTCGTGACGGAAGTGTGGAAATCGAACGCCGAGTTATCGGCCGGCGCCGCGGTGACCATCTCGCCGCGCTCGGCAAACCCGATGATGATGTCGTCGATGTAGAACCCTTCGAAGGCGTTGTTCTGGCCCCGTGCGAAGTGCGAGAAACGATTCGAGCTGCTCGGATCCCCGTAATTTTTCGAGGTCTGATCGCCGTAGAGGCTGTCGCCGTGTCCGAGCATGCCAGGCGTTGTCAGCCGCTGGCCGTAGAGATGCATCAAGGTGTCGAGTCCCGAATCGCGATTGGCCGTGGTTTCGTAGCGGTTCAGGTGCTCCAGCGGACCGTCGGCATCCACGAAACTGATCGGGCCATCCAATTCGATAATGTCGCCCACCTGGGTAGCCGAAAGCTGGAGCGGCGCCGGGATCGCGGCGGCATAGGTATTGATGGCAGCGACCACGGCAGCCGCCACATCGTTTGCGGTCACGGCTGCAGAAATGTCGATGGCCGTGGGGCCGGTGTTGGTGCCAACGCGGTCGAAGACGAACGTGATCGACTGGTAGATTCCCTGGCTATCGACGGCACGAATGGTGAACGTGCTATTGTGGGGAATCGTCGAAGCATCGAACGCGCGCAATTGGTCGGTGCCGCCGAATTGCGGCTGGCTGGAATACCGCTGATTGAGTACCTTTGCCAGCACCTCGGCAACTTCGAAGTCGCGCATATTGGCCATGAGCGGGACAGCCACGGCGCCGGGTGTGACGGTTCCCGGCGCATCACCCAGCACTCGCACTTGAGGAGCCGCACTCTGCGTGACACTCACCGCCCCCTTGAGGAAGACGCGGAATTCGTCCTTGATCCCCTCCACATCCAGATTTGCCGCGCCGTTGACCGCCGCAACGATCGCGTCGGCGACCTCGTCGCTCGACATGTCGGAGGAAATAACGATCTCGACGTGGCTCGCGGGATTGATTCCACCCACACTGTTGAACTCGAACCGGACCGGGCTGTGACCGGCGATGCCATCGGAGACCTCGAACCACTCGCCGTCGGGAATCCAGCGGCCGGCCACGTTCGGCAGGAAGAGCGCCAGCCCCATATCGAATTCGAACATCTGTCCGCCGACCAGGTTGCCGTTGACCAGATTCTGGTTCATCCAGAACCGCGTGTTCTCGACGGAGAACCGGCCGTCGGCAGTGACCGCCGTGGGCAACGCCCCGTCGGCAAACACCGTGGCCGCCGAGGTCGTAATGTAATCGCCCTGACCGCGATCGGCTCCCACTTCCATGTCGCTCGCAGTGGAGACGTCGAACCGCAGTTGCAGGTTGTCCAAACCGGCGTAGCGGCTGAGGTCCACGCGTGCCTGCCGCCAGCTTCCACCGGTATCGACGATCTCGTCGATGATCCGTTCGTCGGGAGCACCGGGGTTCTGAGTGTCAAGGAAGATGGGGTTCCAATCCAGATCGGTATTGGTGCCGATCATGTCCCAATCGGCGCCGTCGGAGGAGATGTAGACCCGCAGGCCGTCCCAATCGGCACTGTTCTGGGTTTCGGCAAAATAGGTGAAGTAGAGAACCGGCTTGTCTTCGTATTCGTATCCCTCAAGACTGAAGGTGCCGCTGGTCAGGCTGCCGAAGGCGCCGCCAGGGAGGTTGTAGGTGTTGAGGGCGGCGGTATTGGCCCGCGGCTGGTCTTCAAAGTTGCCGGCGCCGGGTTGCGACTCGTGGGAATAACCGGGGCCTTCCAGGGCGAAGTAGTAGCTGGTGTCGCCCTCATCCGGATACTGGCCAACGCTCGCCGTGCGGCTGTCGTCCCAGGCCTGATTGGTGCCGTGTCCGGCATCGGCCCAGCGGCGCTCCGTGGTGTGCCACAGGTTGTAGTCGATCGGCGAGAAGGCAACGCCCTGAATCCCGCTGACTCCCGTATTTACGCTCGTGTTGCCGCCCATGAAGACCGGTTGCAGATCGCCCTCGACATCCATGGCGTAGATGCGGTTGCTCGAGGTGGCGAACAGGACGCTGGAATAATCCCCCCCTTCCACCGTGTTCGGCCCTTTCGTCAGGCCGGTGAAGCTGACACCGTCGTAATGGCGGATGAATTCCAGGGATGGACCGTTGTCTGTGAAGACCATGAACCGATAACCCTGGCTGGGATCGACACCCTGGAAGTCGTACGAGTTGAAGTTTGCGACGCGGAAAAGGTCGCCGTTGTTGGTGACGGCGTACATCTGGCCTTCCACGATGGCGATGCCGGTGATCTGGCCGCCACCACCCCCCGCCGGTCCGACGCGATCGGCCGCGGGAGTGCCCACGATGGCGCCATTGCTGGTTGCCAAAACGTCGCCTCCGATGAGTTCTACCGCGCCACCGACGGCCGTGGCGGTAACGCCTGGCACATTCGCATTGATGACCGGGGCGATGGCCGCCGCCAGTTCGTCGGCCGTCATACCGGCGTGGATCTCCACGCCAAAGGGTGCCGCGGTACCATCCGCACCCGACTGGTAGACCATGGCCGGCGGGCCGGCTGTATCGGTATTGGTGAAATCGTAAGCCGTCGCCCCGTTGAATGTGAAGCGGTGGCCGATGGCAGCCAGTTGGGCCGGCGTTCCAAAACGCTCCGCATAGCCGACTACGATCGACGAATTGCCTTCCACAACCGATTGCACCGAGGCGCCAAGGGCTGCTACCGTGTCGGTCTCTTCGAACGGTATGGCAATACCCAGAGTCGTGCCCGCGGCCCCCTGGATGCTCACCAGCGCCGGATTGGTCGTCGTGAGCGGATTCGTCGGATGGTCGCCCGTGATCGAAACACGGTTGCCGATCGTCGTCGCTCCCATGTTCGTGGCTGCATCGATCGCCGCGGCCAGGTTGGCCGCCACATCGGCCGGAGTCTGTGCATTGGTGAATTGCAGACGCGTATTGGCGGAATTCCAACTGTTGTTGTTATCGAATTCAATCACGACGCCCGCACCGCCGGTGGCCGGCGACGGAGTGACGGTTACCTCCACGCCATCCAGGCTGTTGTTGACGGCTTGGACGACGAACACCGCGCCGCTGTCGAACTCGTAAAACTCCGGCCCGGAGCCGTCGTTGAGCATGAAGTAATCGCCGTCACGGAGTCCTTGCGCGCCGGTCGCCGCCAGTCGGACATTCAGACCCGTATCGAACTCGAAGAGGTACTGGGTGCCGCCCGAGTCGGTGATCCGGAATGTATTGCCGTCTGTGATATCGCCCGGGTCGTTGAACGGCACAATGGTGTCGGTGGCCTGCGTGGGCAGAACCATCGTGGGAGCGGCCGTGAGCCAGCCCCGCGGGACGATGTTCGTTCCCAGCCGGTCCGCCGTGGAAAGCCCTCCCTGCTGCTCCGCAACGTTGTTTTCGTCGAGCAGGTAGAGCAGGTTGTTTGTGTAGGACCACCCGCTTGGATTGCCGGAGATATTCCCAACCACCCACATATCCCGCGGATCCCCCGCGGTGTTGAAGGTCATGGCCTCGAACTGGACTCCCGGATTGTAAATCTGGATGCCGTTGCCCGCGTTGTTCAACTCGTAGGTACGGATGTTCTCGTCTTGCTCGTAGATGAATGCCTGGCGGGCGTCTCCCGTGTTGATTTCGCGGACATTTCCGATGGCGTCGTGTTGATTGCCACCGCCGCTCCGGCCGGCCGTCGTGTAAAGGCGCGCATCGTTGCGCATGGCGATGTCGCGATACACTCGAGTCGGCGACTGGGGCAGGAAACCGCCAAGCGGCGTCAAATCGGTCTCCACCTGGCCGGTGAACGGATCGATCGTGTAGAGGTCACCATTGGTGTTCACATACATCACCACGTCGCCAAGGGTGAATTCATTGGGAGTCAGCGACAGGCGCTGGGCGGGCACGTACGACTCAGTGCCCCCTTCGATGTGCTCCTCGACAATTCGTCGCACGGAGTTGACCGGCTCGCGGCGGACGAGCGGGAAAGCGTCGTCCAACACGTTGGCGGTGGTCAACGACGACGTGATGGCGATGTAATACGCCACGCCGTTGCCTTCCGGCAGATAGGTTGTGCCGATGAACGGATCCAGCGGGCCGACCGAGCCCCGCGAGAGATCCTCGATACTCGCACCGCTAATCGGATCGGGCTGGTCCTCCGTCACGTTCGAATTGCCGCCGATGAGGATCAATCGCTGCTGCGAGTCGAAGACCCACATCGTCAGGTCCGGGCGGGCCATGCCGTCCGCGTAGTCGATGTCGAACATGGTGGCCCAGATGCTGCCGGTATCGGAAATCCCGTTAATTTGCTGGATACCTTGGTAATCGACGGTCATGCGGTACCAGTCGACGTCGGTACGGCCGGCGAGTGCGCCGGAGATCGCGATCGTGCTCTGGTCGCTGCCCAGCAGGTTGCCGATATCCTGAGCATTTCCAACCAAATCGTTGACATTGATTTGAGACGGGCCTTCGACCTCAGCCGACTCTCCCAGCAACGGCGAATGGCCCGGCTGACCGAGCACTTCGATTCCGTTGGTGGCGAAGCGAATATCGGCATACTGCACCGTCGATCCCGGTACTTCCTGCATCTCCTGGAGCCGGAGCTGCAACTGGTACTGGCCGGACGTGTTGGCCAGGTGAACGAGCGGTGCACTCATCGGATTGAACCGAAGTCCCATGCCGTCGAGGACCACCTGACCGTCGCGCAGACGCGCTGTCGCTTCGAGCCCATGCGATCGCGCCACCCCGACGGCGTCGATAATGGCCTGGGCCATCTGGGCGGCATCTCGCAACACGCCACCCGGGGTCATTCGCGAAACCGGGATGTGGTTGCCCGTGACGCTGCCGTTGGAGTCGAATTCGAAGGTGAAGGTCATGGAGCGATCGCTGACCGTGAAGGTTTGCCCCTCAGCCAACTGGTCAGCCGGCGGAATGGCGCCGATGGCCAACACGCTGCGGACACGGACGTAGTAGGTGCGCATCTGGCCCTGCGGGCCGGGGAGCATCAATCGCAAGCCCGGGTCGCGGTCGTTGGTGGTGTAGAAATCATGGCGGAGCCAGTAGTCGCGATCCATCGAGTAGCTTTCGGCCGACAGGTCTTCGACCGAGCCGTTCAACTCCTCAAAGTACGAATTGTCGGACCGCGAGAGGACGTTGCCGTCGGCGTCGACGAGTTCCACGACCAGATCCATCGCGTGATTGGTGCGGTCGACGTCGAGCCAGATTTCCGTGCCGGCCGGGGCGTTGAATGAATAAACGTCGCTATCAGTCGGATCGTCGGTGCGGATGGTGCCGTGGACTTCGAAGCCGAGCCGCAGATTGTCGTCACCGGCTTTGTCTTCCTGCGCGATGCTGCCGAGAGTCTGCGCCGCACTGGGATGCGAGTTGGCGTCGGACGTTTCGCCGAAGGGCAACTCGGCTTCGACGACAACACCCACGTTGCGGTCGTTGCTGTACTCGTCGAGCCGGATACTTCGCCACTCGCCCGGTTGCGAGGCCGGGTTTCGCGGAACGAGTTCCAGGAACGACGTGATGGTGGCCGACGTCGCGCTCGGGTTGACCGACCAGGCGAATGCGGTAGTCACGTCGTCGGGACCGTATACGGTTCCCAGATCGGCGTCATTTCCCTGCGGCAGAGACGTGGTGTCGATATTGCCGGGAATGGAGTAGGTTGTCCCAGCGCCTGTGATTGCCGTGCCCAATTCGAAGAATTCGTCGGCGGCCCAGCCGTCATAACTGGCATTTGCGAGTCCGGGCCCCGGCAAATAGATGCCGCCGTGACTGAAACCGACGCGCTCCGGACCGTCAAGGGTGTAGGCCCGGAAGTCCGGCTGGCCCGGCGTTCCGGTGGTCCAGAGAATGTCGTCGGTGAAATTCTGGATGTCCTCGTCCAGGTAATTGATGAGACGAATGTTCCCCAGCGGTGCGGTACTCGTGAACGTGATCTTGTTGTTGACGCGGGGATCGCCGTTGTTGAGATAGGTTTCCACACGCCAGTTCACCACGCCGTTGGGACCTTGGAAGTTGCCCTCGCTGGCCACGACGTCGGGGGAAATGAGCGTTGGCGGCATGGTGATATTCGTGCTACCCAGGTTGATCGCGCCGCCGTCACTGCCGATGTCGATGTAGTTCTCAAAATCGAAGATCAAGTCCCGATCCACGAACAGCGTGGAATTCCCTTGGGCCGTCACTCCGCTGACGAAGATATCGCCCCCTTCTGAGGGGCGAACCTCGAAGAAACCGGGTGTACCGGTGGCAACGTCGTTATCGATGACCAATCCGCGATCCACTTCGGGGCCGACCGGCAGCAATCCGCCGGTGCCGCCGTCGTCGCCGTCGGAGTCGTTGTTGGTATCGTTCTGGGGCAGATTACTCAGCGTAAAGCCTGCTCCGACTGTATCGTCGCTCAAGCCTGTGAGGACGACAGGGTGTCCGGGCTGTCCGACGATCTGCAATGTACCACCGATCCGGTCCTCGATCTCCAATGCGTCGCCGCCCGCGGTAAACCCGGCGTCCGGACCGGAAAGTTTGACGACGAGGCTCTGCGTGTCGCTGCTTTCCAGCCGCAAGACACCTTCATGGTGATAGTTGAGCACGACGATTTCGTCGTAAACGACGTGGACAATATCGGTATCGTCCCAAACCGACTCGGTCGTCATGATCCCGCCGCGAACTTCCATGCCGTTGATGCCGTTATTGGTCATGCGGTTGGCGCGGACCAGCGGACCGTGATTGCTGGCATACTCCTGGAAGTCGCGAATGAACCCGGTGCTTCGCCCCCAATCGGTGATGGTTTCGGACACGAGCGAATTCGCATCGATACTGGCAACCGCACCGCGGTTATTGATGAAATCGTTGTTGGCGATGATCGGTTGCGCACTGCGAACCTGAATGGTCGCGGCGCTGCTCGCGCCCCGGCCGTTTCGGTCGGCGGCCACGGCAGCGGCGTTGTTCTCAAACCGTGAATTGGCGATGCGAACGTCGGCCTGGCGAATCTCGACCGCATTGAAGTTGGCGAATCCCCCTTCGATCGCGGTCATTCCGCCACCGTATGCCATGACCGCGTGGTCGATGCTCCCCGACGACGTCGGAGCGAAGTACAATCCACCCCAATCGCCTGGCTGCGCCGTGTGGCCGCTGGTGATCGCGCTGGTGTTGAACGACCCGCCCGCTCCGTAACGATCGTCGAGCAGCGAGGTCATGATCACCTTGTAGCCCGGGGCCCCTTCATCCGAACCAAGTCGCCCTTCGGCAATCAATTGAGCGCCCATCTCCACTTCGATCCGCGAGCCGTCCATCTTGACGATCACGCCGGGGTCGATCTGCAACCGGGCGTCGAGTCTCGCATCGTAGGTTCCGAAGCCCTCGACGCGAACAAGCGGTCCGGTGTTGGCAATCGTGACAATGCTGCCGTCTTCGGACAGATCGACGTCGACATCCAACCCGTTCTGGATTTTGGCCTGCCGGATCGCGGTACGTATCGACGCCGCAACCTGCTCGGCCGTGTCGGCAAGCGTGTAGGAGACTGCAACGTGTCCCGGTGTGATCCCCGAACCCAAATTGAATTCGAACACCACGCGTGTGCTGCCATCGAAAATCGCGAAGGTGGCCTGGTCGGGAATGTAGGCCTCACCCGTCGCCGGGTTGCCGGCGTTGATGGCCTGAATCCGATTCGCATCGATCAGAGTGAGCGGGTTGGTTCGCTGGCCGAGTACCGGGCCGCCGGGCGTCCCATTGACAAACAAGTTTTCGCTGATGACGTGGACGATGTCCCAGTCGTCGAAACGTCCGGGCAACTCGAGTTCCTTGATCGCCTGTCCGGCCGCAGTCGAGATCCGCACGAACATACCGTTCGTCGAGTTCTCGACGATGTAGTTGCCGCGAACCTCCGGTCCGATGCGGGTATAGCTTGCAGTGAACGGTGCGATCACATCCCAGCTCTGGAAACGCGAGTCGGCAAAGCTGTTCGGATCGCCGGAAATCGCCGCGTCAGCGCTCTTGGTGATCCGGCTGTTGGTAACGGTGGGCCTCGCCTCGACCATGTGGATGGGTGTGTAGACCGAGCGGACACTATCGACAATGACCTCACCGCCGCCGTAGCGGATATCGCTATGATTGACATAGTTCAGGAAGATGCCCTGGGTCTCCAGAATCTGGCGAGCCGGCAGCCCGGAAGCCGGATCGTAGTCGGCAATGAAGTTGTAGTCCAGCTCGTTGCGGAACACGAGACCGCCCCAATCGCCTCGGTCCGGCGCTTTGTTGGACGGATCGATATCGACGCCGATCTGGGCATCGCGGAACGAGGTGAACATGACGAGGTTCTGGGGGGTTCCGAGCACCTGAAGGGCGCCTTCCGATCGGTCGATGTTCTCAGCCGACGAACCGACGTCGATGTTTGCCGCGGAAAGCTTGATTACGGCCCCCGCGTCGACGATCACCGTGACACCCTTGGGAATCTCCAACCGCCGTCCGTCGGCCAGTGCGGACCTCGTGTCCGGATTCACGCCGATCTGATAGGGCTTGTTGTCGTCGTAGCTCGAGAGATTGTTGGGATCGTCGTTGTAGTAATTGTTGCCCAGGACGCGGATGATCGCGCCGGGCGTTCCCTTCTGGGTGATCGCCTTGCTGATCGTCTTGTAGGGATTGGCGAGCGAGCCATCTTCCGTCGGGCTGGTCGAGGCCTTGTCGACGAAGATGTTCTGCTGCTGGACGTTGAACCAGAAATCGTAGGCGCCGCCGGGAACGCCGTCGGCATCGCCATCGAACTTAGTGGCCGGTCCATCGGCATCGACCAGATGGTCGACGCCGTCGCCGCGGAAGGTGGCCGGATCGTCCGGATCGACGCCGCCGGGGGTGAAGGTAAGGCGCAGCTTGTACTCGCCCTGCGAAGTGCCGCCAACGCCGGTGTTCTCGATATTCGGATCGTAGTCGGTGTTGTTGCTGGCCGAGATTCCGGCAAAGTAGACGCCCGGCTGCAGATACAGTTCCACGGACGAGTCTTTACTGTAGTAGTCATCGTTGCGGGCGACAAGCTCGTAGACGGTTTTGTCGTTGCCGTCTTGATCCTGAACCGTGACGGCGCGATAGATCGTGATCACGCTATCCAACTGGCTTGCATCATTCATGCGTTCCGCCAGAACTTCCGCATTGAGGGTCCCTCGCTCGGTCAGTTCGAACCGGTACAGGTCGACGTCGATGCTGTCGGGCCGATACATGTGTTGGCCGTGCACGATATCGTGGTTACCCGGGAACATCTCCGTGGTCGTTGCGCTGAGGGTGTCCTCGCCGCTGCCCATGATGGTTCCCGCGGGAAGATCGTAGGCATGCCCGTAGCCCATCAAGTGCCCAATCTCGTGCATGGCGACGCGGAACCAGTCGCCGCCGAAATGGCTCGATCCCCACATCTCCGCCTTGTCCATCAGCGCGGTCGGGTACCCGGTCTGGATGCTCTGATACGCGACACCGGCCGTGCCACCCGTGAACGACGTGAGGCCGTCCGCCTTCAAGTCGCCGGTCGCGATCAAGAAGCCTTGGTCGGCGGTTTCCACGAAGTCGACTCCAAGATACTCGCTGTAGAGAGCCATGATCTCCCGCGTACGCTCCTTCTGCGCATCGGTGATCACGTTCAGCAGCGGTGTGCCGTCCTGGTTGTAGCCGTAGATGTCGCGGAAATTGTAGTAGATTTCGGTGATTCCATCGACCGTATCCGCGTTCGACGAACCGGTCACATAGTGGTCTTCAATGAGGATGTCCAGGTGGTCGTGCAGATCGCGTTGTCCCGGTTCGTCCACAGCACCGGGCCACTCCAAGAGCAGCTCCTGTGGATCGATCGCCGCGGTGACGATCACGCTGTGTGCCCCCAACTGATTGCCGAAATTGCTGAGCTCGTTCGCTGTGTGGTAACTGTCGCCGGCGTCCTGCGGCGTGACCACGGCAACAAACGGCGAGAAATGTATCACCTCGAGATACAACTCCTTTGCCGCGACCTGGGCCGCCATCTCGTCGGCGATCAACTCGGTGACCTCCGCCGCGGTCATCCGCCCGTGGTACCGGATGACGCCATCCGTGTCGCCACTCGTTTGACCCGGACTCTCGAGCGCCAGATGCAGGGCAGCAACGTCGCCAACGGCCACGTCGGTCAAGGTGCGCGTGGACGAGCTGAAAAGATAGACGCGGCCACCCGACAGCACGGTGCCGAAGCCTCGGGTATCGATTTCGTCCTGCAGGGCATTGGCATCCGCGGCGCCGCTTCCGAGGCCATCGATCGCAACCCGCACCGCTCCCGGGCCCACCGACAGGTTCGTGTCGATCTCGAACCGGGTCCAGCTTGCCGACTGGGTATCGAAGAGGTCGACGTACTCGCCGTCGTTTCCGTCGCCCAGCCCGTTGGGAACATCGACGGCATAGCCGTGCGTGATGATCATGTCTGCATCGACGCCGCCCCCTTCCACGTGCGCCGCGCCGTTGATGATCAACCGCGTGAGCCCAAGCGGATCGGAGCTGCCCGGAATGTAAAGCACCGTCGACACGGCGTTCATGCCCGCTGCGTCGATGGCGTTCTTCAGAGCGGCCAGGATCGCCACGGCGCTACTGGCACCGGCGATGTTCACCGCATAGGTCTTCGTCCCCGCAGCCGCACTGCTGAAAAGCGAGCCGTCGCGGTCGAATTCGAAACGATAGACCTCCGCCTTCCCGTTCAGTCCGGTCCAGTTCACTTCGACAAACTCGCCGTCCTCGACCTCGGTGACAACGCCGGGTGCCACGATCGAGTAGATCGAATCATGGACCGTCAGCGCCGGTTCGGCGCCGTTGACCGTATCGTCTCCATCGAGGAAATAGATGCGGGGGCCCACCGCGACCGCCGAAATCCCGTGGG
>CAYSCH010000025.1:34374-43501 GCA_964429355.1 uncultured Planctomycetaceae bacterium | reverse complement strand
TGCGCAACCTGGGGCAGGGCGATGCTGCGCAGGCCGAGATGCTGGAGACCCTGGCTGAGGATCCAGACAACGCCTGGACGCACACGAACCTGGGTTGGCAGTACCTGGAGAAGAAATAC
Organism: uncultured Planctomycetaceae bacterium; assembly: GCA_964429355.1. GTDB lineage: Bacteria > Planctomycetota > Planctomycetia > Pirellulales > Thermoguttaceae > JAAYAY01. The sequence goes on along the minus strand of CAYSCH010000025.1, from coordinate 43,382 downwards.
ACGAAGCAGGCCATGCACCATTTCCGGGAGGCCTTGCGGATCGATCCGGAATTGGAGTGGGCCCGGATGGGGGTGGTGGAAACGCTCAAGTCGCGGAGTGCCCTTTACCGGGTCTTCCTGCGGTACTTCCTGTTGATGGGGCGATTGACCCGGTCGGGCCAGTGGAAGGTGATTCTGGGGCTGTGGCTTCTCTGCGTGGTGCTGAACCAGGTTGCCCTGAATGTGCCGGCGGTGGCCCCTTGGGTCTTACCGCTCCTGGTGGCCTACGTTCTCTTCGTTCTGGGCACGTGGCTTGCAGGTCCGTTGGCTGACCTGGCATTGCGGCTCCATCCTTTCGGCAAGTTGGCGTTGTCGCGCAAGGAGCGCAGGGCTTCGAATTGGATTGGTGGGTGCCTTCTGGCGATGTTTGTGAGCGGGGCTCTTGGCATTGCGATCGGAAACGCGGGATTTGCCTATTTGACCGGTTTCTTTCTGCTCATGCTCCTGCCCCTGGGCGCCACGCTCAAGGCTGCCTGGCCCCAGCCGCAGAAGGCCATGCTCATCTACACCGGCGTGGTGACGCTGCTGGGGATCGGATTTGTTCTGGGTGGGTTCATGGACGGCCGGGAGGTGGGGGAGATTCCAGGGGCGATCGTTTTCAGCAAGGAAAACTTCCCCTTGGCCGCGATCCTATCGTTGATCGCAGGAAATGTGCTGATGTCGATCGGATGGGCAAAGTGAAAGACTCTGATGCGGCGGAGAGTGGCTCGTCGGCCTGACCGGCCATGACGGGACGAGAATTCTGATATCTGCTATGACCAGCCATTTTCAATGCGCCGAATTGCTTCTTCACAATCGCCGGTTTGACCTTGCAGAGAAGGAGCTGAGTGCGGCTCTGGCGGGTGATCCGGATCATCCCCAATCGCACGCGTTCCTGGCCGTTTGTCTGGCTCACCGCAAGGAGTTCCGTGAAGCCGCCGATCACATTCGCAGCGCCTTCCACAGCGGTGCTGGCGTTTCGACTGTTCATCACTGTGCGGCGGTCGTCGCGTTTCTTGAGAAACGGTCGCCAGAGGCCATCGAAGCGGTTGCAGCCGCATTAGCGATCGAGCCGACGAGCGTGGAGAGTTGGGTACTGCAGGCGCAGATCTTTGTTGCGATGCGACAAGGCAAAGCGGCCCTTGATAGTTCAGCCAAAGCGCTGGAGCTGGAACCATCCAATACGCAAGCAAGAATTATGAGGGCAGCCGCGTATCTGATAATCGGCGATACCCAAGGGAGTAGCCGGGAACTCGCAGAAGTGCTGACTATTACCCCCGAAAATGCCGCAGCCAGAGCCATGCGCGGATGGCTTCACATGGACGGCACCAAACGCAGTCAGGCCCTCGAGGATTTCCGTGAGTCGTTGCGCATGGATCCGCTTTCGGCTAACACGCGGAAAGGTCTTTCAGTTGCATTGATGGAATCGACTTTGCCTTACCGCCTTCTATTCAAGCCCTATCTGTATTTCTCGCTGTTTTTCAGTCAACCCATATGTTTCCTCGTCGCCGCGACCGCTGCATTGGGTTCTCTCGCGAACCATTTGGGACCGAGGGATCCTGCTTTGTTGTCTGACCCGGCAATACTCTTGGTATTGCTCGCGATTCTCGCATCGGGAGTTGTCATGGCTCCGGTCCTGGGAATTGCTGTCTTGCGTTTCGTTCCGCAAACGCGTTATGCCGTTCTCGATTTACAGCGTACTCAAAACAACTGGATCTTCGGCCTCTTGACCACCGCCCTTGCTTTCACTGTCTGTGCTTGGACTTGGGGTGGACAACTCTGCGCGGACTTGGCTGCACTTAGCGGACTCTCCATTTTCCCTGTAGATGCCGTGTTCCGTGCAAAAGATCGCTCGCAACGGCACTTCATGGCAGGCTATTCCGTCGTGTTCGTCTGCTCCGGCCTGGCATTTGCCATTTGGGCGACGATCCAGAGGAATTCTGCTGAACCTCTCGACTCAGAGATGCACTCCGTGGCGCTCATGATTTCCATTCTTCTACCATCTGCAGCCCTGTTCTCACCTCGCCTGAGCGAAGTCGTGTCTCAAAGCTCTTCCCGGGCACAGCACGATCGGCGGCAGTCGCCGACAGACCATTGAGTCGGCCAGTCAAGGCGAACCGCGGTCACTCTGTATGAGCAAACCATCGTGCATGGATTTTCGGAAGGGATACTCAGAGCACGCCCTTCGTGCTCGGCACGCCTGTCATTCGATCGTCTTTGTCGGCGGCCATGCGGAGGGCGCGGGCGGTGGCCTTGAAGATGCCTTCGGCCACGTGGTGGCTGTTGCGGCCGTAGTGGACCTGGATGTGCAGGTTGCAGAGGGCATTGGCCGAGAAGGCCTGCCAGAAGTCGTACACGAGTTCGCTGTCGAATTGGCCGATCTTGGGGGAGGGAAAATTGGCGTTGAAGACAAACCAGGCCCGGCCGCCGAGGTCGATCGCCGTGGTGGCAAGCACCTCCTCCATGGGCAGCGTGAAATGGCCGTAGCGGCGGATGCCGGCCTTGTCGCCGAGGGCCTCACGGACCGCCTGGCCGAGGCAGATCCCGGTGTCTTCGACCGTGTGGTGCTGGTCCACATGCAGATCTCCGGCAACCTGGATCGACAGGTCCAGCGCCCCATGCCTGGCGAGCAATTGGAGCATATGATCGAAGAACCCGACCCCGGTGGCGACATTGCCGCGTCCCGTGCCGTCGAGGTTTACCTCCAACTGGATATCGGTTTCGGCCGTCTTTCGTTCGATTCGGGAGGTTCGCATGGATACACGGGCGGGGTCTGAGGTTGGAGGCTCAAGGGCGGGGAAATGACGAATGTCGAATCACGAAAGGCAAACGAATGTTGAATGATGGAGGCAGGAAACTGAGAAAATCGCCTGATTCGTCATTCGTCATTCGTCATTGGGCATTTGCCGTTTGTTTCTGGTCATCATCTCTTCGAGGAGTGCGAGGACGGTGTCGATCTGCTGGTCTGTACCAACGCTAATGCGCAGGCCGTCGCTCCAGAGGGGATAGTTCATGTATCGGACGAGAAAGCCGTGTTGTTTGAGCCCCTGGTAGAGCGGTTGTAGGGGCTGTTCCGGATGGGTGTTCCATGTGAAGTTTGCCTGCGACGGAACCGTCACAAACCCTAGACGGCGCATCCCGTCGGTGAGCCGCTCGCGGGTGGCCAGGATCTTGAGGCGATTTTCGGCCCGCCATGCCTGGTCACGAATGGCGGCGGCGGCGCCGGCGATCGAAAGAGCGTCGCAGTTGTAGGAATCCTTTACCTTGATGAGTTGCTCGATGATGTGCGGCTGGGCCACCACGTAGCCGAATCGCAGGCCGGCCAGGGCGTAGGATTTGCTCATGGTGCGTGAAACGAGGATCCTTTCGTCCTGCTCGACCAGGTGCATGCAGTTCGTCTGGGCGAAATCGGCATAGGCCTCGTCGACAAGCAGCGGACAGGGGAGCCGACGGGCAATCTCCAGAACTCGTTCGGGCGGCAGGACGGTGCCGGAGGGACTGTTGGGATTTGGCAGGAACGCGAGCCGCAGCCCGTCGCTCGACTTCGCGAAGTCATCGCCGAGGGTCCAGTCGGGCTGGAACTTGACCTCCTCGCTTCCGGCCCCCTGAAGCTGGGCGAGGGTCTTGTAGAGGATGTAGCTTGGGTAGGGGAGTCGCAAGGACTGGCCGGCGCCAACGAAGGTTCGCGTGACGATGGTGAGGATGTCATCGCTGCCGTTGCCGCAGAGGATCCAGTCGGGCTTGACTCCGAGCACTTCGGCTGCGGCCTCGCGGAAGGGCTGTCCCATGGCGTCCGGATAGCGTGTCAGCCCACGATCGAGCACTTCGCGGATCGCCTGGGCGACGGACGGCGAGGCTGGGTAGGGGTTCTCGTTCGTATTGAGCTTGACGACCTGCCCCTGCCGCGGTTGCTCACCGGGGATATAGCCCGTCATGGCTTCGATTTCAGGCCGGACGTAGGATCGATTAGCGGTGAGTGATAAGGTCTGAGCTTTGGGCTCTGAGCTTTGAGCTTGGGTCATGGCTTCTTCGTTACCGTGAAGCGGTTGAACACGCTGGACTTCTTGACAATGGGAACACCAACAGGATCACGAATACTGTGGCCAGGTTCGATTGACAGGGTTGGGGGCCTGCAATCGGCCGACCACCAGCCGCCCTTGCCCATCCTTCCGCGAGTCATGGCTTGGGGAGGCGGATCTCGACGCTTTCGCGGTGGGCGGTAAGGCCTTCTTTGGTGGCCAAGGTTCGCACCGCGGGGGCAAGTCGCTGCATCCCTTCGCGGTCGAAGTGGATCACGCTCCCCGGGCGGAGGAAATCGTTGGCCGACAGTCCGCCGGCGAAACGGGCCGTGCCGCTGGTGGGTAACACGTGCGAAGGGCCGGCGGCGTAGTCGCCCAGGGCGACCGGCGTGTAGTTGCCGAGGAAAATCGCGCCTGCGTGACGAAGTTTGCCCAGCAGCTCTTCGGCGTTCTCGGTGGCCACGTGGAGGTGCTCCGGAGCGATCTCGTCGGCAAGCCGGCAGGCCTCGTCGGCATCTCGGGCGAGGATCACCGCGCCGAAATCTTCGAGGCTCTGACGGGCCAAGTCGCCCCGCTCGACACGTTCCAGTTGCGTGGCGATTTCGGTCAGGGTATCGCGAGGCACCTTTTCGTTCCATCCGATCAAGACACTGGCCCCTGGCGCATGTTCGGCCTGAGCCATCAGGTCACAGGCCGTATAGTCCGCTCGGGTGGACCCGTCGACGATCACAACCACTTCGCTTGGTCCAGCAATCGAGTCGATATCGACTTCTCCGTAAACATGTTTCTTGGCCAAGGCAACGAACAGGTTGCCGGGGCCAACAATCTTGTCCACCCGGGGCAGTCCTTCGACGCCGTAGGCCAGGGCAGCGACTGCCTGGGCTCCACCCAGCCGGTAAACCTCGGTGATTCCCAGCTCGTGGCAGGTGGCCAGCATGTCGGCGTTGTAAGCCCCGAAAGGGGTGGGGGGAGCAACAACCGCCAATTCCTTGACGCCGGCTACTTGGGCCGGCACGGCGGTCATGAGGACCGTCGAGGGATAAGCCGCCGCTCCACCGGGCACACAGATGCCGACACGGTCGAGGGGCAGGTAACGCTGGACCAGATAACCGCCGAGCCGCACGACCCGAACGTCCTTGTGGAGGATTGCCTGCTGGAACTCGACGATGTTGCCTCGGACCCTACGCACCGCCTCCAGAAACTCAGGCTCCGCCTGGGCGTGGGCTGCCGCCAGATCGGCGGCGGGCACACGGATCGCGTCGGCAGTGAGTACTGCCCGGTCGATTCGAACCGAGTAATCGAGGACGGCCTGGAGCCCTTTTTCTTCGACATCACGGCAGATGCGGCGGACAACCTCCAGGGGCGTGAGGGGTTCGCCGAAGATCTCCACGGTCCGTTTTCGGCCCGCATGGCTGACAATATCGCCCCGCGGGCTGAGTCTTTCCCGCAGGAGGGCCATTGCCGCCCGAATGTCATCGCGGCGGCTGTCGATCCAGGTGATGTTCAGTTCGGCAGGCATGAAAGACTCCCACTGTGGCGGACAGGTGCCACGATTCTTCACGAGAATCGGCCACAAACCCTTTATTGTGGTCACTTTAGAGCGTCAAAGGAAGCCCCCTCATTGTCGCTCCACGCGGGTGGCGGGAGCCAGCCCGAGTTGCCGATACTGGCGGGGTATCATGCCGACAGCGCGGCGGAACTATAGACTGGAAATTCTGGAGATGCGATAAATAGGAGCGGCCGCTCGGCGGGCTTTGTCGGCCGATATTCCACTATCCCATGCTGTCAGGAGGGTCGTGATGACAAGTCGCGAGAACCAGGATCTGTCACGGCGTCAGTTCATTTGTCGTAGCGGGGCGGCGACCGCTTCGGCTGCGGCCCTGGCGGCACTGGCTTCGCCACAAGTGCGGGCGGAGGAATCGTCGGAGGTGAAGAACACCCGGAGCTACCGGGCCGATATGGAGTACCGTCGCCTTGGCAAGACGGGGCTCTGGGTGTCGGCTGTCTGCATGGGCGGGCACTGGAAGCGGGTGGACCGCGTTCTGAAGGGGGCGGCGGCCTTCGAGGGATGCGAGGGGGACCCGAATGCGACCGGGATGGATTTGCTGGCGTTTCACAAGAACCGCGCGGCGGTGATCGACCGTTGCCTGGAGGTCGGGATCAACCTGATCGACTTCGCGGGGTCGGCGGAGCCGGGCGTTTATGGGAAGGCGCTCCAGGGACGGCGGGAGCAGATGTACGTGGCCTGGTCGATGGGGGCCCAGGAACTGCGCCACGAGGAGCATCGCAAGGCCGACATCCTGGTCGACATTCTGGCCAAGGGGCTTAAGGATACGGGACTGGAGTATGCCGACTGCTGGCGTCTGATGGCCCACGAGCGCGGCGGGCGCCACACCCAGGAGGAAGTGGACGAAATGGTCAAAGCCCTGGAAATCGCCAGGAAGAAAGGGCTGTGCCGCTTCACGGGCTTTTCGACGCACGATCGTCGCTGGGCCGCCATGCTGTTTGAAACCTATCCCGACGTGATGCAGTTCTGCTGCACGCCGTACACAGCCAAGTCGAAGGTGCTCGAAGAAGACAGCTTCTTTGACGTGGTCCGCAAGCAGGACGTGGGTGTTTTGGGGATCAAGCCCTTTGCCAGCAACGCCGTATTCAAGGGAGATGGGTCGCCGGACGGGCCCCATGTGGAAGAAGACGACCGCACGGCACGACTCACGATTCGCTACATTCTCACGAACCCGGCCATGACGGCGCCGATTCCAGGCCTGGCCAGTCCGCAGCAGGTCGACAACATGGCGTTGGCGATCAAGGAACGACGCGAGTTGGACCTTGCCGAGCGCGCAGATTCGGCCGCCAACGTGATGCCGCCTGCCGACCGAATTGCGTTGGACTCGGCCACCGAGAAGATGTGGGACAAACTGGGCACCGGTTACCGGTGGCTGAAAGACTGGGAGTACGTTTGATGGAACGAGCGTTTCGGAACAAGCGTACCAGGCGGAGCCTGTCAGGCACGCTGGGCGGGTCGCTCGGGGTCGTGGCCGCGATCATGGTGGGGGTGTCGGCGCTGGTGCTGGCAGAAGAGAAAGGAACCGTAGAGACGGTTTCGAATCAGGCCGAGGCGAAGTTGCCGGACGGCAAGGACTCGAAGTGGAAGGTGACTCGGCCGGATGTATCGAAGCCGGTCCAGGAGGCCGACAACTCTTATTGCCTGGTCTGCCATGTCAACCTGGAGGAAGAGGAACTGGTTGACCTTCATCGGCCGGCGGGAGTCGGGTGCGAGACGTGCCACGGGCTGTCGGACGACCACAGTGCCGACGAGGATGGCTTGACGGCGCCGGAGATCATGTGGAGCAAGCAGCGGATCAATCCGCGTTGCATGACGTGCCATCCGCGGGACGAGCTGTTGGTCGACAAGACGGCCGCCCTGTCGCACCGGGAGATGTTTCTCCGCTGGGAGGAACCGAAGAAGGCGAAGGCTGGTGAGAAGTACTGCACCGAATGCCACGGCGAGCATCGTATGGCCCATCGGACGCGAGTCTGGGATCAGGAGACGGGCAAACTGCTGAAGCGGTCGGGGGGACCGGTGATGGATCGGTGACGGGCAGCCGATGAAGGCCTTCCGGTTTGCCCCGGAGGGAACTTGAAGCCAAGAGAGCCCCGGTCCCGAGGGCCGCCGTTCGACGGGAGTTGATGGGGGCCGCTGAATCGGCAAGCCCATCCGGAGGGCCGTGGGATTCTATCGATTGTGCGGCAGCCGACATCGGGATGAACTGCGGCTCAGGCCTGGGGTCGCCACGTTTTTTCCCTCAAAACCCGCCGAATGCTGGCAGGTCTTGGCGGCAGCGCCCTACAATTAGGGAGGGAATACTCTGCGCCCAGATACCAGCATTGGACCAGCATCCAGGTCGACGCCTTGGCCGACGTGCTCTTTACCACCACCTGCACCACCTGCGAAGCCCGGCTGAACGTGCGCGACAAGTCGGCGATCGGGCAGATTGTGACCTGCCCGAAGTGTGGGAGCATGGTGCAGATCGTGCTGCCGCCTGGATGGCAATCGCTTCCAGAGTCTGCGCAACCGGAGAAGTCGGAGACGGTGAAACGGGCGGTTCCCGCTGAGGAACCGTCCCGTGCAACCTCGGATCGACTCGCGGCGGAAAGAGAGAATCTTCCGACGTCACCAGTCACGAGCAATCCACCGCAGGCCGAGTCGATGGATCCGGCGAGTTCGGCAGCGGCACCACCGATTCAGGTGAGCAGAGCGGCGGAAGCGAAGCCGGAGAGATCTCCTGCCAAGAGAATTGCGGGGGCCGTGGGAACGGCTGCCGCCGCAACACCGGTTCTTTCCGCTACGGGTTCCGACCCGCCGGCGGTCGCGCCGAATCTCGGCTCGCAGCCGTCGCCAGCGGAAGTGCCTGTCATTGAGGTACCGCCGGTTCAGCCGCAGCCGGCACTGCCCCCGGAGTCGTTGCCGGGGCCGCTGGCCGGTCCATGGGTGTCGCCAGCGGAGGCGGCGATGCGGCGTTGGCTGTGGTGGAGTGCCATTCCGGCGGCTGGTCTGGTGGTGGTCTTTGGAGTCTGGGCGATTCTGTGGGGTGGCAAGGATCCGCCGTCAAAGCCGAATGAGAATTCAACCTTACCGGTGACAGAGACCGGACTGCCGCAGGTTCCTGCTCCGATATTGCCGGAGTATGACGATCGCTGGCTGCCCGACCGGCCGGAGTTTGTTCTGAGTCTCGATGTTGCCAACAGCAACGCCGCCGGACAATTGGCTGCACTTTTCAAGACGGCCCCTCCCCTGGAGCGGGCCATCATGGAGGAGTTGTTTCCGGGGTTCGGCCTGAAGCCCAATGCAGTTGAAAGATTGGACTGGGCTTCGTCTGATCTGTCGGAGTGGTCGCAGAAGGGAATCGTGGTGATCACCCTGGCCCAAGGCCAAAACGCTGGGCATATGCGTGCGGCGGGCACTCCGCT
>CAYSCH010000025.1:19780-34364 GCA_964429355.1 uncultured Planctomycetaceae bacterium | reverse complement strand
GCCGCGGAGATTGAGCTTCGGCAATTGGATCGGCCCACCTGGAAGCGGGCATTCGCCATCCTGGATGAGCGGACCATCGTGACGGGGGAAGAGACACTTCTGCGGAAGTTGACCCAACGGGGCGACGAGGCTGCAGATTTGGGGCTTCTCCGACCATTGCTGGCCGTTGCGCCGGGGGATGCCGATTTTTTCCTGGCGCTCGATCTCCACGCGGCGGCACAAGCCGGGTGGCCCAGTCCGGGAGATTGGCTCGACGTTTGGCCTGAGGGGCGTGATACCTGGCGTTTGATCTGGAGTCTGCCAACGGCCCTGTCGTTCAACTTTGACCGTGCCGACTTGGCGCTGGCCGAGTTAGGGCTTTTGTGTGACGGCGACACGGTTGCCGAAAAAGTGCGAGTGGCCGTGGATCAGTGGATTCCGCAGGCAAAGACCGTGCTTTCGGCTCGGCTCGATAGTCTGGAGTCCTCGGCTCAGGCTGGCGAGATATCGGCCGCAGCAGTCGGCCCATATCGTGCGGCACTCAACGGAGCGTCGGCGGCCCTGGCCAGCGCGCACGTGGAAGTAGCCAGTCGATGCGTCTGGTTGCGTGTGGATTGCGGCAACAACTCGCCGGCCTGGACGGCCGCGGCGGCCGATAGCCGAGGGGCGATCGATGCCGACTGGTACCGCGCGGCAGGAGTCATCGACAGCAAGCTTCAAGGCGGTGTGTACGGCGCGTTGTCCGGGTACGAACAGGCGAAACAGAAGGCGCCCGCGGGTGCGATCAGCAGCGGGCCCTTGCCGCCCGAGAAGGTATTGAGTTGGATCACGGCGATGCTGCCCTATCTGGGCCACGAGGCATGGGCGGAGGATCTGAACACGAGCTACTCGTGGGATAGCCCGAAGAACCGGCCGGTAACATCGCGGACCCTGGATGCCGTACAGAATCCGGCCGTTGCCGATCGCGCGACTCCGTCCGGGTTTCCAGTCACTCACTATGTGGGAGTTGCGGGGATCGGTGCCGACGCGGCCGATCTGCCCCGCACCGATCCGCGTGCCGGGATTTTTGGGCACCGAGAAAGCCGCCGATTGACGGATGTTCCGGACGGTGCGAGCAACACGATCGCGACTGTGGGGGTGAGTGGAAAGCTCGGTTCCTGGGCCTCGGGAGGCTCGGCCACCGTACGCGGCTTTGCTGAGAAACCCTACATCAACGGCCCTGACGGGTTCGGTAGCGGCCAGCCCGGAGGCATGTACGCTGGGATGGCAGACGGATCGGCACGGTTCTTGTCGGCCAAGATCGATCCCACGGTTCTGGAGCAACTGGCAACCGCTGCGGGCGGCGAACCGCCTGTGGCCAGGCCGACGGCCGGCGATGTCGTGCGAGTTGAACCAGCGCCTGCAGCCGAGGCGGTCGCAGACGAGATGGTGCCATCGCCTGCGAAGATGGATCCACCGATCCCGGGGGAGCCCGCGATTCCGGCTCCAGTTCCCCCCGAGAAGGCTGCGGCTGTTGCCGAGCCGGTGCCCTCGCCCGCGGTCGACACCACCGAGACGGCTGCGGAGAAAACCGCGGAACAGACCACCATCGACATTGCGCAACGTTTGCAGATGCCGCTCCTTGGCATCGCGATCACCGATGTGCCACTCCAGCAGGCGATTCAGTCGATTGAGGATCTTGGATCGCTCACGGTCACTTTTGACCTCGACACGATGTCTGCCCTGGGGATATTGCTCGACCGACCCGTGAACATGCGAGTGACGAAGACGACGGTGGGACAGGCCCTCGACTCGGTTCTGGCCTCCTGCGGTTTGAAACCCGTCGTGCGCGGCAATCAGTTGTGGGTAACGGGGGCCGGCCAGGCCTCAGACGCCTCGCGAGCGGTTCGATATTCGGTAACGGACCTGGTCTCGGCGGGGGGACCGCCTGCAGCGGAACTGGCGACCTGGATTTCGCGATTGATTGCTCCGGAGACGTGGGAGGCCCATGGGGGCCAGGGCAAGATTCACGAAAACGCGGGCGTGCTGGAGATTACGCAATCGGAACCGGTTCATCTGGAAATCCTGGTGTTCTGCGAGCGGCTGCGGGTTGCGCGGGGGCTTTCGCCACGGAGTGGACGACCGGCCGAGAGTTTTGACCTGGCGACACGGCGGGCCCGGGCGGCGGAGTGCCTTCGGCAGCCGGTCACCCTCAACTTCTTTCAGCCGACGGCAATTCGACGGGTGTTGCAGGAGGTGGACCAGGCCTGCGAGGCTCGGATTGGGGTGAACTGGCTGGCCTTGGCGGAGGAGCAGAAACTACCGAGTCTCCCGGCAGTGCTTACCGTTTCGCAGGTTCCTCTGGAAGGTGCCCTCGGCCAGATGCTCGATCCGTTGGGGCTGGACTTCCGGGCGTCGGCGGAGCGGACTATCGAAGTGACGACTCGCGCGGCGGCGGATGCCCATTTCGAGCGAGAGTTCTACCCGATTGGCGATCTTCTGGACGCCGGACAAAATGCGGCGGCGTTGATCGATCGGTTGCGGGGGGAAATCGCTGCGGGTACGTGGGAATCGGACGGTGGAAAGGGCGTGGTTATATTGGATGAAACTTCCCGGTGTTTGATCGTCCTGCAGACGCAGCGAGCGCAGGTAGCCGTTGAGGCCTTTCTTACTGGGCTTCGGCCACAACCGGCAGCCGAACGGGCTAATTAAGGATCAGGTTTGCTGCAAGCAGTGCGGCGGGGCAGACAAGCAAGGAGTCCCCACTCTTAGCCGTCAATCGTGGCTTCCATCGGGCAAGCCCAATGGCGGCCTCTTTGCGGGTGAGCAGGCAGTGGAAGCAGGTTCGCGAGGGGCTGCGCCACTTGAAACGGACCGGCGAAGACGGAGGAGAGCCGAAGGGAATCGGTTGTGGTGGCAGGCGGGTGAATATGGCCTTCGGCCAAAGAAATGGCGCCCGCTGGGGATTCCTGGGGCGGGTGCCCCAGGCTACGGTGAGGATGGCCTTCGGCCAAGGTGGTTTTAGGGGTGCACGGCGCGAGATCTTCGGGCGGGCGTGCTGGAGTGGCGGCAGGGTGAGGTTCGGTTGGCTGGGATGGCGGGTGAATATGGCCTTCGGCCAAAGAAATGGCGCATGCTGGAGCACTTTATCCTCCAGCGTGGGAATTCCGATCGGGCGAAGCTCGGTAGTCGAGCCCGCCTTGGGGATGTACACCCGTCGCACCGGCGGCGCTCGGTACGTGCCGGACTTGGCCCGGTCCAGCAGCGACTGGAGGTTCGCCTCCAGGTTTTCTGCGTACTGGTCCCAGGTTTGCCCGTCCACACCCGGCGCGCCATCTTTGCGCGTACGGTAGAAGGCCCCACACAGCCAGTCAATGTCCATCAGATAGGCCAGGGAGGTGAATCCCATCGAGTTCCTAATCGCCTTGCCGCAATTTCCTCTGGGAATCACGTAAGACCATTCAGGACTTTGGGGTCATGCTTCGTCCAGTTGTCTGAACCACTCCAGAGGTGCCGTGTCGAGTGACCGCATGGCCTTCCGACAAGTGTCTGGCCAGACGGGCTGCGTTCTATCGTTTCCCTGCAAGTGGCAGTAGAATCGAGAAAGTCTCGGAGGCACCGAGCAGCAAACCCGCCATGCATGCAGGATCACCCTTGAGAACCGTCAGGAGCGAACGCGATGAGACACTTGGCTGCCATTTTAACAACCCCCGTTCTGCTTCTTCTGGCATGCGATCTCGCCCGGTGTGCCGAAGTTGCCGTTGAAGAGAACGTCATCTACGGAAAGGCAGGCGAAACGGAATTGAAACTGGATCTGGCTCGCCCTGAAGGCGACGGGCCGTTTCCGGCGATTGTGTTCATTCACGGCGGCGGCTGGTCGCAGGGGAGTCGGCAGAGTTACCGTGGACAAATCGAAGAAGCAGCCAGGAGAGGTTACGTTGCGGCAACCATCAGCTACCGGCTGATGCAGTTCGATGAATCGAAGAAGGAAACGACCACAGCCGCCCCGAATTTCCCAGCCCAGATCCACGATGCCAAGGCGGCTATCCGCTGGCTGCGTGCAAATGCCAACAAGTACAGTGTCAATCCTGACCGGATCGGAGTGACGGGCGGTTCCGCAGGTGGTCATCTGTCATTGCTGGTCGGCCTGACGGATCCTGCGGCCAATCTGGAGGGAGACAGCGGGAATCCCGAGCAATCGAGCCGCGTGCAAGCCGTTGTGAACGTCTTCGGCCCAACCGACATGGCGTTCTGCCATGAAAAGAGCTCCGTAGCCTGGATATTCCGGTTGTTCATGGGGGGGACCCCTGCCGAAGTTGCCGAACAGTACAGAACTGCCAGCCCCATCACCTACGTCAGTGAAGATGACCCGCCTGTCCTGACACTTCACGGAGATCACGACGACCTGGTGCCCATCGAGCAGGCCAGGAGACTCGATGAGAAAATGAAGGCGGTCGGAGCTTCCCACACGTTGATGGTGTTCGAGGGGCAAGGGCACGGTTTTGGAGGAGACAATCAGCAGAAGGCGATGAATGCCATGTGGGCGTTCTTCGACGAGCATCTGAAGCCGTGACGGCCAGTGGAAACTCTCAGACGTCGCGACCACTCAGCCTGGCAGATTCCGCTTTCGCTCCCTGAACTCCTCGCCACTGCGCCACGGAAGCGTTCATCGCGGCGGAGCGTGGCGGCTATCGCGCCGACCAGAGCCTGACCTCCAACCTGGGTCATACCAGGAGGTCGTGGACGACGGTGCCGTGCACGTCGGTGAGGCGGAAATCACGGCCCTGGAAGCGGTAGGTCAGGCGCTCGTGATCTACGCCGAGGCAATGGAGGATGGTTGCGTTCAGATCGTGGATGTGGACGGGGCTGTCGACGATGTTGTAGCTGAAGTCATCCGTTTCGCCGTAGACGATGCCGGGCTTGACCCCGCCGCCGGCCATCCAGACGGTGAAGCAGCGCGGATGATGATCGCGACCGTAGTCGGTTTTGGTCAGGGTCCCCTGGCAGTAGATCGTGCGGCCGAATTCACCGCCCCAGACCACCAGCGTATCGTCGAGCAGGCCGCGCTGCTTCAGATCGGTGATCAGCCCGTAGCAGGGCCCGTCGATGTCGCCGCACTGAAGGCGGATGTCGCTGGGGAGGTTCCCGTGCTGATCCCAGCCGCGGATGAAGACCTGGACGAAGCGGACGTCGCGTTCGGCAAGCCGGCGGGCCAGGAGACAGTTGGCCGCAAACGTGCCGGGTTTCTCCACGTTCGGCCCGTAAAGCGCGAGTGTCTCCTTCGACTCGCCGGAGAAATCCATCAATTCGGGCACGGACGTCTGCATCCGGTAGGCCATCTCGTACTGGGCGATCCGGGCAGAGATCTCCGGGTCGCCGAACTCCTGGTATTGCATCTGGTTCAGCTCGGCCACAGCGTCAAGCGTGTGGCGCCGTCCTTGGGCGTTTACGCCGTCGGGATTGGAAAGGTAGAGCACTGGATCGCCGCTGGACCGGAGCGAAACACCCTGGTGACGAGACGGCAGCCAGCCGCTGCCCCAAAGGCGAGAGTAGAGGGCCTGGGCGTCACGTTTGGCGCTCCAACTCGAATGAAGCACTACGAAGGCCGGGAGGTCCTTGTTTTCCGAGCCCAGCCCGTAGGAGAGCCACGCCCCCATACTCGGACGACCGGGGAGCTGGCTGCCGGTCTGGATGTAGGTGATCGCCGGGTCGTGGTTGATCGCCTCGGTGTGGACCGTTTTGATGATTGCCAGGTCGTCAACGATCTTGGCCGTCTCCGGCAGCAGTTCGCTGACCCACGCACCGGCCTGCCCGTACTGGTCGAATTTGAACATCGAGGGCGCAATCGGAAATCGTGCCTGGCCCGAGGTCATGGTCGTGATCCGCTGGCCCATGCGGATCGAATCGGGCAGATCCAGGTCGAACATGTCGCCCATCTTGGGCTTGTAGTCGAAGGTTTCCAGTTGAGAGGGTGCGCCCGACATGAACAGGTAGATGATCCGTTTGGCGGTGGGTTTGTGGTGGACCTGTTTCAAAACGCCGTCGACCTGGGGCATCTGGTCCTCGGCAAACAGGCGGGGATTGAGCAGGGAGGCGAGGGCCACGGCCCCGACTCCATGGGCACTGCGTGCGAAGAACTGGCGGCGCGTTTCCAGCAGTTGGTGTTCCCGTCGTGGATCCATGTTCGGGACTCAGTTCTTGGTGATGGTTTCGTCGAGATTGAGGAGGCAGTTGGCCACGAGGGTCCAGGCGGCCAGCTCGGCCGGTTCCAGCCCTTCGGGCGGTGGTGACTCGCCGACGGCAATCACTTGCCTGGCCGACTCGAGGTCCTGGCAATAACCGGTCCGTTGGGCTTCGTATTGCCGGACGAGAACGGCGAGTTCCTCTTCGGTCGGCGGCCGGGCGGTCACGAGGCGAAAGGCATAGGCTGCCCGGTCCTGCACGTTTGCGCCGGCCTCGATCATCGTACGCTGCGCCAGGCCACGGGCGGCCTCAAAGAACTGCACGTCGTTGAGCAGGGCGAGGGCCGCCAACGGGCTGTTGGTACGGGAGCGGCGGACGGTGCAGGTTTCGCGGGTGGGAGCGTCGAAAAGTTGAAGCGCCGGCGGCGGAGCGGTCCGCTTCCAGAACGTGTACAGGCTCCGGCGATAGAGAGCCTCGCCATGATCCTGGGTGAATCGGGCGGTATTGCTTGTCGTGTAGCCCACCGCTTCCCAGATTCCCGGGGGTTGATAGGGTTTGACGCTGGGACCACCGATGCGGTCGACGAGTAGTCCGCTGACGAAGAGGGCGTTGTCGCGAACGGTTTCCGCGTCGAGCCGGAAGCGGGGGCCACGTGCGAACAGGCGGTTTTCCGGGTCGGCAGCGTACTGGTCGGGGGTCGCCTTGGAAGATTGGCGATAGGTGGCCGAGGTGACGATCGTCCGCTGCAACCGTTTCACATCCCAGCCGCTCCGCTGGAACTCGACCGCGAGCCAGTCGAGAAGCTCCGGATGGGGCGGCTGCTCCCCCTGTGAGCCGAAATCCTCGCTTGTTTTCACCAGCCCGACACCGAAATACTGCTGCCAGAAACGGTTCACCGTGACCCTCGCCGGGAGCGGGTTGTTTTCGTCAACGAGCCACCGGGCAAGTCCCAAGCGGTTCTTGGGGGCGTCGGCGGGCAAAGGGGGCAGAACAGCGGGTACACCGCGAGTGACCGGTTCGCCCGGCTGATCATATTGCCCGCGTTTCATCACAAACGCCGGGCGGGGTTCTGCGAGCTCCTCGGAGACGAGGGTCGCAGGAATCTCCTTGTCGAGAACTTCCGCCTTCTTCATCAGATCTTCGCGCCGGGCATGCAGGGGTTGAAAGGTCTTCCGGGTATCGTCGAAGACATTCTCCAGGAAGTACTCGCGGAGCTGTTTCTGCTCGCCTTCGTCACGAGACTGGGCATCTTTCTTGAGCGCCGCCTGAATCGATGCAGGAAGCGACTCCCCCTGGCCGACCGCCAATTCCCACATTCGCTGCGACGGGTATCCCTGGCCTGCCTGGGGGGTTCTTGTGTGAATACCGGCAGTGTCCCAGGAGACCGTGCCGGCGAACTGGGTGAAGGCCCAGCCGTTCACCTTCGCTCCTGGGTTCAGGCCGATCTTGTCGGCCGGGACTTCGAGTCGCACCCACTTGCCCGGTTCGGGCAGATCTCCGATTCGCAGGCGGCTGGGCGTACCCGATGCACCCCACTGGATGGCGTCGTCACCCCAGAAGGCCCGATGTTCCCAAGAGCCGTCGTTCCACTGGAGCATGATCTCGCGGGGTGGGTTCTCAGAATCGAGCCAGACATGGGCAAACAACACGTCGTTCTGACCGATCACGAGTTCGGGCCTGGCTTCGGTGAAGAAATGTTGACTCAGGCCGTCGGCCGTTCTGGTCGATACCTTCTGACCCTGGTGAACCGGGCGTTCGGACAAGGAGACCAGTTGAAAGGGGTTCGGCCCGTCCCCCTGCGGTTTGGCGCCGCAAGGCAATGCTTCATCGATCCAGACGAAGTCCTGCGGCTGGAGCGATTCGGGGCTTGCCTCCTTGAGCGGATCCTGGTACTGGAGGCTGGCCAAGGCCTCGCGGATCTCGGCTTCGACGGCCGCGATCTGCGCCGCAAGCCTCTGCTGTTGCTCGGCCTGTTGGGAACTGGGCACCTTGGCGATGGGAGCCGGGAGCAAGGCGTTACCGTCCATGGGTTTTTCGGCCGTGCTGTTGAAGAAGGCGTAAAGCTGGTAGAACTCCTTCTGGGAGATGGGATCGAACTTGTGGTCGTGGCAAGCGGCACATCCCACCGTCAGGCCCAGCCAGATCGTGCCGGTCGTTTCAACTCGGTCGACGGCGTAGCGCATCAGGAACTCCTCGTCGATCGCACCTCCTTCGCTGGTCGTCACATTGCAGCGATTGAAGCCGCTGGCAATCCGTTGTTCTAGAGTCGGCTCGGGTAGGAGATCGCCGGCGATCTGTTCAATGGTGAATTGATCGAAGGGCTTGTTGTCGTTCAGTGCCTTGATGACCCAGTCACGGTAGAGCCACATGGATCGTTCGTTGTCGAGATGGAGGCCGTGGGTGTCGCCGTAGCGAGCTGCGTCGAGCCAGTAGCGGGCGGCATGTTCGCCGTAGTGGGGAGAAGCGAGCAGGCGATCAACGACCTTCTCATAGGCCTGCGGCGACGGGTCGGCCAGGAAGGCATCCACCTCGGCGCTCGTTGGCGGCAGGCCCGTCAGATCGAACGTCACGCGGCGAAGCAACGTCGGCTTGTCGGCCTCGGGCTTGGGGGTGAGTCCCTGTTGTTCGAGGCGGGCCAGCACGAAATGGTCGATGGGGTTGTTTGCCCAATCGGCCTGTTTTGGAGTGGGAACCGGGGGGCTTTCGGGTTTGACGAACGCCCAGTGGGTCTCCCAGGCTGCGCCAGCCTCGATCCAGCGACGGATGAGGGCAATCTCGCTTTCGGCCAGCGGTTCCTTGCCCGATGGGGGCATCCGCATATCCTCGTCCTCGGCGGAGATTCTCGCCAGCAGCTCGCTCTCGTCGGGCTTGCCGGGCACGATGGGGCTGTAACCACCCCGATCGGCCAGTACGGCTTCTTTGAGGTCGAGTCGAAGATCCGCCTCGCGAGTGCCTTCGTCGGGGCCATGGCAGACGAAACAGCGGTTGCTGAGGATCGGGCGAATCTGACGGGCGAAATCAACCTCGGTGGGCTCGCCGGCCTGGCATCGCGAGAAATCCCCGAGCAGCGATACCCCCAGCGCAAGAACGACAGACAACGCCCGTGGCGGACATCTCCCCATCACGCCTCCTCCCGTTGCGAGGGACGACAGAGCCGGCTGCAAGCCATCGCCGCAGATCCGGCCTGCGATGAATGCAGGCTTGGCTTGACATTTATTGTATCGGCGAGGCAATCGCGAGAAGGCCGAGATGAGGCCAGTCTATCCCCAGCGTGTGGGGGAATGCGTGTGTTCGGGTCGAAGAACCAGTCGATGAGGAGGAGTGTCGGCAGTCCACCTCGTCGTTGTACCGGACGCGTCACTTGGGCATCCCGAGCTCCAAGGCGGCTTTGCCCTTTCGGCTCGCGTCGTATGGGTCGGGGATCTCCCAGGCATCGACCATGGCCCAACCGCGAAAGCCGCCGTTTCGCAGGACACTCAAAGAGGCGTTGATGTCGACGTGTCCCTCACCGCAAGGAAGGTGCTTTGAGGTACCGCCGTCGCGGAGGGTCCCGTCGCAGTCGGTGAAGTGGAGATAGCCGATATTCTTCACGCCGACTCGCTCGAGCAGCTCGTGGGGTTTTCCGGTCGAACCGTTCATCAAATCGAAGTGGCTCGGGTCGTAGATCATCTTCAGATCGGGCGCCGCAGCGGCTGCAAAAATGCGGTGGATGTGGTCCTCCGTGTTGAAGAGGAAGGGGGGCTCGATTTCGAAGGCGGCGATCAGTCCGGCATCGGCGGCAATTCTGGCGGCCTCGCCGTAGGAATGGCCGAGGTGAACGATGGCCTCCTCGAAGGTTTGACTTCCGAGGGGACCTCCGGGCCACATGCCGATGCAATCGCAGCCGATTGCCTTGGCAAGACCCACATGGCCACGGAATTCAACGAGCCAGTCGGCCCGCTGCTGAGCATCGGCCGCAAAAGCCCCGCTGGTGCCGGTTTGGATAGAGAAGATCTGCAGGCCAAATTCGTCGTACATGTTCTTGAGCGCGGCGATGCGTTCCGTATCGGCCGCGGCCGGGTAGCCGGGCACTGGCCAGTCCTGGGTGAGTTCCACGCCGGCGAACCCTTCGCGACGGGCGAACCCGAGAACGTCGCGGATAGGAAATTCCTTTTTGTACTTTGCCGAGGCCGACGCGAAACCGTTCAGGCCGATGGCGATCTTCCAGGCAGGCTGGGCCGCTCTGCCGGCGGATGCTGCCTGGCCGAAGGCCGCAGCTCCAAGCGTGGCTCCAAGATACTTCAGAAGATCGCGGCGATGCATGGCAGTTGCTCCTTTGAAAGACAAGGACAGAATCGTGGCTGAATAACCTTGCGTGATTCCCGGAGGAAATTGCGGCAAGGCGCTGGGGGAACTCGATGGGCCCGAGCTGACAGGGTTCGTAGGCACGACACGGACACAAGCCGAACGCGGGGCAAGCCCACGCGGGTATCTTCATGACGACTATTTCTTCTGCGAATCATGCAAGGTCACTTCGTGCGTGGCACGACAGAGCCCGGGACTTCAGGGCGACAATTCGATCACCTTCACGTCCTCGGCTTCCAGCGTGATCGACGCCTTGCCGTCGCTCCACCGGACACTGCCGCCGCTAACAAGCTCCCGTGTTGTGGCAGGAACTTTCGGACGGAGCTGCGGATCGAGATCGACGACCGCCGTCCGCTCCTCGGCGCTGTCGTTCAGGACGGTCAAATACCGGTCGCCAAACCGTTCCAGATACACCTTCGCGTCACTGGACCGGGCGAACGTGACGGGCTCCCAGCCGGCTTCGGCGACAAGGCTGCAGAGGGGTACGTACTTCTTGAACAGGGGCCGGTCGCGGTTGTAGAGCTCGGGCCGGGTGAAGTAGTGGCCCTCAGACGCGTTATGGCTGAAGAAGCCCGGGAACATCCCGTAGGCGAGCGATCGCTTCATGTAGCGTTCGACGAGTTGATGGGAGAATTTTTCGAATTCGGTGTTCATGAGAAAACAGTACGGCTTTCCTTTGCACATGGCGCGGCGATAGAGCAGGTCGGCGTCGGGCATGGGCTGCCATTTCCCTTCGCGATGCCAGTCGGTTTCCGTTCCCATGACTTCCAGGAGCGGGGCGAGCCAGCAGAGCCGAATGGGTGTGCTGTTGGCCATCATCAGACGATCCATCCGGTGCACGTCGTCGGCAATCCCCCGCACGTATTCGAAGGCCACAAGGCCGCGAAAGATAGCCGGCTTGTGGTCACCCGAGGAGAATGTGAGCGGAGTCTGGGCAGCGGCAAAATGATCGCGACGAAAATCCAGTTCGGCCGTCACATAGCCTTCGCTGGAATCGATGTATTCGCCGTCAAGCTTGGTGTCCGTCTCGGGACCGTAAAGCTTCTTTCGCAGGTCGGCATTCCATTTGACACCGAAGTCGGTCACGTCGCCCTGAATGCCGGGCATACCGTTCATGCTCCAGACGGCGCCGTTGCACCAGGGGGTGTCGAGGAGCCGGGCCACCGGGCGTCCGGCCTGATCGTGGAATCCGCTGGTCTGGAACGCCAACGCCATCCGGTCCTTCTTCACCACGGCCAACCGCTTGGCCTCGGCGAGGGCCGCCTCGAGGGTCCGCGGCATCTCGGTCGGCATCCGCATCCACCAGGTCATTGGCTCCGTGTAGCGGAAGGTCGTGATCTCGTGCTGGTCGTCCCATCCGATCTCGTTATCACCCTCCTTGAACTTGAACCCAAAATCCTGCCAACCTTCCACGTCGCTGATCTTGGCAAAGGGCATCCAGAGTCCCTGTTCGGGCGTGCGGCATTGAAACGCGGCGGGAAACGTGGCGTAGTACGCGGCCAGAGCCGCGCGGAATCCCCATTGGGGCTCGAATCCGAATCGGCAGATTCGCAACCGGGTGGTCGGCTTTTCGGGCGTGAAACCCAGATCGTAGGCGAGAAAGAGCTCGGCGGTGCCGGAATTGTAGCCGGCGCGATAGACAGCCGGGTAGGCCATGTCGATCCCAATCGCCGTGCCTGCCTCCGAGGTAGCCACGGCAGCAAAAGGATAGGGGGAGATGCGGCCGTTGGTGCCCAGGTTGAATCGGCCGGCATCCATGTACTCTCGCGATGGCTCGACCGGGACGGTGCTCCGCGGGTTTTCCAGCCACTGGAGCCCCTTGCCGGGTACGGGAATGGAATAGACGAGCGTGACGGCTCGGTCTCGACCGGTGGTGTCGGTGAGAGTCACATCCATCAGGTCAGCACCCGGCTGCCTGGTAACTTTCTGCTCGAGCCGCAGTCCGAGGGTTTCCTGCTCGAAACGGAGAAAATCGGAACCGGCCGCAATGTCGCGAAGCTGAAAACCTTCGCGTGGCGGTCCCTGGCACTGGACGGCCACTCCGTCAAAGAGACTTGCGCCCTGGCCGGCTCGCACGACTTCCAGCCGCGGATCGCGAAACCAGGCCTTTCCCGTCCGACCGCGAAGGAGCAGGTAGAACGACAGTTGCCGGACAGGCTTGGCGGGCATGACCACCACCTCGCGCCGCTGCCAATCGTGAGTGCCGCCATCGAACAGGGCTGATTGGCCCCAAAGCTGTGTTCCGTCGGTGTAGCTGAGATCCAGATACACCGAGTAGTCGGAATCCGGCGAACCGCCCACCCCTTCGCTCCGGCTCAGCGCCGAGGCAATGATCGGTTCCGGTTTGGTCTGGTTGAGCACAATCGTTTGGGCAACTCCTCGCCGGCCTTGCGGGCTGGAGCTGTTGTCGCACAGAAACGCCTCGCCATCGTGATCGAACCCCTGCTCGTAGCCGCGCCAAGCGTCGGCCTTGAGCAGGTTTTCACCCGCGTCGGTTCCTTTGAGGATTCTCTTGACGACGGCACCATCGCCCGAGTTCTCAGCGGCGGGCGCAAGTCCGGCCATCAAGAAAGCCACGAAAGCAAGATAGACAAACGCCATCCGGCAAGCCTGGATCGGACGCAACATGGAACACCTCCCGGTTCTGCGGTGTGGGAACGGGAGTGATTATGGCAGAGTTGCCAGACGCGTGCCAGCATCTGGTCTACCACCCCATGACCATATTCGACTCGATGACCTTGCGGGCCCGTTCGAGGTCGCTGCCGGTTTCGTGCATGTAGATGCGGATGGCGGCCAGTTTGTCGCCGGCGGCGCGGTCCAGGCAGTCGCGAGCGGTCATGCAGGGGTCCGTTTTGCCCTTGATACCCAGAGCGGCCTTCGAAATCACCCAGGTGTCGCGAGGGCGTTTTGTCACCCGAACCGGCTTTTCGTTCGGATAGCTTTCGGTCACGACCGCTCGCGCCGAATCCTCGTCGTTTGCCCAGGTGATGACAATATGTGACTCAGTTTCGATCTCAAAAAGCGGCATCGCTTTTCCTTTCTTCGATGTTCAGATTGTCCCAGGCGGAAGGCGACAGCCAAATCCTGCCTGAATGGCTCTTCAGATGCTTCGCACAAAAGGTGGCTGCCACCTGTTATCCTTACTCGGCAATACAGTACAAATACCGATCTGAACGCAGCAGCAACCGGCCCCCGGCAATCGCGGGTGTGGCATTACAGACGCTCGGATCCCCCAAGTCGTTTCGCGTGATCTCCTCGAACTGGGCACCTGTCTTCAGAACGATCGTGCCGTTCCCGCGAGTCACTCCGTACAGCTTGTCGCCTGAGCAAACGAGCGACGCATAGACCTTGTCGCCGCGGCCTTCCAGCTCCAGCGATTGCTCGTAGAGCTTGCTCCCCGTGGCGGCGTCGATGCAAACGGCACGGCCCTCGTTGTCGATCCAATGGAGCCGGCCCTCGTGATAAAGCGGCGTGGCAACCTTCGGCGTCTGGGCGATCTGCCAGAGAACATGCGTTGCGAGCACGTTGCCGCTTCCACCAAGCCGCACCGCCATGCAGAACGGCTTGCGACCGGCCGTTATGTAGGCGACTCCCTCATGGGCAACGACCGACGGGCAAACATAGTCCTGCAAACTCACGCACTCCCAGAGTTTTTCACCCGTGTCGGGGGCCAGCCCGTAGACTTTTCCCTCCACGCTCACAACCAGCTCTTCCCGACCTTCGGACGACTTCGCAATGACCGGCGTACTCCACGACCGCTTGATCCCGTCGAAACGCCAGGCTTCCTTCCCGTCGGCCTTGTCGAGTGCCACGATCGCCCCGCTCTCGACGCTGGCGTTGACTATCACAAGACCCTTGTGCAGCACGACGGAAGTCGCCGAGCCCCATTCGTCGAGTCCCTTGCCGACATCGGCTTTCCAAACCGGCTTGCCGGCCATGGTGAACGCCAGTACGCCTGTCTGTCCGGCAAAAAGGTAAACCCGCTCGCCATCGGTCGCAGGGGTACTCGATGCATAACCGTGCTGAACCAGGAAACTACGGAAATCCTGCTCGGGCAGCCGCGGTTCAATCTCACGCGCCCAGAGAATCTCCCCTTTCT
>CAYSCH010000025.1:0-19770 GCA_964429355.1 uncultured Planctomycetaceae bacterium | reverse complement strand
TTTCTCGATTCCCAGGCAGACCAGGTGTAGGCGAAGATCCATCGGCTCGCCCGGCTCATCCTCATCAAGTCCGTAACCCGAATAGGTGGTAACGAACACCATGTCGCCCCACGTGATGGGGCTCGAGTCGCCGGCTCCAGGAAGGGGAGTCTTCCAGGCAACGTTGGCCATACTCGACCAATGGGTTGGCGTATTGGAGTCGGCTGATGTGGCCGTCGCACCCGGCCCACGGAAATTGGGCCAATCGGCACCGAGAAATCCCAGAGCGACCAATGCCAGAGCCAGACCGGTTTCCTTCCCATGATCGCTACGCACGCCGCTACCTCCTTACACTGACAATCACCGCGGGCCGAGCGAGGCGGCCCAATTGCTTGTACGCTCAGAAGCGAGTGAATATGGGTCACCAGCCCCCACTAATGAGTGGAGTGGTTTAGACAGAGCACACAGTCAATGATACCCGAATCCCTCGGAAACCGTCCAGACGCCCTGGCGACCAGCGGCCTCAACTGGTCCACGGAGTGGTGGCAAGCAACCTCCCGATTTGAACAGGAATGCTGGGATGGTGGAAGATCGGAATATTGGGTAGCCAAATTGTGCGTGGTCTGCCAACAATTCCATCCTTCTTGGGCAGCGTCTATTCGTCTCAAGTTTTCCAGACTATCTTGTCTTGCGGCCATTCCTTTGCTACGTCTATGGGCTCGCTCGAACCGGCCTCGCCTCTCCGAGATATCCATGGAGTCGTTCGTTCACCGAAGAACCAGCCATGCCCGTTGGCACTGCAGAGAATCCTGGGCTCAGGTTCTGCTTGGCCCCAAGGGACTCCGGCTGGACGAGTGGCTCGGCGATGGCGACGTTGAGGTGGTCAAACACGGTCCGCACCGTTCCGTGTACCGCGTCCGTGTCGAGCGGCGTGAATTCTTCGTGAAGCACTTCCGTTGTTGCACAATCTGGGACCGAGTTCGCCACTGGTTCCGTCGCAGCCCAGCCCGCCGGGAGTGGCTCAAGGCCGAGCGAATTGCGAAACTCGGAATCAGCACGATCCGTCCAGTAGCCTGGCAAGAAGAAACGGGGCGGGGACCGGTGGGAGACTCGTTCCTTGTCACCGAGGCAATCCCCGACGGGTGTTCGCTGGACGAATACCAGCGTCGATACCTACCCCTCTTGTCGTCCAACGAGCGACGAACGGTCGGTCGGCGGCTGCTGACCGACCTGGCCCGATTTATGGGAAGAATCCATCAATCCGGAATTCACCACAATGATCTTCACCCGGGTAATGTCGTTGTATTACTCGAAGGAGATCGACCACTTGTCGATCGGGAGCGGGATTGCTACCGGTTTCACCTGATCGACGTCGGCGGAGTACGATTTACCAAAGCCCTCACCTGGTCGGCCACTCGAACAGCCCTCGCCGTTCTGAACGCTGCCTGGGGCGGGAGACTTTCGCGTACCGATCGCTATCGATTCTGGGAGACCTATCTTGCCGTTCGTCCGAGACTGAAGGTTCCACCACCTTCCCAAGTGATTCAGCAATTGAAGAAGCGCACGGAGCGGTATTGCCGATTCCGCCTGCGGCGTCTCGACCGGCGGACCCTGCGAACCAACCACGACTTCGTCGCTCTCCGGACGCCCTCAGGACGGTCTCATGGTGTGAGCGAAATGCCGGTGGATACCTTGCGGAAGATCTCGGCCTCAGCAGAAACGCTTCTCTGGGAAAACATGCACCAGCCGGTCAAGCTGGATCGTGGCAGCGTGATCGTGGAAGCCGACCTGTGCCTGGGAGACGATACGGTTCACGTCGCCTACAAGCGCTATCGGGCTCGCAAGTGGTGGAAACAACTCCTTGCCCCATTCCGCCCGGCCCGGGCCGTACAGGGCTGGAAACGAGGCCACGCCCTGCAACTGCGAGGGATTCCGGCCGCTCGCCCGGTGGTGGCCGTTGATCGACGCCGTCCCTGGTACCGGTGCGAGAGCTATCTGGCGGTCGAGTGGATCGAGGGCTCCGAGAACCTCCATCTCTACCTGTGGCGGATCGCCGGCGAGCCGCAGCACCTGCGAGTCCGCCGGGCCAGCCGCTGTGCCGAATCGATCGGCAGGCTCCTGGGACGCATGCACGCTCAAAGAGTGCTCCACGGCGATCTCAAAGGCAGCAACCTGCTGGTCGCCGATCGCAACGGCCGGATCGAGAGCTTCCTGGTCGACGTGGACGACGTCTGCCTCGAAGCGGATACCTCCCGCGCAAACCGAGTTGCCGATATAGCCCGGCTTGCCGCCAGCCTCGAGGCCCATCCCTGGGTCTCCCGAACCGTACGCCTTCGGTTCCTCCGGGCGTATCTCAAGGCCGCCGGGCAGAACTCCACGGAGTGGAAGTGGTTTTGGCAGGCCATCGCACGACGCAGTGGCCGCATCAACCACCGCAAACGCCGAAAGCAACAGGCGATTCTCTGACGGAAGCGGGCAAGACAGTCCCAGACGGCACAGCCTGACCGACTGCTGGAACGGGGCGGACCGATGGTTTAGACTCAACGTGCGGAACCGGGGAAACGTCGCCGGATCGCAATCATCGCGAAGAGTCTTCTGGGAGATCGCCATGATCCATCGCAGGTCTTTCCTCGCGGGCTCGGCAGCCTTGGCTGGGGCGGGGTTCTTCCCGCGGCATGTCCTGGGCGGTGCCGGCCAGACGCCGCCGAGTGACAAGCTGAACGTGGCCGTGATCGGCACCGGAGGGCAAGGGATTGTCAATATTCAGAGCCTGCTGAAGCATGCGGACGTGAACATCACGGCGATCTGCGACGTGGCCGAGTTCTGGGACAACAGCCAACTCTACTATCGACACAAGGGTGGCCGCGGGCCGGCCATGAAAGACATAGAAGAGCACCACCAGAAGTCCGGTACGGAGAACTGGCATCGCCCAACGGTCCACGTTGACTATCGGGCGATGCTCGAAAAAGCCGGACGCGATATCGACGCCGTACTGATCGCCACCCCGAATCACACGCATGCCGTGATTTCCATTGCCGCCATTCGGGCGGGCAAGGGCGTCTATTGCGAGAAGCCGCTTTCGCATTCCGTGTACGAAGCCCGTCGCGTCGCCCAAGCCGCCCGCGAGGCCAAGGTGGCTACCCAGTTGGGCAATCACGGGCATTCGTCCGACGATATTCGCCGAGCGGTCGAGTGGATCCACGCCGGTGCGATTGGCAAAGTGCGCGAGGTACACGCCTGGCGAGGCGGGCCGAATCGTGCCAACCTGTTGGAACGTCCTAACGAGACTCCGCCCGTGCCGGCAGGCCTTGACTGGGACCTTTGGCTGGGCCCGGCGAAGGAGCGGCCCTTTCATCCGTGCTACGCTCCGCTCATGTTCCACTTCTGGTGGGACTTTGGGAGCGGGACCCTGGGAAACTTCGGCTGCCATACGCTCGACACGGCCGTCTGGGCACTCGATCTGGAACATCCGACCATGATCGAGGCAAGTTCGACCGCACTGAGCCCCGAAGTCACTCCGACGGCTGCCGTGTATCATTACCAGTTTCCGGCAAGGGGTGAGCAGCCGCCGGTGGATCTGTCCTGGTACGACGGCGGCCTGAAGCCCCCGCGGCCGGAATGCCTGGAGCCCACTCGGGACCTCCCCGAACAGGGCGGGTCGCTGATTGTGGGCGACGAAGGGGCCATCCTGTCGGGGCTGTGGAGCGGCTCGCCGCACATCATTCCGGAGAAGAGGAGACGGGAGTACCAGGAGCCGGAGCCCTCGATCCCGCGTTCAGCAGGGCACCACCGGGACTGGATCGATGCCTGCAAAGGGGGCCCGCCGGCGAGCTGCAATTTCGATTACGGTGCCCGACTGACGGAGATCGTCCTGTTGGGAGCGGTCGCCTTGAGGTCCGGAAAGACCATCTACTGGGACGGTCCCAACATGACGGCAACCAATGTGCCCGAGGCCGAACCGCTCGTCCACGGGTATTTTCGCCAGGGATGGGAAATATGAGGTGACCTATGAGCTATGGCCTCAGGTATCCATCCCGGCGGAGCGCGGCCGCTGCATCGCCGCATCGCCCGCTCTGCGCCGCCTCGGGCTGTCCCGCAGAAAGGGGCACGAGGTTGCGGCGCTGGATGTCCATCGCTCCTGCAGCAATTGCCTGCCTGGCAGCGCTCGCCGCAGCCTTGAGTCCGGCAGAGCCGACGAGCGCCTGCACCACCGTGATGGTTGGCAGGCAGGCCACCGCGGATGGCTCCGTGCTCATGGCCAGTTCCTGCGATGGCGACGTAATGGGGGTGATCTACGTGATGCCCGCGGAAACCTATCCGCCGGAGACAAAGCTGCCCATGTACTGGAATGTTCCCAGGCCGAAGAACTACCAGGAGTATCAGGCCAACCTGCAGAAGGGCTACGACGTGGTCGGCCAGTTGACGATCAAAGAGGCCTACCGCACCCTGATCATGGGCGGCAACGTGGAGAGCATGACCACGGGCGGACTGAACCAGCATGGCGTCACCATTGCCATCGAGTTTCTGCCGATGCGGGAAGCCCTGGCCTCCAACCGGGGAACCGTGGGACCAAACAGCAATCACTGGACAACGTCGCTGATCGCCAACGGGCTGCGAAGAGCCCGGACCGCCCGTGAGGCAATCTCCGTGATCGGCAGCATGGTCGACCGCTATGGGTTCCTCTATTACCGTGCCCCGAGCGCCGGCGTGGCCCTGCCCATTGCCGACAAGAACGAGATCTGGCTGATGGAGATCTTTGGCCCCGGAAACGACTGGACGCCCGAAAGCGGCAAGCCGGGCGGCGTGTGGTGTGCCCAGCGGATCCCCGAGGGCGAGGTCGGATGCAGCGCCAACCGCAGCCGCATCGGCAAGGTGGACCTGGACGACCGCGACACGTTCATCGCCTCGGCCAACATCCACACTCTGGCCCAGGAACTGGGATTCTGGACGCCCGACCGGCCGTTTGTCTGGCACGAGGTGTATGGCGGACCGGGGACTGCCGCCAATTCGCTTCGTGAATGGAGGGCCCTGAGCCTGGCAGCCCCATCTCTGGGATTGAAAGTGACGGGCGACTCCAACGTCGACCGATATCCGTTCTCCGTCAAGCCTGACAAGCCGATGAACGTGGAGACGCTCATGGGCGTGATGCGAGACGGCTACGAGGGGACCGGGTTCGATGTGACGGAAGAACCGACCTTCCAAGTCAACGGCAGGAAGAGTCCGCTCGCTCGGCCGTGGGGACCGGGCGAACTGTTCGACCTGCTGGACGTGCATCCGGAGCGCGCGATCGGCACACCCACAAGCGGATACGTATTCGTCGCCCAGTTGCGGGAGCAGCTTCCAGAACCGGTTGGGGCCTGTCTGTGGTTCGCCTATGGACCGGCGAGCACGAGCTGTTTCGTTCCCATCTACGGCGGTGTGACCGGGCTGCCGGAAACCTGGAATCAGCCGGCCAACTTCACGCGGATTGACCGCAAACAGCCCCAGTGGAACTTCCGCCTGGTCCACAACCTGGTCAATCATGTGAGATATCAGGATGCGATCCAGGACGTCCGGCGGGTGGTGCAGCCGGCAGAAGCGAAGTTCCTCAGGCTGCAGGGCAAGATCGATGAAGCGGCAACGGAGATCTTCCAGCACGAGGGAGCGGAGGCCGCGGAGGCCTTCCTGACGGACCGTGCAGGCGATTGTCTGGGCGAGGTAGAAGATGCCTATGATGATCTCGTGGACTACCTGCTGTTCCGATACCTGATTGGCGGCCCGGAGCTGGCACCGGAGAGGCTGCCGGAAATCATCGTGCCGCAGCTACCCGTGACGGATCGAGGATCGGAGCTATAATGAGGGCCTTGAGCCCCATGCGACGGCGTGGGACCTGCTTGCACGGGACCTGTAAGGGGGAGCACGCAATGCGACGACTGCGAAACAACTCGCGGCGCTGGTTTGGGGTGTTCACTCTGGCTCTGACGCTGATTCTGCACGCAGGGTGGGCCTGCGGGGTGGACTTCCCCGGGCCCGAGCCGGGAAAAGCCCAAGGCAGCGTGGACGAAACGGGCTTTGTGCTGGAGAACAACGTTCTGGCATACCGGTGGACGGCAACCGGCAACCGATTCAGGCCAGTGTCGATCGTTGACAAGCTCTCGGGAACGACCGTCTCGTTCGGAGAGGCGGAGTGCTTTCGTTTCTCCGTGGCCCGGTCGCCTCTGGCAGAGTGGCAGGTGACAAGGGCATCGCAGTTCAAGCTGGCAAGAGCGCCGGTTCTCACGGAGGTGAAGGCCGCGACTGGGTCGCAGCGTCTGGCGGACGGAATTCCTGGACGCGAGATCATCGTCGATCTCGTTTCGCCAGACGAGTCACTGCAGGTGCAGTGGCGGGCTGTGCTGAGAGACGGCGCCAATTACGTGCGGCAGCTCGTGCGGATCCGCGGGAAGCGGGAACCGCAGGAACTGGGCAACCTGGAAGTGCTGGAACTGCCCGTGCCGAAGGCGGAAGTTGCCGGCAGCGTGGATGGGTCGCCGGTTGTGGCCGGCCACTTCTTCTGCGGCTGCGAACACCCGATGTCGAGGAATATGGTTGAGTCGGCGGACGCTGCAGTGGGCGGTCAAGTGGTGCGCTGCCGCTATCCGTACAACCTGACGGCTCAGCCCGAGGAGCCGGTCGAAATGGGCTGCGTGATTGGGGTCGTGCCCGAAGGACAGTTGCGGCGTGGCTTTCTGCATTACCTGGAACGCGAGCGGATTCAACCCTATCATCCATTTCTGCACCACAACTGCGGTTATCCGATCGGCTGCCGTTACTGGGGTGTGCGCGGCCACGGCACGAACGAAGAATGGAGACAGTTCGTGGCTGAAATGGATGGCTTGTGGGTCGGCCTGATCGACACGTTCGGTCGCGAACTGGTGGAGAAACGCGGGGTCATACTGGACTCGTTTGTTCATGATCACGGCTGGGACAACACGGATGCGGTCTGGCAGTTCCACGAGGGATATCCGCACGGGTTTGCCGCACAGCAGGCTGCGGCAGAGAAGTATCATTCGTCGGTCGGCGTCTGGCTATCGCCCTGGGGCGGTTACTCAGGCCGCAATGACCGCGTCCAGGCCGGCCAGAAGCAGGGCTTCGAGACGTACAAGATGGGGTTGTCGCTGGCCGGACCCCACTATTATGCGCGTGTCCGCCAAGCGTGCCTGGGCATGGTTCACAACTACGGGGTGAACTACTTCAAATTCGATGGCTTCGGCTCCGGCAACAGCCAAGACGGTGCCGGTGCATACTCGAGCGAGGTCGAGTCCCTGTTGCGGCTCATGGACGAAATTCGCGGTGCCAAACGCGACGTCTTTCTCAACCCAACGACCGGAACCTGGCCGTCGCCCTTCTGGCTCCTGTGGGCGGATGCCATCTGGCGGCAAGAGAGCGACGCCGGTTTCCTGGGGAAAGGCTCGGACCGGCAGCAGTGGCTGACCTACCGCGACAACGCCACGTACCACGCGACGATCGGGCGGGGCCCGCTCTATCCGATCAGCTCGCTGATGCTGCACGGAATCATGGTCCACGAGTTTTCCTTCAAGGACCCGTACAATCCGAAAGCCACGCCGGTGAGCTGCCAAGAGGCAGATGTCCTGGCCGAAATTCGTTCCTACTTTGCCACCGGCGCGAATCTCCAGGAGTTGCATATCGACCCGAGCCTGATGAGCGAGAGAACTTGGGATGTGCTGGCGGAGTCTGCCAAGTGGTCCCGCAACCATGCCGACATTCTGGCCGACACGCACTGGGTTGGCGGCGATCCGCAGAAAGGCGAAGTTTACGGTTGGGCATCGTGGTCGAAGCGAAAGGGAGTTCTCGCGCTCCGCAATCCGGCCGATCAACCGAGCCAGATCAGATTGGATCTGGGCGACGCCTTCGAACTGCCGGTCGGGGCGGCCCAGGAGTATGTGCTCAAGAGCCCCTGGACGGAAGACGCGGCCAAGCCGGAGATCCGTGCGGTGTCTGGCCAGCCACACACGTTCAACTTGCAGCCACTGGAGGTGCTGGTGTGGGATGCAGCACCAACCCCGTAGAGCCGGCCATCCGTCCTCGGACAGTGGACGGCAGAGCATGACCTTGGCAATTCCCGGGCAAATCTTCTGACTGAACGTGTATGACCATGCGACGCAGAACCTTCCTGAAAGCCGCCTCGGCCGCCTCGGCATCCATGTTGACGCCGCTGTCGCTCTCTGCCTCAGAACCAGATCTGACAGGAAACGGCGCCCGCGCCGATCTGGTGATCGTCGGCGGTGGACTGGGGGGCTGCGCGGCAGCACTAGCGGGTATCCGTGCAGGGCTCTCGGTCGTCTTGACCGAGGAGACCGATTGGCTCGGTGGCCAGCTTACCCAGCAAGCCGTCCCGCCCGATGAACATGGCTGGATCGAATCGCACGGTTGCACCCGGTCCTATCGGGCCTTGCGAGACGGGATCCGCGACCTCTACCGCCGCAGGTACCCGCTCACGGAGGCGGCAAGAGGAGTGGCCCAGTTCAATCCTGGCAATGGTTCCGTGTCGCGGCTCTGCCACGAACCCAAGGCCGCATTGGCCGTGCTGGAGGAAATGCTGGCCGCAGGGCGAAGCGAGGGGAAGCTGACCGTCCTCCTGGAGCACCAGCCCCTGTCGGCCGAGACCGACGGCGACAAGGTGCGCCAGGTTCGTGTGCGCAACCTTCGCTCGGGGGGCGAACTGGAGCTGGAAGCGCCCTGGTTCATCGATGCCACGGAACTGGGCGACCTCCTGCCGATGACGGGGACGGAAATGGTTACCGGAAGTGAATCGAGTCTCGAAACTCGCGAGCTGCACGCCCGGGAGAAGGCCAATCCGGCCAACCAGCAGGCGTTTACCATGTGTTTTGCCGTGGATCACCTGGAGGGGGAGAGCCACGTGATCGACCGTCCCAAGGAGTACGATTATTGGCGCGACTTCGTTCCACAGATGGAGCCGCCGTGGCCTGGTCGGCTGCTCGATTGGACTTATAGCCATCCATCGTCTCTGAAGCCCAAGGAGCTCGGTTTCTCGCCACTGGGTGAATCGAAGCCGGGAACCTTGAACCTCTGGCGTTATCGCCGGATCGCCGACCGCGGCAACTTCACGCCCGGCAGCTATCCATCCGACATCAGTCTCATCAACTGGCCCCAGAATGACTACTTCCTGGGGAACCTGGTGGGCGTGGAGCCGGACCAGCGCCGGCACCACATCGATCGGGCCAGGCAACTGAGCCTGTCGCTGCTTTACTGGCTGCAGACGGAGGCCCCCCGTCCCGACGGTGGGACCGGCTGGCCGGGGCTGCGGTTGCGGCGAGACCTGGTAGGCACCGACGACGGACTGGCCAAGTTCCCTTACGTTCGCGAGTCGCGGAGAATCCAGGCCCTGTTCACGGTCCTCGAGGAGCATTGCGGCCGGGAGAACCGGGCCCTCGTGACCGGCAAGACGGCCAACGAGATCCACGCGGCCGAGTTTTTCGACTCGGTCGGCATCGGCTACTACCACATCGACCTCCACCCGAGCAGTGGTGGCGATAACTACATCGATTTTGCCTCCCTGCCGTTCCAGATTCCCCTCGGTGCCCTCCTGCCGCGCCGAGTTCGCAACCTTCTGCCCGGCTGCAAGAATCTGGGAACGACCCACATCACCAATGGCTGCTACCGCCTGCACCCGGTCGAATGGAATATTGGCGAGGCCTCCGGAGCCTTGGTCGCGTTCTGCCGGCAGCACAAGACCGAGCCGCATGCCGTTCGAGAGAACAAGGCAGTGCTGGGCGACTTCCAGGAGTCACTCCGACAGCAGGGGTTCGAGCTTCATTGGTAATTGGCAGGTTTGGCCCTTTGCCAGCCACCGACGGAACTGCGGAGCAGGAACACTCATCTTCGCTCAGCGTCGTCCATCAAGAGACGGAAGGTGGGCCGAGCCTCGTGGGCAGGAGGGTTGAAAAGGAGACGTCATTAAGCCAGGATATGCGCACCGGACGCACCGGACCATTGAAAGCTCCTTGACATCCAGATTAGAACTGATTGGGATTGCCGTGCCGCTTTCAGGGCCGCCTTGCCGCCTCGGCCGTCGCTTCTGCCGTGTTTCTGCCGTGTTTCTGCTTTGGCCCACATACTCCCGGGCTCCATCCGATGTTTGATGACGCCATCCAACAAGTTGCCGAATTATTTGCCGCATCCGACCGGCTGTTGTTCATCACGGGGGCCGGAGTGTCGGCCGATTCGGGATTGCCGACCTATCGCGGCGTGGGAGGGCTCTACAATCGCGGCGAGACCGAGGACGGCGTCACCATCGAGGAGGCCCTGAGTGGGCCCATGATGGCTGTCCACCCCGACCTGACCTGGAAATACCTCTGGCAGATCGGCCAGGCATGCAGCGGAGCGACCCCGAACGCGGCTCATCGGATCATGGCAGAACTCGAATCGAATAGACCCGAAGTCTGGGTCCTCACTCAGAATGTCGACGGGCTGCATCGGGCAGCGGGTTCTACAAACCTGGTCGAAGTGCACGGCGACATGTTCGAACTCTTCTGTACGGACTGCGGCAAACGCTACACCGCCGCCGAATTGCTGGCCAATTTTGCGTCGAAACCGGATCTGCCCCCCCTTTGTCAGAGATGCCAGGGGGTAATCCGCCCGAACGTGGTTCTTTTCGAGGAGGCGCTCCCGGTCAGCGTCGTCCAGGCACTCGGCCACCTGGCGTTTGTCGACTTCGACGTCGTGGTGGCGGTTGGCACCACCGCCACCTTTCCCTACATCCGCGAGCCCTTGAGTCGGGCCCAGCGAGCCGGGCGGCCGATTGTCGAGATCAACCCGAGTCGAACGGGCATCTCCGACTATTTCGATTACCGGATCGAACTGGGAGCGGCGGAGGCGATGGAGCGAATCCGGGGAAGAATGAGCTGGCGGTGATCGACGGGTTGCCGTGCCATGAGGAGGGAACGGATTGACAGGCACTCTCTCCGTGGGCTACCGTGTTTTCTTTGCCGTGCCAGTGCGGTTCCGGCCGCATTCCCACCGATCCAACCGCCCCCCACCAAGGAATTCCACATGCCCCAGTCCCTGTTTTCGGCCTCTGCCCTCATTGTCACCTTCTGCCTTGCCATGGTCGCTTCATCCACCGTCCGTCTGGCCGCGCAGGAGCCGGGCGCGGGAAATCCCCATGTGACGAACGACCAGAACGCCGCGAGAAAAGCGTTCATCGATGATTTTGACCGGATCGGGCTGAACTCCGCACCGGGCGATGCCGCCATGTTGCGGATCCTCGTCGAGAGCTCCAAGGCGAAGCGGGGTATTGAAGTCGGCACCGCTACCGGCTATGGGGCGATCCTTATGGGACTGGGCTTCGAACGGACCGGCGGGACACTGACCAGCGTGGACATCGATGCCAGGATGGTCAAGACGGCCCGAGAAAATCTGGCGAAGGTCGGCCTCGACAAGGTCGTCACGGTGGTGGAAGGTGATGCCCTCAAGGTCCTCCCAGAACTGGAGGGCCAGTTCGATTTCGTCTATCTCGATGCCGTCAAGAGCGACTACGTCAAGTACTTCCAGGCCCTGGAGCCGAAGCTCGCGGCCGGCGCCGTGATCGTGGCCGACAATGTGATCCGCTCCGCGAGGTCTATGGACGAGTTCTTCGAGGCGGTGAACAATTCGCCGAATTACATCTCGACCACGATCCGATCCGACGATGAGAAACGGGACGGGATGATGGTGATCTATAAGGTGAAGTGAGCAGTCTTGGTTTTGCGTGCGCCGCGGGCTATATTCTCCGAATAACAGCCGCCGTTTCCATCCCTGGCCGAGAGCCGTCTTTGCATCGGCATCGTGGCTTCTCGGCCTGCCCCCGACGGAAGGAGTCTCCTGGTATGTCGCAAGTATCTCGCCGATCGTTTCTGGCCGCCTCTGCTGCCGCTGCTGCGACTGCCGCCGGCGGTTCCTTGGTCAACTGCGCCGAAGGGGCCGAGAGCATTCCCGGCTTCGACCAGACGAGCACGAACTACGACCGCACGAAGGAGTGGAAGCCCTTCAGCGACCGCAAGGTTCGAGTCGGGATTGTTGGCCACGGCGTTTGCCAGTTCGGCCTGGCGTTCAGCCTCCAGAATCATCCCAACGTGGAGCTGGTTGCGGTCAGCGATCTGTTCCCGGACCGTTGTGCCGATATGGCGGAAAAGGCCAAATGCGCGAAGACTTACCCGTCGCTCGAAGAAATGGTCAAGGACGATTCGATTGAGGCGATCTATTGTGCCACCGACGCACCCTCACACGCCAAGCATGCCATGCTTTGCATGGAACATGGAAAGCATGTGGCCACAGCGGTCCCGGCCTTCCGGGGCGACATCGAGGACGCCGAAAAGCTGCTGGAATGCTGCAAGAAGAATAAAGGCCTCGTCTACGCGATGTTTGAAACCTCGGTCTTCCATGATGACCTTTACGCCATGGAGAAGCTGTTTGCCGCCGATGTGTTCGGCCGCATCGTCTATTCGGAAGGAGAGTACTGCCATCCACATTCGCTGGGCTCCCCATCGCTGGGTTCTTACAAGGACTGGCGGAAGAACGGCTGCCCGATGTGGTATCCGACGCATGCCTCGGCCTATTACGTCGGAGTGACGCACAACAGCCTTGTTGACGTCTCCTGTCAGGGAACTCCAGCCTTCGACCCGGCTCAGCGAATTCCCAACGCGATCGGCAATATCTTCAAGTCGGAAGTCGGCCTGTTCCGGACGTCGGAAGGGGGAATCTGCCGGATCATCATCTGCTCCTCGCAGGGGGAGTACCTGGAAGCGGGACGGGTGCGGGGCGAGTATGCCGGATTCAACCAAACGTTTGTCGGGGATGCGACGGGCAAGAAACGCTACGATGAGGCGGTTGCCAAGGGTTTGCCTCTCAAGAAGTACGCCCTGCCGCCGGGAGTCGAGTCCGGAGGGCACGGCGGCTCCCACGGTTACCTGGTCGACGACTTCGTCGACGCGATACTCCGGGGTCGGAAGCCGGCTGTCGACGTCATCGATGCCTTGAACATGACCGTACCCGGTTACTACGCCCACATGTCGGCAATGAAAGACGGCGAGACGTTCAAGATACCGCAGTATTCGCTGTAGAGGCCGCGATCAAATCAGTTCGTGCTGACGCGAATCGAGGGCCCATTGTTTCGAACGAGCGCGTTCGGATCCGCGTCAGCGACTCGTGCGTGCAGTTGCGGGCCGACTTGAGTCACCGGCCCAGATGCAAGTTCACAGTCACTCCCTCCGGGGCCAACGTCACGGTCACCGCACCCACGTCGCCCGTATGGAGCACCTCCGCACCTGCCTCGCGGTAGCTCTGCGCTACCGGTTCAATCCGGCTTTCTCGGTACCCGCTGACGACCACCCACCTGGGCGAACACCAGGCAGCCAGCCCCGGCGCGTCGGTCTTCAGGCTGCCATGATGCGGCGCAAGCAGAACGTCGCACGGTCGCTGCCGGGTCTGGAGCAAAGCCTCGAGCCCCGCCCCGTCGACATCTCCCGGCAGGATGATTCTCCGGCCCGCGTACTCGACCGACAACACCATGCTCCCGGCGTTGTCGTGCTCACTCATTGGTCCCGCAGCGGGATGCAGGACTTCCACAATGGCTTTGCCAAACCGGAACCGATCACCCGCAACCAGATGAACGATGGGAACGCCGCGGCCCGTGATCGCTCGTTTGAGCGCCGCCGAGGCACCCCGCTTCGCGTCGAGAATGCCCGGCGAGGTATAGACCGCATCCACGGTGAATCGCCGCAGCAGCTCGGGAACCGCGTTGAAATGGTCGGCGTCGGCATGGGAAAGGAGAATCGCATCGAGCCGGTGTATCTTCCGGTCCCACAGGCAGCCTGCAATGTCTTGGGCACCGCCCATCGGTGAGCCCATCCTGCCGGCATCGCAGAGCATGACCGGCCCGCCGGGCAGCTCCAGAACGGCAGCGGAACCGTGCCCTACCGAGACCACGGTGCACACGAGACGATCACGGGAGGCGAAACGATGCCCCTCAGCAAGCCCCAGGAGCCCCCATAGCGCGACCAGGGCCCAGCCCCATCGCCGCCACCGGTGCCGCTGCAGGGCCATCCAAACGGCCACTCCAAGCAGCCAGTAGAATCCGATCAACCACCAGTCAGGCGGACCGGCGGTCCAGACGGGGTTGCCTGGTAGCTGGCCCGTCACCTCCACCATCACCTGAATGGCGTAGAGCGAGCCGTCACAGAACCATCCGAAGATTGCCGCCACGGGGGGCATCAGCCAACCGCTCAGAATCGTGAGGAAGCCGGCCACGAGGGCCACGGTGGCCGGAATCCACATGAGGACATTCACGAGAACGGCCCCGAGCGAGATCACGTGGAATCGGCCTGCTACCAGCGGAAGTGTCGTCAGCCAGACCGCCGTGGAAGCCACCAGCAGGCGGAAAAACTTGATGGCTACCCATCGGCTCGCCCGCTCCCATCGACTGCGGGATTGCTCGATGAGCTGGTCGAGCGGATCGTCCGATTTCGCAGGCAGGAACCATTGTGGGCTGACGCACATCAGTGTGGCGACAGCCAGGAAGGATAGTTGAACGCCCGTGGAGAACAGATCCGCCGGATTCAGCCCCATGACGATCAGGCCGGCGGCGGCGAGCGAATTCCATGGGGAAAGGGGCCGGCGTTTGAGCCGGGCGAAGCACATGACAGCCACGAGGATCGTCGCGCGGATCGCCGGCGGTTCCGCATCGGTCAGGAGTGTGTAGGCCGTGGTCCAGCCGACGGCGATCCAGAACACGGTCGTGCGGGAAAGAGGCATGGTCCGCAGCACGAACAGGAGGGCCCCCGCCACGATGGCAACATGTACGCCCGAGACCGACAGCAAGTGCACACTCCCCGTCTCCACGAACGCATTGGTCTCCTCGGAATCGATCTCCTCCCTCGCACCGAGCAATATGGCGGAGGCCAATTCGGCCCTTCCCGGTGCAAGATTCCGCCAGAGTGTTCGTCTGGCATCAGTTCGTGCCCGTTCGATCCACCAGCGAAATCCTCGGTGCCGTACTGCCTCGACCACGGTCACGCAATCCGGATGAGATGCCCAGAGCCGGCAGAGCTGGCGATCTGCACGGAGGTAGGATTCCTGATCGAAACCTCCGGGATTCTCAGCCGACGCCGGCTTCGCCAACGTACCAACCACGCGGAGGCGGTCGCCGGCCTGCACACCCACCAACTGACCATCGACGGTCAGCGTCGTGCGTCCCGATACCGGCTCCCAAGTCGAACCGTTGCGCAAGGCCACCCCCCTGACGAGCAGCCGTGTCCGCTCGCCGCTGGGCATGATCCGCATGGGGTCAAAGGGTGGGGGGGCCACACGGCGCGGCCCCTTCAGCGCAATCACCTCCACGCAGACCGGCTCGGGGGCATTGGCCGCAAATGTTGCCAGATCGTCGGCCGCAAACAGCGACCAGCGGCAGTGATGCCATAGAGCACCAACCGCCGTGATCGCCAGGGCCAGGGCAAGAGCCGCCGCACGGTTCTTTCCAAGGCAACTCAACACCAGCCAGCCAAGTGCACTCGCACAACCGGCCGAAGCCCATACGACCCACGAGCCCGCAACCAGACGATCCAGCACGATTCCCGCAGAGAACGCCGCCACAACGACAACCAGTGGTTGGTAGTGAGATCTTGTCAGGCGATCGTTCTCGGGGTTTTCCATGGAGGTAGTTTTGTCGATCCTTGCGCGGGACGCAAGACATCCGGATCGGAAGCGGCGATAGCCGGCGATGGAGTCGCCGTGACAGGCCAGAATCGCATGACAGAAGGCCCATCGCCCCCTCTAACTAGGGGTTTAGGTGGTCGAGAATTCTTGAAAA
Source organism: uncultured Planctomycetaceae bacterium (assembly GCA_964429355.1). Lineage (GTDB taxonomy): Bacteria > Planctomycetota > Planctomycetia > Pirellulales > Thermoguttaceae > JAAYAY01. The sequence continues at coordinate 3,947 of CAYSCH010000025.1, read as the reverse complement.
TTCACGGCAAAACGGGCTTGCGATCGATTCAACTGACTACTGCAAGGTGCTAGAATAATCCCCCAGAGTGGCGAGAAACGGTGTGAGCCCCAACTCCCAAAGTTCCTCGTTCGAAGCACCCAGACTAGCCGGTTCAGGACACCTGTTCTCCGGTCGGCGACCTGTCAATGGGCTTGGTTTTCTCCCTCTAGCGTTCTGGTGTTTGACCGCAGTCCTCCTTAACGAGATGGGGGCTCAAGGCGATGTGATTGCGGTGTTTCGTTTCGTTCGTTTTTTGCGTGAAGGAATGGCAACATGCCGCAGGGTACGGTCAAGAAGGTGATCGCCGACAAGGGGTTTGGTTTCATCGAGGGTGAGCGCGGAGACGTGTTCTTCCACTTCAGCGCTCTCGAAGGAGTCACCATCGAGGAGCTGCAGGTAGGGCAGTCCGTGACTTACGAAGAAGGCAGCGGCCCGAAGGGCCCACGGGCTGAGAACGTCCGTCCGTCCTGAGAGCCAATCGCTCAATGGATCACGCGGTGGTGCAGGCGCATTCTGCACCGCCGCGTTCCTCTGTCGTCGCCCGGTTTCTGCTTGGCTGTCGCGCTGTCTGTGTGGACCTGTCCACTCAACGGTCGAGGATCTGCAGGCTCTCGTTGGGGAGTAGGTCGTTCAGGCTTCCGGACCGGAATCCCACCAGGTCCAGCGACACGTATCGGAAACCGGCCTCGAGCAGAATTCCGGTCACTTCTTCGCGAAAGGCCGGATCAAGAAATCTCGCGATCGCATCGGCATTCACTTCGATCCTCGCCAGATCTCCCTTGTGGTAGCGGACTCGAAGGGGCTGAAAACCTCTCTGCCGCAGAAATCGCTCAGCTCGGTCGATCATCGCCAGCCGTTCTGGAGTCACCTGTTCGCCATAGGCAATGCGACTGCTCAGACAGGGGGTCGCCGGCTTGTCCCAGATCGGGATTCCCCAACAGGCTGCAAGTTGCCGGATCTCCGCCTTCGTGAAGCCGCATTCGGCCAGAGGGCTGAGGACCTGCTGCTCGCGGGCGGCTCGCATGCCGGGTCGATGCTCCCCTCGATCGTCGCGATTCGAACCGTCACAGACAACCGCCACGCCCAAACGCCGGCTTAACTTCTCTACTTGAAGGAACAGTTCCGTCTTGCAGTGATAGCAGCGATTGGCATCGTTCTTCTGGTACTCAGGATTCGACAGTTCGCCGGTCTCCAGAATCTCGTGACGAATCCCGAGTTCCCGGGCCAACTGGCTGCACTCGTCCAATTCGCCCGCTGCGAGGCTGGCGCTCACCCCGGTCACAGCAATCGCCTTGTCGCCCAACGCAAGCTGAGCCGCCTTGGCCAAAACGGTGCTGTCCAGACCTCCCGAGAAAGCCACGGCACAACTCCCGTAGCTCCGGAGCAGGTCAATCAGTTGATCTCGCTTGGCAGCAACACCGGGGGATAACTCGGAATTGGTCATCAGGATCACTCAAAACCGTCAGGTAGCGGAAAACCGAAGTACAAGCTCCAACTGGCGGATGGGACGATAGGTCTCCACCCGCGTTGCTACAACAAGTCTAGACAGACGGGTCGCGCAAAAAAAGCCGGTAAGCCCGCGGCAACCGCCAGCTTACCGGCTTCAATAACCAAAAAAACCGGTTCTCCACCGCAATGCCGTGGCGGTGCGTTTTTGAGAGCCCGTCGCTTAACGGGGGCGACCTGGACCTCAGGTTGTGTGATCCGTCGTATCCCCAGGGGGGGACATCGTCGGCTGTACACGCGGCCGAAGTCGTTGTTTCAGGCACCCAACGGGCAAATTATCGGCTCACCAAGTTAGGACACCGGCAGCACGAGCATGATAGAGAACCGGCGTTGAATCCTTGCCCACATCGCTGGCCAGCAAAGGCCCGACGGGGCAGGGGTTCAACGCGCGCCATCCTAGCAATTTCCCGCCAGCACGGCAAGAAGGTTTCCAGCCCGCCAACCGGCTTTTTCCCGGCTGGGCGTTGGGCTGTAAGGGCTGGGAAGGCAATCCCACATCCCTCGGTCAGGATTCGCAGCCGGCATGCGGAGTTTCTTTCCGCGGCCATCTCGGAGGGACGAGGATAAACGTCAACAAGACCACCGCACCAAACGAAAGGTAGCTTGCGGCGATCACCTGAGGCGATACCTGAACAAACAGCAGCTCATGGACCCAGTGCGCAATGAACGAACCCGGGTAGGTCTCCCCCCCCGACCGCTCGCGGAGCCAGTTCTCGAGCTCCGTTAGCGGGCACAGACCGCCGATCAAAGGAAATACGGCAATCGCAACGATCAGCACCAGGTGAATCAAGCGAAACCAGAAGTTGCGGATCCACTGCCATCCCGCGACTCGCCCCACCAAAACCGCCACCAGCCCCAGCACTGCGAACGCAGCCATCAGGGCGTGAACCACGACCGTCGCGTCGGCCAATATCCGATAGATCAGCATAATCGTCCGTTTCCTGGCGACCAAGTCTCCCTTGGGGATGACCCGCCAGAGAACCGGATTATTCCCTCGAAGTGTTGCGATACTGGGCAAACGCGGCCGGCAGACGTTCCACAAGGTCCCTGGCGATCAAGGATTCCTGCCCCAGCGATTCTGCGGCGATGTCGCCGGCCAGCCCATGCAGAAACACTCCCAGATGTGCCGCCTCAAATGACTCGAGCCCCTGGCCGATGAGCGAGGCAATCAATCCCGTCAGCACATCTCCGGAACCGCCGGTCGCCATGCCCGGATTGCCCGTTGTGTTCACCGCCGTTCGATGCCCGTCGGAGATCACGGTCTGGTGCCCCTTGAGCACGACCACGCAACCGAGCCTCGACGCAAAGGCCGCCGCCGCCTCGATCCGCTGCTGTTCAGTTCGCGGCTTGATCCCGAAGAGCCGCTCAAACTCTCCTGGGTGCGGAGTGAGAACGCGGGGTCCCGACGGACGTCCCGCTCGATCCAACCGGGCAGCAAGTGCATTGAGCCCGTCGGCATCCAGAACCAAAGGCAGAGTCAAAGCCTCATAGAGTTGCCGAACGACTGCATCAAGGCCGAGAGAACGGCCCAGTCCGGGGCCCACGGCCATGACGGTCGCCTGCTCTGCATGATGCAGGATCTCCGGCAAGGCGTCCAAGGCAATCCGTCCGCGCCGGTCGCACGCCAGAGGCACAGTCATGTAACATGGCTCACAGGCGGCAACCGTCTCCAGGCATTCTTCCGGCACCGCCACGCGAACCAGTCCAGCACCCCCGCGCAGTGCGGCCATGCCGGCCAGGGCTGCAGCTCCCGTCATTCCCCGCGAAGCACCCACAATCAGTGCCAACCCGAACCGCCCTTTGTGCGAGTTCGCCTCGCGCGGCGGCAAACAAGGCAACCCCGAAGTAGAACAGTCGGCAGGCATCAGTCACGCACTCCTGGGCGTCAAGAATGAATGAGCGAGTCTCGGGCCGTTGTGGATATCGCTCACTGTTTGCGCCCCCGTCCGGCTACTCTCCAGGCAATCAGACCGGCAAGGTATCCCCCTTTGAAGCCGGCGTCGATATTCACCACCGTCACGTTTGAGGCACAGCTATTAAGCATGCCAAGTAGCGCGGCCAGGCCTCCAAAACTGGCTCCGTAGCCAACGCTCGTTGGCACCGCAATCACCGGGCACGCCACATGCCCCCCCACAACGCTCGGGAGGGCACCTTCCATCCCCGCAACCACCACCACCGCATCCGCCGCCTCGATCAGCGGCAGATTGGCCCTCAAGCGATGGGGGCCGGCCACTCCCACGTCCTGGATCATCGTCACTTCCGCACCGGTCCACTCCGCCGTTTCCCGTGCTTCCTCGGCAACCGGCAGGTCGCTCGTACCAGCAGTCACAATCGCCACCCTGCCGGTAGTCTCCCTCGGGCCGGGCGGGGGAATTCGGAAGGTTCGCCCGACGGGATTGTACCGGCCGGCGGGGAACTTG
>CAYSCH010000024.1:2354-43861 GCA_964429355.1 uncultured Planctomycetaceae bacterium | reverse complement strand
CCGTCTCCCGTCTCCTGTCTCCCGTCTCCTGTCTCCTGTCTCCTGTCTCCTGTCTCCTGTCCCCCCGTCTCCCGATCTCCCATCTCCCATCTCCGATCTGCTCCCCGTCTCCAAGCCCGGCAATAATCATGGATCAGTTTTTGACAATAGCATCAAGCGCAACTCTAATGATCTCTGCAACGTCTGGCCCTGCCCTCCAGCGACGCTGCACGGGCTGACAAGGTACGGCCTTCGTACGAAACGCTCCATCAAGACCCCACGGACCACCAATGATCTCGACAATCCTGATTGTTGTCACCCACATCGACTGGCCGCCCGAGCGCTGGCGGATCCTGCTCTGAATTCTCAACAACTCTCCCAACGGACCTCACCCATGATCCCGCTCTTGCTCATTGCCCTGACCGTCCAACAACCGTCGCCCAATCCGCGAACCGACTGGTTCCACGAGGCCGGCTACGGCGTGTTCGTCCATTACCTTTCCGGCCTGCAGAACAGCCCCGCTCAATTTCATAGCCTGGGACACGAAACCCCCTGGAACGAGTGCGTCGCCGAGTTCGATACCGAGGCCTTCGCCGCCACCATGCACGAGGTCGGCGCTGGCTACGTGATCTTCACCGTCATGCAGCGTAACCGGACCATGATCGCGCCCAATGCCACCTTCGACCGCATCTCCGGCTACAAGCCGGGCGAGGCCTGCGCTACCCGCGATCTGATCGACGATCTCTACCAGTCCTTGACACGATACAAGATCCCGCTGATGCTCTACTACACCGGCGACGGGCCGATCGACGACCCCCAGGCAAGGCAAGCGTTCGGCTGGACCGATCCCATCAACGATGACTTCGTCGAGCGTTGGTCCTCGGTGGCACGCGAGTACGGCGAACGCTACGGCAAGAAGGTCGCGGGCTGGTGGGTCGACGGCAGCTATCCCTGGCTCGGCTACAACGATCAGCGTCTGGCCGTCTTCGCCGAGGCCTTACGGGCGGGCAACCCCGACCGGATCGTGGCCTTCAATCGGGGCGTGGATCCCAAGGTCATGTCCTACACGCCGCACGAGGACTACACCTGCGGCGAACAGAACCGGTTCTTCGACATGCCGCCCGAACGGTTCCTCGACGGCGAGCAGTGGCATATCCTGTCCTACCTCGGCGACCGCTGGGGCGCACCGGGGTGCGCCTACTCCAAGTGCGACCTCGGCGACTACGTCTTCGAGGTCCATCGCCGCGGCGGTGTCGTCTCCATCGACGTGATCCTCTTCCGCGACGGGTCCCTGGACCGCTCCCAGATTGAACTGCTCAAGGCGGTCCGCCACGCGTTGGACTACGGCGAGGCTAGCCCGTCGGTCCCGCCTGGCAACCTGGCCTATCGCAAACAGTCCCTTCTGCTCAGCCTCGACGGCTCCCACCCCTTGCAGGTCAACGGCGACCGTCACTTCCCCCGGTTCGGAGTCGACGGCCGGCACGACACCTTGGCCCTGGCCGGCGGCGAGTGGCCCTGGACCTATGAAGTCGACCTGGTCGATACGGTCCCCATCCATCGCATCAAGGTCACCTTTGGCGCCGGCTACGCCACTCACTTCGAACTCAAAGCTTCCACCGACCGGCAAGCATGGGTCACGGTGGCCGCCAAGACCGGCCACGACGGAACACCCTTCGAAGCCACGTTCGAGCCGGTCACCGCGCGTTACCTCCGTGTTTCGGCGCTCCAGCCCAGCGGCCCGGACCAGCCGGGCACCCAGATGTCGATCCGGGAACTGGAAGTCTACGCGGCAGAACAGCCCCAGGATGACCGTCAATAGGAGTCGGCGACTGAGACGCTGGGATACGACCTCTGGGCTTGGTTTGGCTTTCCTGCTTCGAATTCCGGTTTTTCCCCCCAAAAGAAGCCTCCGAACCCTGGCCGCTCCGCACGCTGGACATTTGCCCCGTCGCCGACTACCCTGGACGCCTATCGACTCTTATCGGAATTTCCACGAATTCCCCACGCCGGACGACTTTCGAACGAGGATCCCCAATGACGTCGCTGGTCCTTCCAGAGCGGCTCAATGCGGCCGAGGTGTTTGTCGACAGCCATCTCGACCATGGTCGTGAGACGAAAGCGGCCATTCTCTGCGGCGACGAAACCGTCACCTACGGACGGCTCCACCAGAACGTGAACCGCATGGGAAATCTCCTCAAGCGGCTTGGCGTGAGGATCGAGGATCGGGTGGCGATCCTCATGCCCGACTGCCCGGACTGGGTCTACGCCTTCTATGGGAGCATGAAGATCGGTGCCGTCGCCGTGCCCTTGAACACCATGCTCACCTCGCCCGACTTCGACTACCTCTTGAATGACTGCCGCGCCCGTGTGCTTGTCGTCCATTCCTCGCTGGTCTCGAAAATCGGCCAGGTCCGCGATAACCTCCGGTTCCTCCAACATGTGCTCGTGGCCGGCCAATCAGAACGTCCCGAGGAAAGCCTCGCGGCAGCTCTGGACGCTTCGGATCCCAAGCTCGAAGCCGCCTGTACAAGCAAGGACGATATGGCCTTCTGGCTCTACAGCTCCGGAACAACCGGCTTTCCCAAGGGAGCGATCCATCTGCACCACGATATGATCGTCGAGGCCGATCTCTATGCGAAAAATACGATCGGCCTCCAGGAAGACGATCTCTCCTTCTCGGTCGCCAAGCTGTTCTTCGCCTACGGACTCGGTAACGGGCTTTACTTCCCCTTGCGCCTTGGCGGCACAACCGTCCTCCTCCCCGATCGGCCCACGCCGGAAAAAGCCTTCAACACCATCGATCGCTACCAACCCACCGTCTATTACGGAGTGCCCACCAGCTATGCCGCCATGCTCCACCTGGCCGAGAAGGTCGGGCGCAACACGCTGGGACGGGTGCGGATGTGCGTTTCCGCCGGCGAGCCCTTGCCCAGCCACCTGTTCGAAAAATGGGAAGAGCGATTCGGCGTCCAGATCCTCGACGGCATCGGCTCCACCGAGATCCTCCATATCTTCATCTCCAACCGCCCCGGTAATGCCAGGGCAGGGAGCACGGGCCAGATCGTCGAAGGTTACCAGGCAAAGATCCTCGACGACCAGGGCCTCGAGGTCCCGCCTCGGACGGTCGGCACCCTGATGATCAAGGGCGACAGCATCGCAACCGGCTACTGGAACAAACACGAACAGACCAAGGACACGTTCTGTGGCCAGTGGATCAATACCCACGACAAGTTCCTCGTCGACGAGGACGGGTTCTTCTGGTACGCAGGCCGCACCGACGACATGATGAAGGTCAGCGGCCAGGCCGTCTGGCCCACCGACGTAGAAGCGGTCCTTCTGAAGCACCCCGCCGTGCTCGAAAGCGGTGTCGTCGGCGTGGCCGACCAGGACGGACTCATCAAGCCGTGCGCGTTCGTGGTCTTGAAAGATAAAAAGGTGGGAACGCCGGAACTGGTCAAGGAACTCCAGTCGTTCGTCAAAGCGTCAACCGCCCCCCACAAGTACCCGCGCGCGGTGGTGTTCGTTGACGATCTGCCGAAAACGGCAACCGGCAAGATCCAACGCTACAAACTCCGCCAGATCGCCGCGGAAGCCACCCCCTTCCATGCCTGACAGCGGCAATTTCATTCTCTCGAACCAACCGCTATAATCACCTTTCCAGTGGAAGTTCTCCCCATCCGGCGCCCCGCCACGTGGGACGCAGGCCAGTACGTTTCAAGTTCGACGATAATCGGAGACATCGACCATGCCCATCGTCGTTCAGTGTGGCGCGTGCCGAAAGCAATATCAGGTTCCGGATCAATTCGCCGGCAAGGCCGTCAAGTGCCCCGGGTGCCAGAAGCCGCTGGTTGTTCCGGCAGCACAAGCTGCTCCTCAGGAGGCCCCCACCAACTCGCTGGCCGACCTGTTCGACGACGAAATGCCGGTCCATCACGCCGCCTACGGCCAGGCGGAGGAGAGGTGCCCGGGCTGCAACGTTCCCGTCAAGCCCGACACCGTGCTCTGCATCCACTGCGGATACGATTTCCGCAAGGGACGCAAGATCGTTCCTGACACGCCAGGCGAGCGCCAGGCCCGCTACGAGGCACGCGAAGCCAAGATGCGTGGCGAGGCGCCCGGCGCCAAGAAGAAAAAATAGCCCTCGTGGCGGCAAGATTCCCTCTCCAGGCCAGGGCCCCTTTCCCAGCCTCCAGACCGGCTGCGCGGCTCGGGGCGGACCCTGAATTCCACAAATGAAAGAGATCGCTACGCTCCTTCCGGAACCCTCTTGTCTCCCAGCCACATCGACGCAAGGATGCACAGGATCTGCAGGGCAAAGGTCGCCCCGAAAACTGCGCCGGACGCCGCAATCACGTAGATGAACGGCTCGACCAGTCGAGCTGCCCACCACGAACCAATATCCAGCAGCACGAACAGCATCGGGAGTGGACCAAGCAACAGCTTGAACTTGTCGCCAAAACCGGTCATCAGAAACAGCATCCCAACCAGAAGCGTGAAAACCGGAATCGACAGCATGTGCACATGGGTCACCTGAACGAGCTGGCTCGTGCTGATCGGCGACAGCTTCAACGTTTGAGGGCCCTTCTCTTGCGTCTCAAACTCCGGCTTGGCCGCTTCCATGACAAGCGTGTACTGCGGATCGGCCTGGTCGTTGGCAGCGAATGGAAGATCCTCCATGTCGCCGCCGTCGGCGTGGTGGCACTCGATGCAATGCGATTTAAGGATCGCCTGCGGGGAAGGATCCCCCGCCTGCGGCGCGTCCCCCTTGGCAAAGCCCTCTTCCTTCCCTCCGTTCTCCAACCACCAGATCAGGCTGCGAATCGCTGGCTCGCCCCCCTTCTCCAAATGCTCCCGCATCTCGCCTTCCGGCCTGACCTGTTCGAGCATGAGCGAGTGGACCGCAACCGTGGCCTCCGGGGTGACGGTCTTTTCCAGGCCGTGAAACGCCCGCCGCAAGTCGTTGAGCCCCAGGCCAGGCTCCATATCGGCGTCCTGATGCTGCAGCAGCGTGTTGGCCGTACCGAACAAGTAACCGAAGCCGACAAGACCCAGAAACAGGGTGACCAACAGCTTGCCAGGCACAGAGAGCCGTGATAGTCGAAGCGAATCCCAACTCATAGGCGGGTCCTCCAGGTTCGGTTTCGATCGGGATGGAACAGAACCATTATGGAACGAACCACCCGGGTTCGACAACCGCCTCACCACCGCTCCACCACGGTCCTCAGGGGCCATTTGGCATTGCCACGCTCGTTTGCGGAAAAAACGGTCTTGAAAAATATACGCACGTACAGTATAACAGCCCTGTCGGCGATACTGGCGGCTTGCTGGCCGCACGGTCGCCGCTCACGCCAACAACGACGCTTCTCCCGGGACCGAAAGACCACCACGGGTTGAGTAAGAGCCGCTAACAAAACCACCGATGATGTGCACCGATGCCCGTGGAAGACTCACTCGTTTTGTTAGGGTCTCTAAAAATACAGACACACACCGCAACAATTTGCCGCCGGATCCTTACCCGCTCTGAGCCTGTCGGATACGATGGCGAGTGGGACTTGCTCCCCCAGATACTGAATACTCAATGACTTGCGATCGCTCAATCAATAACAGTTCCATTCTCATCGCAGCCATGTTGTTCCACCCTGAGACCCACCCGAGAAAATCCGCTCGGTTAGTTGAGCGATCCTTGCCTTGCACCACGTACCTGACGGGGGGGCTCATTTGAACCGTTCGCCTCGATCTCCTCAAACCAAGGGCTCCTACTCCCTGATCACCCTCGGCTGCCCCAAGAACCTGGTGGATAGCGAGCGGATGCTCGGGCTGCTGAATCTCGAGGGCTATGAGTTCTCACCCCAGCCAGAGGGGGCCGACTTCGTGATTATCAACACCTGCGGATTTCTGGCCGCCGCCCGCCAAGAGTCCCTCTCCGCGATTCGCGAGATGGAGCAGTTAAAACGGGAGGGACGGTTGCGGGGGATCATCGTGGCGGGCTGCATGGTCGAGCGGCAAAAGGAAGCCCTCCTCGACAAATGCCCCGGAATCGACCAGCTCGTCGGCGTTTTCGGCCGCGACGCGATCGCCCAGGCCGCCGAGCGCCTCCTCGGCGGGCTCGATGAGCAGCGCACCATTTTCCGCCCGGCCAGCAGCGTGCCCCTGACCGACACGGGCCGCATGCGGATTACCCCGAACCACCTGGCGTATCTGAAGATCGCCGAGGGGTGCGATCGGCTCTGCACCTTCTGCTCGATTCCCCTCATGCGCGGCAAGCATGCCAGCAAGTCGATCGATCAGGTTGTGGCCGAGGCTCGACAACTCGCCGCCGATGGTGCTCGGGAGCTGAATCTGGTGGCCCAGGATCTGACCTACTACGGGATCGACCTGGATGGTCAACCACGGCTTGCCGAACTGCTCCACCGGCTGGAAGAGGTCGACGGTGTCGATTGGATTCGCCTCATGTACCTGTATCCCATGTACGTAACCGACGACCTGATAGACACGGTGGCCGGCAGCTCCAAAATCCTTCCCTACCTCGACATCCCGCTTCAGCATATCAACGACACGATGCTCCGCCGTATGAGCCGGCGGGTCAATCGAGCGGAAACGGAGAACCTGCTCGCCCGGCTGCGGGAACGGATCAAAGATCTGGTGCTGCGAACAACCATGATCGTCGGGTTCCCCGGCGAGTCGGAGGAGCAGTTCGAGGAACTGGTCGATTTCGTGCAGACCCAACGCTTCGAACGGCTCGGCGCCTTTGCCTACTCGCGCGAGCCCGACACCCCCGCCGATCGACTCGAAGGCCATCTGCCGGAAGAAGTGCGCGAGTCTCGGCGGGGCCGGCTCCTGGAAATTCAGCAGAAAATTGCCTTTGCCTGGAACCGGGCGCAGGTCGGTCGTCAGCGAGATGTATTGATCGACCGTGATATTCCCGGCGAGAATACCGCCTGGGTGGGAAGAAGCTATGCCGAAGCCCCGGAGATCGATGGCTTGATTTACGTCACCGGCGAGCACCTTCGGCCCGGCCAGATGGTTCCCTGTGAGATCGTGGCCACCGAAGGCTACGACCTCGTGGCGGTTCCCGTCGGCGAAGCCAGACCTCGTACGAGTCCCCAGAAAGTGAGGAATTGAAACGTCACGATTGGCGACCTGGCTCCCAAACGCCAGGGGTGAGCGACTCTCACTTCCGCCCGTTTTGCCTGACCCGAACCCTGACAACTGACACGCGCCATGATCCCTTCCACTGCCATCTGGAACGTTCCCAATCAGATCACCGCGTCGCGGTTGATTCTGACGGTCGTGATGTTCTGCCTCATTCCGCTGGGCCTCTATTGGGCGTCCTTCGTGCTGTTCCTGCTGGCCGCGGGTACGGATTGGCTCGACGGATGGTACGCCCGTCGCTACAGCCAGGTGACCGTCTTCGGCCGGATCCTGGATCCATTCGCCGACAAGATCGTCATCTGCGGAACCTTCATCTTCCTGGTCACCGAGCCGGGACTGACAACCCACTGGTATGGGCTGCAGCCGTGGATGGCCGTGGTAATCATGGGCCGCGAGATGCTGGTGACCGTGCTCCGCAGCTTCATCGAGCAGAAAGGGGGCGATTTCTCCGCCACCATGGCCGGAAAGCTGAAGATGGTGCTCCAGTGCGTGGCCGCGGCCGCAGCCCTGCTCCTGTTGGCCAACGGCCCGGAACCCCCTGCCTGGCTGTCCGCAACCTTTCTCATCTCGCTCTGGCTCGCCGTGTTCAGTACCATTCAGTCAGGAGTGGATTACATTCTTGCCGCGATTCGCATGGTCCGCAGCAAAAAGGCCGCCTGAGTGAATGGATGAAACCGATGCCGAAATCTTGACGTCTCTTGCCGACATTGCCGTGCTCGCGGTGATCTGCGGAGCGATTGGAAGTTGGGTGCTTATCCTCCGTCGCGTGCTCCAGCGTCGCCCGCTCGTTTCGTTCGAACCTCGCCGTCCGGTGCCGTGGAACGGGCTCGATTTGCTTGTCGTCCTCTTGGCGTACGTTTCCTTGGGAGCGAGTCTCACCCTGGCGGCCTACGGGCTGCTCGGCTGGGACTTCCAGGAATTGGGCGCAAAACCGTCCACCGCAATGCAATCTCGAAGCGACGACGATCCCGCATCCGAGGCGAAGATCGCAGTTGCCAAAGAAAACGACAACCAGGAAATCGACCTCGATCGAGCCCATCCAATTGTCGTCTTGTTGAGCGGCGACGCGAGTCCCGGCACCGTCCTGCTGTGTCTGATCGCCGTAATTGTGATCGCCCCTTTGGCGGAAGAGTTTTTCTTTCGCCTTCTTCTTCAGGGGTATTTCGAAAAGGCCGACTTTGCCTGCCGGCGAGTCTGGCGCTACTCGGGGCGCCTCTTGGGGTTCATGCCGATTCTCGTTTCATCGCTCCTGTTTGCGGCGCTGCATTCACGGGGTGCGGAACCTCCCAGGCCCGTCGAGTCGTTGATCCATTTGTTCACGATTGACTCGCTCACCAAGGTGCTCCTGGTAGCCGGCGCGATCGTGTATCTGAGACTTGTGCGGCGGGCGACCTGGGATGACCTGGGCTTGCGGTTTGACCGCTTCTGGAACGATGCAGGCCTTGCGTTGGCGGCCCTGCTGGCCGTAATCGTGCCCATCTACCTCCTCCAGGAGTGGTTGGGGAGACTGCTCCCCGGCACCGTGCCGGACCCCGTCCCGTTGTTCTTCTTCGCGGTGACCTTGGGCTATCTCTATTTTCGAACCCACCGGCTCGTGCCGTCGATCCTGCTGCACTTGGTTTTCAATGCCACCGCGCTCGCCATGTTCTTCGCCGTAACGTCCCGGTAGCCTGGCTCTCCGAGCCGGGGGGCGGAACAGCGGACGTTCCGTACCCTATCGTCATGCCTCAGAACCACCTATAATCCCGCTTTCGACGCGAGAAACGCGACCCGACCCTTCGATTCGGATAGGAGAGCACGCCATGGCGCTGGGCTTTGGAATTATCGGCTGCGGAATGATTTCGAACTTCCACGCAAAAGCCATCGCCGACGTCGACGGTGCCGAACTGGTCGCCTGTTTCGACATGGTCAAGGAATCGGCCGACCGGTTGGCCAAGGCAACCGGGTGCCGGGCCTGCTACAGCCTCGATGAAATGCTCGCCGACCCGAAGGTCGACATTGTGACCATCGGTACGCCCAGCGGCGCCCACATGGACCCGGCCATCGCGGCCGCCAAGGCCGGCAAACACCTGATCGTGGAAAAGCCGCTCGAAATCACCCTGGAGAAGTGCGACCGCATCATCGAGGCCTGCAAAAAGGCCGGCGTGCTGGTGTCGACGATCTTCCCTTCCCGATTCCACGATTCCAGCCGCAAGATCCGCAAGGCCATCGACGCGGGTCGCTTCGGCCGTATGACGATGGGCGACGCCTACATCAAGTGGTATCGCACGCAGAAGTACTACGACAGCGGCGCCTGGCGCGGCACCTGGGCTCTGGACGGAGGCGGCGCCCTGATGAATCAGGCCATCCACACCGTTGACCTCCTCAGCTGGTTCATGGGGCCGGTCACAGAGATCAGCGCCAAGGCCGCCCTCCTTGGTCACACCAGCATCGAGGTCGAAGACGTGGCCGTCGCCTCGCTCCGATTTGCCAGCGGCGCCCTCGGCGTGATCGAGGCCAGCACCGCCGTCTACCCCGGCTATCTCAAACGTGTGGAACTCCACGGCCTGACCGGGTCGGCCATGATGGAGGAGGAAGACATCGTCAAGTGGGATTTCGCCGAAGAAGCCCCCGAAGACGCCGCTATCAAGGAAAAGATGGCCAGTCGAACCTCTGGCGGCGGCGGTGCCGCCGATCCGGCCGCCATCGGCCACCACGGTCACACCCACCAGTTCCAGGATGTCGTCGATGCGATCCGCGAAGGCCGCCAGCCTTCCGTCGACGGCCCCGAAGGCCGCCGTTCCGTGGAGATCATCCTCGCCATCTACAAAGCAGCCGAAACCGGCCAGACCATCAAGCTGCCTCTCGACCGCGATCCAGACCTTCGCGCCCGCCAGGTCGGGGTGGGTGGGCTCTGACGCCCCCCTCGGCGAAGACTCCCATACCCACCCCAATCGCAACCGGGGGCAGAACGCACGGCCATGCTGGCCTCCCCTTCTTATCGGGGCGGGTTCTTCCTCAATCTCCGCTCATTTATCCCGTCTTTCTGGGGGGCTTCGTTTGAAGAACCAGAAAAACCGGGAAAAACGATACAATCCGCATAGCTTGCCAGCCGATGATATCCTACGAGCGTTAGGCCGCCTCGACGGCCTGTGGCTGTATGGATGCGGCCCTGCCCCTCTGGACTACCAACCTGAAACATCGTGATGTTCTTCACAAAGACTCGCGACCAACGGGAGCAGACCATTTCAGCCGAGCGGTAGCTCGTATTGACTGGCGGCCTTGCCGCCCTGTGGACTGTTTGGAATTTGGAGTGACCCCCATGCAAGTGAAAGTCTATACCCCAAGGGTTGTCGAGATTCCCAGCGAATATCTGCCCGCCCTCGCCAAGCGAGCCGCCGATAGTCTCGGCGATCGGGCTGGCGATGTCTCCGCAACGCGGGGCCATCTCGTTCGCCAGGCTGTTCAGGACGGGTTGCTGCGCCAGTTCGACGACCTGGTTGGTGAGGACGGCACCGTTGACCTCGTCTGCGATCCGGGAATGGAGATTCCCCTGGAGTTGGAGAATCGAACCCTCACGCTGAGCGAGCTGCTCGATGCCCTGCAGGTCAAACGCGGCTGGGGAGAGGTCAAAGCATCGTCTGAAGCCGCCTGACACGTTTCCCAGCCTTGCTGCCGAAGCGGTCGTACGTTTCCGATCATGCACTTCGATACTGCGCCTCCGGTCGTCGCAGTCTCTATTCAGGGGCATGCTTGGATCCCGCGCCGCCCATGCGGCGACACTGGGACGTGCATGCAGTTGCAGGGTGGCATTGGGGTGGGGCGGCAGCCGGAACGCTCGGAATCAACGCGTTGCGGCTGCAATGGGAGGCTTCCGTGATAAGGCGGCTCCCTCACCGTGCGGAGGAGTCCGGTTGTGCAGAGACTGTTGAGCCGCCTGCGAGCGTGGATGAGGCTCTCCGAGCCGAGCCACGCGGAGAATGCACCTGAATGCGACAGGAGTGAGTCGATGTCGGCCATGCCGCGCCCCCAGCAGATGGAGCGAGTGCTCGAAAATGTTCGCGCCGGAACGAAGGTCGCTTCGGCCCGTAGTCTCGAGCTGTCTCCTCCATGGCGAGTTGTCTCCCGCGACGGTTCCACCAGTTCACTGGCGAGCCTCTCAGATTCGGTCAAGAGCGACTGTCCTGACTGCATCGCCGGTCGTTGCGGCCAGAACCCTCAAGCCTGCCAGTGCTCCAGCGGGGGCCACTCTCCAACTATCTCCCTGCAACGAGTGACGGAAATCCAGAAACCGAGAACGGTTCCGACCTTGTCGCTCGAGGTTGCACCCGGTCCGATCATGCCCCAGGCGAAACCTCAATTGTTCGGGCAGGGCGCTGCACCGTCGCCTGTCGACTTTCTCCAGTTGCCTCGGCACGAACGGGAAACCGCCCGGACTCAGGCTCTCGCCTCTGGCGGGGCTGGAAAAGGTGCCATCGCCCGTGCCCCCTGTCTGAACGACGCCGCAAAGACCGATCGCCCTGCGGCTGTACCCTCCCCCTCGAAGCCCATCAGCGATGACCTCCAAAAGGTGATCGAACGTTGGCCCAGGCTGTCGCGTAGCACCCGACGGGCGATCCTCCTGCTGGCAAGCTCTGTCACTGAGGCAGACAGCGCCTGAACCACACCCCAGTCGTGTGGCAGGAACATCGATACCTCTGGTGGGTTAAGCTTATCTCTTCGCCCAGGTTCACCTGAAAGAACCACCGCAAGACATTGCCTGTTATAGGCTTCCGTCTCTCTTGCCTTCTCTTTGGGCTCTCGGCCTACTACGCTTGCTGCCTGCTTTGATTAGGCAAAATCGCTCGATTTCGCGATCGTTCGTAGGGGCGTCCGGATATGCCGCATGTGCGGGCCGTAGGGTGGGTGGATGTTTTTCCCTTGTCGTCCGGTTTTGCGGTCGATGCCACTGAATAGGGTTTGAAGCAGACACGCCAGTAATCCGAGTTATCGGAACTGCGCGCTTGGTGCTTCGATCCGACGATCCCATTTTCGGGTCAACTTTCCCTGACAACGGATTTGGCAGTGGATCAAAACCCCACCCCGCAACACTCAACGAACCGTTATCAGCCAACCTCGCCGAGCGAGCGTGCGCTGCGTTGCCCGCTGTGCAGCCGCATTCTCGTGCCGGTTACTCGCAATGGGCCACCCCAAGCCGTGTGCGAAGGTTGCGGTTTTGCCTTCGAACTTCCACCTCCCGTTCCTCCTGGCCATGCGGCCATGGAGGCTTCTTCCGTCGCAAGGCGGGAAGACCCGCTGGATTGCTGGTTGGCTGGAGATCCCATTCGCCCACGGCAAACCAGTGACTGGGAACGCGTGCGTCAGTGGAGTCGTCAGCGTCCGATCATGTCGCGAGTAATTGCTGCAACAGGTTTCGCCACCCTGCTGGTGGCCACGGTATCGACGGTGATGCTTCTGAGCACTTCCGTGGCTCGGAAACAGACCGAACGATCCCTGGCTCTCCTGGAACGGCAACACACCCAGACTCAACTCCGGCTCCAGGCTGCCGAGAAGCTCATTCGCGCACGTGAACGAGAAACTCACCGAGCGGCCGGAGCCTGCCAGGAAGTACTCGCCAGGCTCCGTGAGACAGAAACAAATCTCAGCCAACTTCAGGATCGCTACGACGTCTTGTCGCAAGGGCGCGAACAAATCGAATCAGCCGCTCGCCTGGCACTCGCGCAAGACATGGCGGCGGAAAGCTCGCGCCGTCTGGCCGCCCATCCGGCCGAGAGCCTGTTCCTCGCCGAACGGGCGATGACTTACCTCGGTGCCCAGGGCGAAGCAGGCGATAGGCAGCTCGAACAGACCCTGCGTGATGCCGTGGCACTTACCGGCGACCAGGTCCTTCGTGGACATTCCGGGCCGGTCGAGGCAATTGCCGTCAGCCGAAACGGCCGCTGGCTGTTGACGGGCAGTGTCGACAAAACCGTTCGGCTCTGGGACCTCCACAGCCCCGAAATCGGAGAATCTCGACCGCTTCACGCGCACCAGTCGGCAGTGCGGCTCGCCCAGATTTCTCCCGATTCCCGCTGGGCGGCCACGACAGACGACGACGGCCAGATCGTCCTTTGGGATCTCCAGTCGCCCGACCCTGCAGTCTCCAAATGGGTGTTGAGAGGTCATCAGGGCAAGATCTACGATATGGCCATAAGCTCCGACAGCCGTTGGCTTGCCGTCGCCGGAACAGGTGCTTTTGAGGAGGAAGACAACAGCGTACGCCTCTGGGATCTTAAAAGCCTCGCCTGGCCCGATGGTCTCGAGCGTACTCAAGTGACCTCCGGATCAGTCGCTCCGCCGGCAATGGACCGGCAACCGATCGTGCTCCGCGGGCACCTCGGCCCCGTACTCGCCGTGGCAATCACTCCCGACGGTCGATGGGTTGTGACGGGGAGCGAAGACGAGACCGTCCGCCTGTTCGACCTGACGTCGCACTGTCCGGCCGCTTCCCAGATTGTGCTCCGGCAACACTCGGGCCCGGTCACAAGCATCGCGATCAGTCTGGACGGACGATGGATGGCTACCACAAGCCACGACCGGACCGTCAGGCTCTGGGATCTCACAACCCCCCAGCCAGGGAGCCGAGTCACCGTATTGGATGGGCACGAAGGCGGAGTTCATTCGGTAGCCATCAGTTCGACAGGACGTTGGCTGGCAACTGCCGCGTACGATCGTACCGTCCGGGTCTGGAATATGAACGCCGTCGACCCGGCGTCCAAATGTGTTGTCCTCGCCGGGCATGGCGGCGAAGTACGATCCATCCTCTTCAGTACCGATGGCTGCCGGCTTATCACGGGCGGCGAGGACGGCACGGCCCGTGTGTGGGACTTGGAGGCGTCGGACCCAACCGCGACCCCGGTCATCTTGCGGGGACATTGCGGACCGATCGCGGCCATCGCCATCACCCCTGACGGCCGGAAGATCCTGACCGGCTGCTGCGAAGCAGCAGACCGGACAGATTCCCTCGTTCGCCTCTGGGATTTGCCGATCAATGCCGTACTTGAAAAGGCTCGTCCCGTCATCGCTCGACGGGTGAACGCTGCCGAACAGAAACAGATCCTGCTGGAAACCGCCAATCGATCGGGGGATCAAAGCCGGCCACAGCCCGATCTTCAATAAGGGGCGGCCGACAAACAGTTTCCAGCCTGCCGCTCAGTGGTTCTGGCGCACTGCAATCGTTCCTGCCAGGATAGCGACTGCCAGAAAGAGCAAGAAAATCGCGGCTTGGATGGCTTCGATCGACATCATAGGAAATCCCTTCTCCATGGGAGGTCAGGTACAACCGCCATCCAGGAAATGCCAAAAACGGCATCTCCACCGACATGTTCCGTGACCGACGATTGGCAAACCGCAGCAGTGATCTTGATGAACTGCCGGGCAGGATTCTCATCGACGGCAATCCCCCCGTATCTCCAACCGCCCGCGGCTTGCCCTCCCCTCAGGACCATTCATTTTTTTCACCCCTTGCGGTCGCGTCCGCATGACCCGACCAGTCCACCCGGGAGCACTAGGCAACCGATTCGGGCCGGCAGGCCCTCCAGTTCCGTTCCCCAAAGTGTCCCTGAGAGGCAGGCCGCATAGACGGAAGGCATCCGCAACGAGATCTCACACAAAACGCCTGATAATTGGGCCGAGTTGGTCAAGAGCTTCGCCCGAAGGCGACGTGGAAACGCCAAGTCAACTTCGAGGTTTCCTCACGGGGTGTCCATGGATACATTTGGAGCAGCGACATTCAGCCGAAAAGGCGGCCCCGCGGCCAGGGGCACTGGACGGCGAGAGCGGATTGGAGCTCGAATGTTGTTCCCTTCATCCAACAATCGGCGGCGGCAAATGGACAGTGGGATCAACCTCAGCGGTGAGTCGATCGAACAGGCCGGGCCTCTCTCTCCGCTCTGTCTCACTCCAGAGACTCCGATTCGGGAAGCCCTGCTCGTACTTCGGTCACAGCACCGCGGGGCATTGCTGATTTGCCGCCACGATAAACTGGTGGGCATCTTCACGGAACGCGACGTGGTTCGGATTCTCGCCGAGGGGCGCGATCTGGATGCTCCGATCGCCGAGGAGATGGTCCCCGATCCCCTGACCATTTGCCAAGGCGACTCGGTTGCTTCGGCCATTCGGTTCATGGCTCGGAACGGATATCGGCGTCTTCCCGTGGTCGACCGATCCAATCGGCCGGTCGGTCTTGTTGACGTGGAGGGAATCGTCCACTTCCTGGTCCAGGATTTTCCCGAGGCGGTATACAATCTTCCCCCGGTTGCCAACCCCGCCACGCGAGATCGCGAGGGACCCTGACTCGTCGCAGGTTCGATTCGTGGCTTTGGATGAACGAGGGTTGGAACGTTGACAGAACCCATTTGCAGGCGTTTTTCGCATCGACTCGGCCGTCTGCAACAGCAGCATTCTGGGTCGGGAGACGCGGGCAGGGCGGCTTCACCCATTTGAGTGTCTTTGCGATCAACCAAACACGGTTCCTGCATTCTTATGAACGAATTACAGGCAAACACGATGGCGCCGACTGAACAGCGGAAACCCGTTGTCGATTTGGACGCCGCCACGGTGCGGTTTTGCGGCGACTCTGGTGACGGAATGCAGCTGGCGGGAACCCAGTTGACGAACACGTCGGCCCTGGCGGGTAACGATGTGGCAACCTTTCCCGACTATCCGGCCGAAATACGCGCACCCCGCGGCACGAAGGCTGGCGTGAGCGGGTTCCAGATCCGCTTTGCGGCCGACAAAATCTTCACTCCCGGCGACCAGGTCAATGCCCTGGTGGTCATGAACGCCGCGGCCCTGGCAACCAATCTTCAGGATCTGGAACCCGGCGGGATCCTCATCGCCAACGAAGACGGGTTTGGCAAGCGAGACCTGGAACTCGCCGGATACCAGGAGAACCCGCTCGAGAATGGCAGCCTCGACACCTACCAGCTCCACCGGGTCGACATGACCAGGTTGACCCGAACCGCGGTCAAGGAACTCGGACTCTCGACCAAGGAAGCCGATCGCTGCCGCAATTTCTTCGCAATGGGGCTCGTCTTCTGGCTCTACGACCGATCGCTGGAACCCACCGAGCGGTTTATCATCGAGAAGTTCGGCCGCCGTCCTGCCGTTGCCGAAGCCAATCAGAAGGCACTTCGTGCCGGATACAATTACGGAATCACCACGGAGGCCATCGTTCGACGCTTTGCCGTCCGTCCCGCCGAGTTGCCGCCGGGAACCTATCGGAATATCACCGGGAACTTGGCTCTCGCCTGGGGGCTGATGGCAGCCGCCGAATTGAGCGATTGTCGTCTCTTCTACGGCACCTATCCCATCACCCCGGCCAGTGACATTCTCCATGAGCTCTCGCGCCGCAAGAACTTCAATGTTCGCACGTTCCAGGCCGAAGATGAAATTGCCGCCATGACTTCCGTAATCGGGGCGGCTTTCGGGGGCGCCATGGGCGTGACGGGAACCAGCGGGCCGGGCGTGTCACTCAAGTCGGAAGCCATGGGGCTGGCCGTTATGGCGGAGCTTCCCATGCTCGTAATCAACGTGCAGAGGGCCGGGCCCAGTACCGGACTCCCCACGAAGACCGAACAGTCCGACCTTTTCCAGGCACTTTATGGTCGTCACGGCGAGTGTCCCCTGCCCGTGCTGGCCGCCCGCAGTCCGGCCGACTGTTTCGAACTGGCGATCGAGGCCTGGCGAATCGCCGTCAGTTACATGACACCGGTCATGTTGCTGTCCGACGCCTATGTGGCGAATGGTTCCGAACCGTGGCGGATCCCTGAATTGTCAACCCTGCCGCGGATCTTCGTAAGCCATCCTGGTCCGGAGAACAACGGCGAACCATTCCGCCCCTACACGCGCGACGAACGTCTGTCGCGACCCTGGGCGCTGCCGGGAACTCCGGGCTTGATGCATCGCATTGGTGGCCTGGAACGTCAGGACCAGACCGGTTCGGTGAGCTACGACCCCGCCAATCACGAATTCATGGTCCGGCTACGGGCACGAAAGATTGCCGGCATTGCCAACGACATTCCTCCCCAAGAGGTCGAGGGGCCGCAGTCAGGCTCGGTCCTCGTGCTGTCCTGGGGGGGCACCTACGGTGCCGTAGCGACCGCGGTCCGCGAACTCTGGAAGGACGGGGCTTCTGTCGGGCATGCCCACCTGCGCTACCTCAGTCCCTTGCCGGCCAACCTCGGTCGGATCGTGGAACGCTTCGATCGGGTCATCGTTGCCGAATTGAATTCCGGCCAGCTTCGCGGCCTGATTCGCAAGGAATTCCTGGTCGACGCCGTCGGCTTGAACAAAATCACGGGCCGCCCTTTCACGGTGGCCGAGCTCGTCGCCGGAATCCAGCGAGAACTGACACAGCAGAGTCATTGACCTATCATGTCTACCGATACTGTCCTTTCCGAAGCCAAACTTACCGCCAACGATTACGCCAGCAACCAGGAGGTTCGCTGGTGCCCCGGGTGCGGCGACTATGCGATCCTGGCCCAAATGAAGAAAACCATGGCCTCCCTGGCAATCCCCAGGGAGAACGTGGTCTTCATTTCCGGAATCGGCTGCTCGAGCCGGTTTCCCTACTACATGAACACCTATGGCATGCACTCCATCCACGGACGTGCCCCCGCCGTAGCAACGGGCCTGAAGGTCATGCGCCCGGAGCTTTCCGTGTGGGTGATCACGGGCGATGGAGACGGACTCTCCATCGGCGGGAATCACCTGATTCACGCCATCCGGCGGAATCTCGATATCAATATCGTCCTGTTCAACAATCGCATCTACGGCCTGACGAAAGGGCAGTATTCGCCCACCTCGCCCGTCTCCAAGGTCACCAAGAGCAGCCCTATGGGGTCGATCGACAATCCCCTGAACATCCTCTCGGTGGCCATTGGATGCGAGGCCACGTTCGTTGCCCGATCGGTCGATGTCAACACGAAACACCTGGGAATGTGCCTGGAGCGCGCCGCCGAGCACCGCGGAACGTCGTTCATCGAGATCTACCAGAATTGCGTGGTATTCAACGACGGTGCTTTCGACTACGCAACCGACCGGAATATTCGCAGCGACGCTCTGCTCGAGCTGGAGCATGGCAAGCCGATGGTGTTTGGCAAGGACAAGAACAAGGGGATCCGCCTGCATGGCATGGACCCCGAGGTGGTGACCCTTGGAGAAGGCGCTTCCGAGACCGATCTGCTCGTTCACGACGAAGCCGCCGCCGAGCCGAGTCTGGCCTACTTTCTCACACGGATGCATTACCCGGCATTTCCGGAGCCGATCGGCGTGTTCCGCTGCGTCGACCGGCCCAAGTACGATGAAATGCTCAACCAGCAAGTTCATCAAGCCATCGAGAAACAGGGCCCGGGATCGTTGCAGAAGCTCTTCACCAGCTCCGAAACATGGACCGTCACATAGCCGAACCCGCCAGAGTTTGGAGGAACCCACCCAAACTCGTCAGAGCCTGAAGATCAATTCACACGTCCAGAACTTGACGTCCTCCCACTACCAACGAACCTCGAACAACAGACAACTCCCATGGCCATTTGCCCTGATTGCGGCTACGAGAATATCGACGGCGCCGACGAGTGCGACAAATGCCATCAGTCGCTTTCGTCACTCAACAAGCCCCGTCCGACAACCTCGGTTGAGCGGAGTGTAATGAAGGACCGGATCGAGAGTCTCGTTCCCCGGGAGCCGCTTCTGGTCGCCCCGAACACGCCGGTCGGGCGGGTCCTGGAACAGTTCGTTGCTCGATCGGTGGGCTGCGCTGTGGTTGTGGCCAACCACGAAGTCGTGGGCATTTTTACGGAACGGGATGTCTTGGACCGGCTCAACGTGGATGCGGCCCAGTTGCGAGATCACCCCGTGTCGGAATTCATGACCTCGCCGGTCGAGACGGTCGGGCTTGACGACCGCGTTGCCTTTGCGCTCCACAAGATGGACCTTGGCGGCTATCGCCACCTGCCCGTGCTGAGCGAGGGCCGAATTACCGGCTACATATCCGTTCGCGACATTCTCACGCACCTGACGGCCGCTCTCTGAATCCGTTAGAGGTCGTCCCGCCGAACATACCCGTTTTCCTGAGACTCTGCTGCCATCGGGCGACGTTGATCGAGCCAAGGTTCGTGCTGAATAGACATCCAAAGGGAAAACCATGAAGCTGTGCACACGGTCCGCAGTGGTCCTGCTTCTCGTGCTCTGGTTGTTTTCGGGGATTGCCGCACAACAGGCGGCCTCGCAGCCGCAACCACCGCCGACGGTTCACAACGAGTCCGCCGCGAACGCCACTGCGGACAACGGCGGTATCCCATCCGGCGCCGAAACGCAGAAAGAGAAACAGCGCGCGGTCTCCCAGGAAAGCGTCGAGTACCTGCAGAGACTTCGTGAGCGCTCTCCATTCGGCGCAAATGGCTTCGACCTGGCAGCCTTGCGTGCTGGCATGGGATCGCGCCGTGAACCCACGATCGAAAACGTCAGGTTGCTGCAAGTCAGGATCGACGAGATTCCCTGTGAATGGGTCGTGGCGCCAGGTGCGGACCCCGATCTTCGGTTGTTGTATTTGCATGGCGGCGGCTTTGTCTCGGGGTCGGGCGGATTCTATCTCGCGCTGGCAGCTCACCTTTCGGCGGCGGCAAAGTGCGCCGTGCTCTTGCCCGACTACCGATTGGCGCCGGAGCACCCTTTCCCGGCCGGACTGGAGGATTGCTTGCGCGCTCACGGGTGGCTGACAGCGAATGGACCGGCCGGCCCCAAACCGGCCAGGGCCACATTCATTGCCGGTGATTCCGCCGGCGGCAATCTGACGCTGGCGGTCCTGTTGGCCTTGCGCGATCGCCGACAACCGCTCCCCGCGGCCGGGATCGCCCTCTCGCCAACCACCGATCTGACGCTGGCCAGCCAGTCCCTGCAAACCGTCGACGACCCTATCATCAGTGCAAGCACCATGCCCGTCTTTCGCGATCACTATCTGGGGAAGGCCGATCCCCGTAACCCGCTGGCCTCGCCCGTGTTTGGCGACTACCACGACCTTCCACCGCTGCTCGTTCAGGTCGGCGAGCACGAGATGCTCCGCGACGACAGTGTCCGGGTGGCCAACAAGGCACGCGCCGATGGGACCCCGGTCAAGCTCGAAATCTGGACGGGCATGTTCCACGTGTTCCAGTCCCACGAGCCGCTCCTGCCTGAGGCTCGAGAAGCCATCGATCATGCTGCCGACTTCATCCGTTCTGCTGCCAGAAGCAAGCGGGAATGAAAAAGGTGACAGCCACCTTCTTCCGGCAATCCCGCAAGGCTGTTCAGACGCTTCACGGCATTCTATCCGGATAGAGACGAATCTCCCTCCGCCCATGTCTCCGCGATCGCAACGAGCCACTCGGCGGCATGGACCATTTCTTCCAGGCATGCCCATTCGAGCGGGCTGTGGGGTGTATGCTGGCCCGTGGAGAGGTTGGGCGTGGGAAGCCCCATCTCGGTAAGCCGCGACCCATCCGTTCCACCGCGCACGATCGCCAGTTCCGCCGAGCGTCCCAGCTTTTCCAGGGCTCGTCTGGCACAGTCGACGGCCCGTGGTTCTCCCGTCAGCCCATCGGCCATGTTGCGGTACTGGGTCTTGATTTCGATCTCCAACTCCACTCCCGGAAACGCTCGTCGGGTCTCTTCGGCCGCGGCCCGAAGCACTTCCGCATGATCCGCCAGGGCCGACGTATCGAAGTCGCGCAGGAGGATCTTCATCCGCACGCTCGCCACCCCCCCGAAATCTCGTAGGGATGGAGGAATCCCTCCCGTCCCTCGGTCACTTCCGGAGCAAGCCGATCCCGCGGGATCCGCGCCAGGAAATCGCCGGCCGCACGGACCGCGTTGATCATCTTGCCCTTGGCAATGGAGGGGTGGATGTTTTTGCCGACAACCTGGACCACCGCCAAGTTGGCCGAGAAAGTCTCCACGTCGATCGTGTCGGCCCCCGATCCGTCGAGTGTGTAACAGGCCGTCGCCCCAAGCTGCGCCAGGTCGATGTGATCCACGCCCCGTCCGATCTCTTCGTCGCAGGTGAAGCAGATCCGCACCGGCCCGTGCCGGCGATCCGGATTCTCCATGAGCAAACTGGCCGTCTCCATGATCACCGCCACGCCCGCCTTGTCGTCGGCACCGAGCAGCGTCGTTCCGTCGCTCGTGATCAGCGTGCAGCCCACTGCGTCTTCCAGGGCCGGGCATTCGGTCACGCGAATTATCTTGCTCCCGTCGCTGCCGAGTCGAATGTCGCCCCCGGCGTATTTTTCGATCACCTGGGGCTGCACATTGGTCCCCGACGTTTCGGGAGAGGTGTCCAGGTGCGAGCACAGGGCGATGACCGGTGCGGGCCCCACGATGGTCGACGGGATCGTGGCCGTTACGATCCCGTACCGGTCCTGGGCGGCGTCGGTCAGGCCGATCTCCTGGAGTTCGGCCACAAGCATCCGTCCCAGTTCAAGCTGCCCCTCGCTGCTCGGATAGATGCCGGCATCCTCGCGGGCCGTCGTATCGATGCGCACATAGCGGAGGAACCGCTCGAGCAGACGGGCCTTGGAGCCGATCCCAGAGTGCTTGTCGCCGCTGACCATCTCCTCTCGTGGGAGAACTTCATTTTGCCCTGGGGATGGGCCCCCAGAGCCAATCCCACATCGATCGCCGTCGCAGTTGTTATCCGTCCGAGGGAGGCCGTCTTTTTCGCTTTGGGGCAGGTTCTTCATCGGATCGTCTTCCACGGGGAACCGAAGTTGGCAAAGGCCCGGACAGGGCCATCGTGACATCATCACCGAAGCAGGAAGCCTTGGCTAGTGCTCTCTCAAACCTTACTTTCTTGGGTTGGCAGTCGGTTGGAGTTTAGCCTTGAGCCTGTCTTCTGCACGCTGAAGCGTGGACTCCAACGATCCGCAACCCCGCCTCTAGAACTTGACAGAGCACTCGTCCACACATCCGCCCGGCAGGCCCCATTTCTGGCCGACGCCGGAAAGCCGGAAACTCTCCCGTGTGGGTCCAATTGCCATTCCGGCCCCCACCCGTTAGGATAGAACCCTGCTGGCAATCCAAGATTGTCCGTGGCGGGGCGTGGCGCAGCCTGGCAGCGCGCCTGCTTTGGGAGCAGGAAGTCGGAGGTTCGAATCCTCTCGCCCCGATTAGACTTACGTCGACGAAAAAGTTCGTCGCAGTAAATTCTCGCAGTAAACCCTCCAAGCGTAACCTACTCTTGCTTGGAGGATCTGCGATGGCTCGACCACGAAAAGGCCCCTGGAAGCGCAAAGAAGACGGTTGTTGGTACACCACCCGCCCGGGTGACAAGACGCCCGTCAAGATTGCTGACGCCGACGCCACCCAGGAAGAGGCTCACACCCTCTACTGTGAGTTTCACAAGGCCAACGGGAATGGGCAAGTGAAGCCCGGCCCGTTTCTTACCGTCTCCTATCTGATTGACGAGTATCTGGAGTGGTGCCAGAAGAACCGCTCAACCCGCACGTACGAGTGGTATCATGACTACCTGGTCAAGTTCCACGAGTTCCACGGCCCGAAGCTTCGGGTTGGGCAACTGAAGCCGTACCACGTCAACAAGTGGATGGGTAAGGACTATGATGGGTACTCTGAATCGCACCGCCTGAACGCGGTCCGTTCGATCTTCCGCGTAATGAACTGGGCAGTCAAGCAAGGTTACATCCAGGCGAACCCGATTGCCGGTATCGAGAAGCCGACACCTACGCCGCGCGAAGTCGCTCTCACCGATGAACAGTTCAAGAAGATGCGCGGCATGGCATCGGACCAAGCCTTTCGAGACTTCCTTGACGTGGGATACTGGCTGTCGGCCCCAGGAGGTGCGCACGCTCACCGCGAAGCAATTCGACGGGGAGAAGTTCATCCTTGGGAAGAAGGACAGCAAGGGAAAGAAGTACAACCGGGTTATCTACCTCAGTGATACCACGATGGGACTCGTCAAGCAACTTGTGGAACAGCACCCGGAGGGGCCGATCTTCCGCAACCGCTACGGGGACCCGTGGTCAAGGAATGCGATCATTTGCCGATTCCGCCGCATGGGGAAGAAACTCAACATCCACGGCCTATGTTGCACGGTGCTACGTCACTCGTGGGCGACGAATACGTTGATGGGCGGAATGGACACAACAACCGCTTCCCTGTTGATGGGGCACCGTGACCCGTCGACGCTTCAACGCAACTATCAGCACTTGGCCCAGAACCACAACTACCTAAAGGCTGCCGCCCAACGAGCTAGGAGAGGTGGCGAAACGTCGTCTGGATAGTCGGCGGCTCGTCTTCGATGTTCGCGCGGTAGGTGTTCAACTGGTCGAGGTCAACGACGATACGCCGCCCGATGCGTTTGTGTGGCAGGAGTCCGGCTCTGGCATCCTGGTAGGCTTTTGACTTCGAGACTCCAAGCCGGGCGGCGGCCTGTTCGATTGAGAAAGGGCCTTTGTCCGAGCCTTGGCGGGGTTCCCGGCAGCCTTCGGCCTGCTGCAGAGCTACTAGCATACTCGCCAAGATGGCAACGCCATCACGCGGTGAGACAGCTTTGACGTTCTTGTGGACGTCATACAGGTGAAGGAGTCCTGCGGTGGCAGCGCGATCCGCAGCCTCCCGAATCACACTCGCGCAACCTTCGTGCAGCACCTCATCAGGCTCCGGATGATCGCGGAGTTCCGTGAGTTCGGCAATGCGTTTCTTGAGCCAAGACTTCATACCGTAAGTATAGGTTGACGCATCGAGCCCTCCAGCGAACTGAAAAATCCAGAATTGTCGAAGCCTCCAGATCTACGGATCCAGTCGGCGGGTAACAGACTTGCCCGCCGCACCCCTCCTATCGGAACAACTCTCACAGACATCATAATCGGCGCAGATTGGCTTAGTCGGGTGAAGTTCCGATCTGACGCGTCAGACCCTCCACAAATCTGCGCAAAAAAAAAACGCGAAAACACATCGCCGGCCGGCCGAAAGATTGCCGGGGAGCGAAATTGACCCCCTCCCCCCTGCCCATCAGCTAGCGGGTTGCGACTCTACCCATGTCCTGACCGCGCCTCTACCGGCTACAGCCTACAGGCGACCAACAATCCGGCAATATCGGATCATAGACCAATGGGTTCAACAGCCGCGCCTTCATCGAATCGACCGCCGCACCCACCGTTAGCGTCCGGCAGGCGGCGTCGAACATCCACGGCTCACAGTTGGCCCACAGCTCATAGTCAGCACTGGCGCAGCCCCACTGGCCCTCAGCGGGTCGGTAGTTTGTCTCCCGGATGTAGACCTCGAAGCCCAGCCCCCGCAGGTGATCGGCGTAGGGCTCCAGGGCACCCTTGGCGTAGGTGCAGTCCCCATATCCTTGCGATGAATAGCTGGCCGAATATGACACCCGCAGCCGGTGCATGCACTCGACCGGCTCGAACACAACATCCTTGGCCGCAGCATTGAGCAACGTCTCCCGGTTTTCCTTCTCCCGGTCGATCTCCTGATCCAGGCGGATGAACTCCTGGTACATGGCCGAGGCCTTGAACCGGGCCAGTATCTCCTGGGCTACGTCTTCCGGCAGTGGCTTGAAGTTCACCCGGGCCCGAGGCTGCCGTTTCTTCTTCTCGGCCAGGAGGGCAGCCTCGTAATCAGCCTGCAACTGTTTGCTGATCACACTCAGGCTCTTCCGTTCGGCGTCCAGGTTGCGGTTGTAAATCGCTTGGTAGTTCATGCTGATACCCGAAATCGTTGATAGGGTCGCTCCTCGTAGTCGTCGATTTTGCCTGGGACATCCCAGGGCATGAGCACCCAGTGGTTCCCGAAGGGGTTGTATTGCTTCTGGCACTCCTGGAGGTGCTCTGCATCCTGCAAGTAGCCCGATATGTACCAGTCACGGTCGTCGCCGTTGAACTGGTAGCAGGTCTTGGGGCCCCGGACGCTCTTGGGCAACTCACCCACGAGATAATACTTCCAGCTACCATCCTTCATGTAAACGGCCCCCGGCCACCTCTCACCACAGATGGTTAGAGTCACAGGGGATGCGTCGGTGACGCCCGGCAGGCTGCCGAGCCAATCAGCTACCTCTTGCATGCTTCTCGCCTTTCCGCCGTTGCCGCCATGGCACAGGCCAGGTGGACCACTATGGCCTTCTCCTCGCCTGCCTTGACGGTTATTGGTTTGCCGCACAGTGGACATGGTCGTTTCGTTTTCATACCCGAGCGGAAAGTCACACGAGCAAAAGAAGACCCGGCAACTTCCTCTGCCGGGTTGTTCGGGCAGACACGCGAGGGGTTCGAACACCTCGCACACAGGCAACAGAGTGTCGCAGCTAACTACTGCCGTCTCCTCCGGAGGTAGTTACCCTGGGTGGTCAACCGTACCTATCAGATGCCAGCATCGAGGCGGCCTGTATCGATTATGCCGGTAATTCGGTTGCCGGCAGGCTGGTCGCTGGCAGGCTCACTGGCACGGTCGCCGGCAGGCTGGTTGCCCGTAGGCAAGTCGACGCTGCCCCTCTCATAGGGAGGGCGTGTCCGATAACGAAGGCTATCGGACATGCAGCGCTGGGGAGCTGGTAGGTAGCGCAGGGACTATCGCGGTGCAATGATGATGACAATCACAGCTACTGCAGCACGGGCGGGGAAATCAGTGGCGGATTCTCGGCGATTCTGGGACTTCTCCGTCCGAAGTGACATAGACTGACTTATATGATACCAGTTTACTAGGATGTTTACCCAGTGCTCGTGGTCAATGTGGTCAGGTATCGTGTCGCCTTAAACCCTTAAGAAGTGACGAGATACGATCTAGATACCACGATAGACATGATGACCACGAAATTCAATAACATCTCTACAGGACATATCGTTAGTCATACTTTCTAGAGTGAGACCATGAAAGTTCGTGTCCTCATGGTCAGAATCACCTGAAATGCTTGAAAACATGAGGTCTGCACTCATTTGCCTCGCGATCTAATCTTGGTCAAGATACGACCAACTTACACGGCCCTGAATGACTCCTTCAGCCTCCCATGACCCTATCCAAGGACCTCCCATGCCACCAGTCAGCGAATGCATAGTCAACTTCCTCCGGGCGCAGCGTGAGAATCACACTGGCCAGGATCTCCTCGACCGCTACCTGGAGCACGGGATCGCCTTGGAGACGCAGGTCAACGTGGCGGCAGGCACGGGCGAGCCCGTGGCCGGGAAGCGTGCCACCTGGACCGATGGAACCAACGAGTGGTGGAATCTGCGTGTGCCCAAGGGCGCGATGGACTCGCCCACCTTCAATGACTACAACCTGACGTGGCCACTCGAACTCCATGCTGAGGGCATTGGGTCGACCGGTTGGAACTGGAAAGACCGTGTCAGTCTATGGGTGGGGTTCGACTTTGACTCGCTGCTCTCGCACGCCGAGGGCGTTGGGATCTCGAAGCAGGACATGCTCGACGTTCGGCGTAAGGCCTCCGAGCTGCCCTACGTCGAGACACGAAAGAGCACTGGCGGCAGCGGGATCCACTTATACTGCTACCTCGACCGAATCCCGACTGCCAACCACACCGAACACGCTGCCTTGGCACGCTGCATCCTGGGGATGATGTCCTCGGAGGCGGGTTACAACTTCGCTGCGCAGATCGACTGCTGCGGGTCGATCATGTGGATCTGGCACCGAAAGATGGCGGTCGAAAAACAGGGGCTCGCCCTGGAGAAGGCTGCCACCAGGGTTCTCACGATTGCTGATCTGCCAGCAAACTGGAAGGACCACATCGACGTGGTCAACAGGAAACGCTCGAAGGTGCGGATCGATGGCATTGACGACAAGGGCCAAGATCAGTTTGAACAACTCACCTCCGCCCGGCCCATCATCTCCCTGGACAGTGTCCACAAGGCCACCATCGACGAACTGGCCCGGTCCGGCTTTTCCACGGTATGGATCCCCGACTACCATCTGTGCCAGACGCACACGGCCGCGCTCAAGGGGCTGATGGAGGACGCACAGATATGCGGAGAGCTCGGCCTCAAGGGTGTGTTTGACACCACGTCCACTGGCAGCGACACGGCCACGCCGAACTGCTTCATGTTCCCGTTGATGAACGGCGCATGGAAGGTCTATCGGTTCGGCAAAGGCACTGGGGAGCACGAGACATGGAAACAGGATGGCGAGGGCTGGACGACCTGTTACTACAACCGCTCCCCCGACCTGAGCACTGCCTCGCGAGCAGTGGGGGGCGTGGAACTTGAAAACGGAAGCTACCAGTTTCGTAGTGCCAAGAAAGCCATTGAGGCTGCCAACATGATCGGGCAGGAAATCGGCCTGGAAGAGGTATACCTGCACCGTGCAGCCGAACTCAAATCGGACAACAGCGGCCGACTCGTCATGCGTGTTGAGGCGAGGAAAGACGAGGCCAAACCGGCCCTATGGGCCACGGTCAAGAATGGTTGGATGCAACGTATCTTCCCTTGCCAAACGTCACATGATTGCGACGGCAGCGATCCGGATAATGACAAAGTTGTCCGCGCCCTGCTGACACCCGATGGCAAGGACGCTGGACTCCTGCTCAAGAATGATAAGGGGTGGATTCGTCATAGCAGCAACTCCTGCAAGATGGCACTCCAGCGCATAGGCCTAACAAAGACGGCTGCCGAGATGACCATGGGTGGTGCAATTATGCGACCATTCGTGCTAGAGTGTCGACCCTTCGAGCCACTTGAATTGACCGGCCGCCGCATGAACCTAGGGGCAGCACAGTACGTATATTTGCCTTCCAACGTTGATCCCAGTGACACGTATCACCCCCATTGGGATCTTATCTTGGAACACTGCTTCAGTGACCTGGATGAAGCGATCAAGGTGGAC
The DNA here is from genome assembly GCA_964429355.1 of uncultured Planctomycetaceae bacterium. GTDB lineage: Bacteria > Planctomycetota > Planctomycetia > Pirellulales > Thermoguttaceae > JAAYAY01. Next base: position 15,886 of record CAYSCH010000024.1, on the reverse strand, counting down.
ACGTGGATGCAGAGGAACAACATCCGCAACGGTGCACAGTATGGTCTGATGTGGATCACTTGTCTACTGCGGGACCCCTATGCACGTCTTCCGTTCCTATTCCTTTTCGGAAACCAAAACTGTGGTAAGTCAATTTTTCATGAGGCCTTGAGCCTCTTGGTAACCGGTGGCGTAGTGGACGCCAGCAAGCCACTGACGACGAAGGGCGATTTCAACGGGGAACTCGAAAATGGACTCCTGGCAGTAATTGAAGAGACTGACATAGCCGGGAGCCCGTACGCCTACAACCGCATGAAAGATTGGATCACGAGTCGGAGGATCTGGATTCGTCGGATGCGGACAGACGCCTATCCCGTACCCAATCTACTGCATTTCGTCATGTGTGCCAACTCTGAAAGTGCCTGCCCAATAGTCTCTGGCGATACTCGCATTACGATGAGCGAAGTGTCCGATCTGGTCGAGGATATCCCGAAGCAGGTGCTATTGCAGCACCTGCAAGACGAAGCTCCGCACTTCATGCGGTCCATCATGGCTCCGCCACACTTGCCTGAACTACCTGGACGACTCCGGCTTCCGGTGGTCAACACACACCAGAAACTCGAGCAGGCGGCGGCGAACGACATGGAAGCCACCTGGATCACCGAGAATCTGAAAAGCTCACCGGGAAATAGTATCTTCCGTAAAGAAGTGATCGATCGCTACGAGGCCTGGTGTAAGCCCCTCGCCCATAGCCCGTGCAAGCAAGCCTTTGGGAGGCGGATGAAGAGCATCTTCGGCGCTAAGGTCGCGCCGAAAAACAAGGGCACAATCGGCAATGAACGTGGTCACATCTACAACGGTGTCGACTACAAATGACCCTGATTGTTCCTGGGATATCGGCGCGGTACCTTGGCAACTCCATGGCAGTACTGACCCGGCCTACCAGCACTTCGGCTTCAACGAAGCTATGATGCTGGGGCCACCAGGCCGATCAGATGTCCCCGCCATAGGAATCATGGCCAGCATCGTCCGGTGCTCACGTTCGAACTCATTGACTCTGGCGCACAGAGTGCGGTCACGTTTGCGCTTTCGCCAGAAATGGAAAACGAGGGCACCAAACATCGGAATCACAATGTCCACATCCATCCTCCTTTCATTGAAAATCATCCCAGCAGCACGCAGCCGAAGGCGGCGTCGAGCATTCGAATGGCTTCGGGGATCTCGGTGTCCGCCCCTCGCGGGAACTCCAGTGGCTGTGCGACTTCGGCCGCACGGATTGCTTCATCTGTCGCCAGCGGATTCGCTACCAAGAGCGTGTAAACGGTGGCTTTGTGGCCCTTGTAGTTCAGGGCGTCGATGATCTGTCGGGCCGCATAGAGGGCCTTCTGCTTGTCCGCTGAAGAGGCGGAAGTCCAGGCGTACTCGTGGAGCCGCATGGCGAAGTAGGTTTCCGCCTCTTCGATTGTGCCATAGAAGGTGAGGTCGAGAGCCAATGTTCACCTCCTTACTGGGCGATCCAGGCGACCCGGCTCGCTGCGAGAGGATTCTGTGTCTCGGCGATTGCGAATGTGACCAGTGTATGGGGTGTTTCCACGACACCCACCGTGCCAACCAGCAGGAGGGCATCGCCGGCCATCTCGTCCACTTCGGTCTGGGCATAGGTCCCAGTGAACTCGACCAGCCAGGGGACGGCCGGGCCAGGTCCACCAGTCACGGAGACACTGCCCGCACCAAGGGCTGCGTTCAGGGCTGTTGCCACGTCGGCCGCTGTTGCATCAAAGGCGATCGGATCGGTCGTGATCGCGCCAAGTGTCAGTGTGAACGCACCACCACTTGGTGTTCCATTCAGGTTGACTTCCTGAACCTCATTCACTCCGACCACGTGTGGCGTGGTCTCAGAGACATCCACTGATCCAATCAGTAGGCTGCCATCACCGGTCATCTCGGCCACTTCGGTCTGGGCCCTGGAACCGAGGAACTCGACTATCCAGGGGGAACCAGGACCTGGGCCTCCGGTGACGGAGACACTGCCAGCACCAAGGGCTGCGTTCAAAGCGGTTGCGACGTCGGCCGCAGTTGCATTGAAGGCGATCGGGTCAGTGGTGTCCCCACCGAGGGTTAGTGTGAACGTCCCACTGGTGGGTGTTCCATTCAGTTCGACCGTCTGTTCCTCATTCGCCCCAACCACATGGGATGCTGTCTCAGAGATGGTCACGTCCGTGTTGGCACCACCTGTGAGGTTGGTACCATCACCGGTCATCTCAAGCACCTCGATCCCGGGCCAACCAGTGAATTGGACGGCCCATGGTATGCCGGGACCTGGTCCACCGGTAACGGTGACGGTGTCAGCACCAAGGACTGCGTTCAAAGCAGTTTGCACGTCGACCGCAGTTGCGTTGTAGGCGATCGCGCCTGTCGTGGAGATACCATGGGTAAGCGTAAACGTCCCACCAGTGTGGCCACCGTCAATCGCAACACTTTGGACCTCGCCCGCCTCCACCACGTGAGCAACTGACTCTGTTACTCCGATGTTCGTGTGGGCCCCACCGGTCAAGTTGGTGGCGTCCCCGATCATCTCGGGCACTTCCACCCCGGCAAGGGTCCCGATGAACTCGACCTCCCAGTCTGCGGCCGGACCGGGTCCACCAGTCACAGACACATTGCCTGCACCGTAGACGGCCTCCAGGGCTGTCTCGACATCGGCGGCAGAGGCATTGAAGGGAATGGGGGCAGTGGTTGTCGTACCGTCGGAGAGCGTGAACACACCACCGATGGTCGTGTTGTCGATCGCGACGGACTGAACTTCACCAGCCGCTACCACGTGGGAGACCGACTCCACAACGCCCATCGCTGAGTGTGCCCCACCAAGCAAACCAGTAGCATCCCCAGTCATCTCGGGCACTTCCACCCCGGCAAGGGTCCCGATGAACTCGACCAGCCAGGCGGCGGCTGGGCCAGGGCCACCAGTCACGGACACGTTGCCGGCACCATAGACGGCCTCCAGGGCTGTCTCGACGTCGGCGGCAGAGGCATTGAAGGCAATCGCAGCAGTGGTTGTCGTTCCATCGGTGAGCGTGAACGTCCCGCCGACGGTCGTGTTGTCGATCGCGACAGACTGGACTTCGCCGGACGCTACCACGTGTGGGACCGACTCCACAACGCCCATCGCTGAGTGGGCTCCGCCGGTCAAACCAGTGGCATCACCGACCATCAGGTCAACGTTCGTGAGGGCCAGGTCTCCGATGAACTCGACCAGCCAGGGATTGGCGGGGCCTGCACCACCAGTCACAGACACGTTGCCCACACCGTAGACGGCCTCCAGGGCTGTCTCGACGTCGGCGGCAGCGGCGTCGAAGGCAATGGGGCCGCTGACTGTCGTCCCATCGGTAAGCGTGAACGTCCCGCCGACGGTCGTGTTGTCGATCGCGACGGACTGGACTTCGTTCGACCCGCCCCGCCCAGTCAGCAACGGGCAAGCCAGCCCGGCAAGATCACCCTTGAACTCAACAACATAGGGGCCGTTCCCGACGACCGCCACGTTGCCAGCTCCGATGGTGGCTAGGGCTTCCAAAGCATTCTCAACGTCGGCTGCGGCGGCCGCATGGGCGATAGGAGCCGTGGTGGCACCAGCAAACGTCAGGGTCCAGGTCTGGCCTATCACAGAGGTGACCGTCACGGTCTGCTTCTGGTTGAGCAGGCTGGGTGCGACGGCATTCACCTTGGAAGGGTCATCGATGGCGATGAACACTTCCTCGCCCTTGGCCAACTCTAAGCCGCTGTCCTTCGATACCGATGAGGGACCAACGTACACGGAGACCGTGTTCGTCGACAAGGCCTTGACCAGGATGCCCTTCCAGAGTCTTCGTGAAGGGCTGAGTGGCGTGGGCGTGAGGCCTGCCCCCACCTGCCCAGTGTATAGCTCGTTGTGTATGTCATACCCGTTCATTGTTTCGTCGTCCCTTGCCGCGAGTGCGGTCCTTAGGTGTGTCTTGGAGTGTGTTGTCGCGACTCTCGGTCTTCTCTTCCCTGCCGGATGAGACGTTCTGATCGAGATCGTCGACGCCACGGGCTGCCGGATTCTCGTCTTTCATGCCTTGAGATTCAGCAATACGCTTGACTCGTTCGGCGTGATCGATTCGGGCTTGCTTGTACTCTTCGGGGTCGAAGCCAAGGGCCATCGATCCGGTTTTCTCACCGCACAGGCCACGTTCAACGGCCATGTCAATGGTGTCTGGGTCAGCGGTCGTGAACTTCGATTCGTCGATCTCTTTGTTGATCCTCGTGAGCACGTCGGGCTTGACGTGTCCACCAAGCAGGCGAAGGATGTTCGTCTTCCACAGTTCCTTCTGGGCCGTGCGGCTCGGCGTCTTGCTAATGACCTTCGTCAGCTTTTCCGACTCATCGATCCGATCACCGTCGGTCTTCAGTGAGTAGGTGTTGGGATACCTGACTCTGGCGGGCCTGCGTGTTGAGGGCGTTACGCTCTCGTAGGCAGCCCAGTGTTGAACGATCTGCTTCTCGGCAGCTTCGAGTGCGAGGCCGATGAAGCTGAGGCCGGCCTCCAGGCCTTGGTTGTCCATCTGCTTGGCATCGGCACTCTGGTAGCTGGTAGGCACTATCTAGCCCCGAACAGGATCCTGCCTGCTCGACTGAGCTATACTTCTCCTGTGTGGCTGACGCTTTGGGACATACTCGCCTTCACGGACCCAGACTGAACAGACCTCACGCCAAGGGCGTCGGCTACCACAGTTTTTGCCCATTTCTTCTCGCCCGCCGCTGTGGGGGTGCATCTTGAGCTATAGTTTACGTATTCGCCCCATATGTTGCCAAGGCGAATCGAATGGGACACCCTCGCCTACAGATCCAGTGCCAGAGAAAGCGACAAAATGGGTAACATCAAGCAAGAAACCGACAACCAGCTCCGCAGGAAGATCGTCAAGTACCTGACGCTCCGAGGCTGGTATGTCGAACCCCTCTTGTCCAACGCTTATCACGACGGGATACCCGTTCTGTACTGCTTCAAGCGAGAATATGGCTTCCGCTGGGTCGAGCCAAAGCGGCCCGACGACCGGTCGCTGACGAGGCTTCAATGGCGAAAGTTCTCCGAGTGGGAGGAAGTAAATTTACCCATTTGGATTCTGACGGCTGCCACGCAAGAACAATATGACCTCTTGTTTGGGCCGCCGAACTGGCGTGCCTTCATAGAGCCGTCGGTCCACCCTGCCCCTGCCACCACATTGCCAACGAAGTAGCGTGGCGGTACCGTCACCGAGCCTTCCGCACGACGCCACCTTGATCTAGAGTTCCGCCATGATTCCCCACATTGCTTTTGTTTGCCGGCCCAACGGAGATCGGCACCGACGGCCACCCAACCTATGCCATTGCCAGCAAGCACCCAAAATCAGTACATGGGCCGGGAATTGCGTGGTGCACACGTGTCTATTGCCTTGCAGGCACTCTACTCCTCTTCGATCTCACTGTCGTTCACTTCGTCATTGTTGGTCTCAAATGGGGCCCACGGCAGGCCCACACGATACCGTTCCAGGGTAAATCTGTATTCATCCTCTTCGTCTGGTGGTGCAACGCCAAGAGCCTTCTCAGCCACTTCAACTGCTTTGTCAAAGTCCCCAGATGCCGCGTACGCCGCCGCAAGAGTATCGAGGATTCCGTAGTAACGGTAACCGGTAAGCTCACACGCTTTCGCGGCATTTGTGATCGCAAGACCTGCATCGTGAAATGACGGATCATCACACGTCGCGCTAAGCCACGCGAGGTTGTTGTAGCCCCAGGGAAAAGTCGAATCCGCATCGATCGCCCGGCGATAATGGTCGACTGCCGCCTGGTACTCACCTTGATCGGCGCAAATCTGGCCATTTTGGTAAGCCTCGATCGCTTCCGACAAGGTACTATCCCCCGAGTCCATTTTGAGCTCGGCCAACTCAGTCCAGTAGCAAGTTTGAAGATTTGGGTTCAGATAGACCGCTTTCTGATACGCCGCAATCGCGTCTTTCGTGTTGTTAACTCGTGCGAACACGCTGCCAATGGCACGCTCAATCGCCGCGACGGCAAACGCTGCTGTGCCCTCAAGTGCGTCTTCGTTTGCAGGAAGTCGGCTTTGCAGCATCTCGATGATGGCCGGTGCTGAATTCGAGTCAATTTCCACAATCGTGCGTGCTGCAAGCGACGCTGAAGTTGGTTCACAATCCTGCAAGAACTGCTTCAATGCGGGCAGAGAGTCGACCCCGATTTCGACGAGGGCACAGGATGCAGCGAGAGCTACGTCGTCATCTTCGTCGTCAAAGCATTCAATAAGATGAGGTATCGCCACTCTCGCATCATTCCCCAGCCGTCCCATGGCCACGGCAGCTACATACCGAGATTCCCAGTCGTGAGCGGAAAGGTAGCTAATAACACGTTCCATACTGGTACCGTCCATACGCACTGCATCCACGAGTTGGCTGACGGCCAACTCCCCATCTTGGAGCAGTTCCATGGCGCACTTAGCCCGAGTCAAACAATCTTCCGCACACTGAGGTGGACGAGCAAGGGCGCCCCCATACTCATCCAGAAGTTCTTGATTGTCGAGGAAGTCGACAATCTCTTGACACTGTTCAGCCGCCCACTCATCCTCACTGTTTTGAACGACCTGGTTTGCCAAGTCTATTACAGACTTGCCTTCTGGGGTGAGGACGTCCAAATCGGCTCCATAGGCTGCCAATGCAAAGACAAACTCAGCGTGTGGTTGCCCCCATTCGCTTGTGAGCAGACGTTGGACAGGCGTTTGCCCGCTTCGATCTTTGGCATTCGGGTTAGCGCCCGCATTGAGTAACAACCTGGCAATGTCAGTCTTGTTGCCATCCGCCGCTGCGCGAAACAGCGGAGTCTCACCTGTTTCCCTATCGACCGGATCGGGCGAGGAGTTATGTTCCAGCAAGAGAGACACCATGTCGTTGTTCATTCGATCCACCGCATAGAAGAGCGGGTGACGTCCCTCCGAAGAACGCACGTTGGGGTCGGCCCCATTATCCAGCAGCACCTTCATCAGATTCAGTTGCAGGGCTTGTGCCTCCTCGTAGTGATCTACCTTCGTGAACAAGTCATTGCTTTCGGCAACTGCCATGAGCGGCGTAAGTCGTTGGCCGGCAACCACTGCTTCTTCAGTTGGATTAGCGCCTCGCTCTAGAAGATCAAGCACGGTTTGTGTGTTTCCGAGTTGTGCCGCACGGACGAGAGCAGCCTGAATGTCTCTCTTGGCACCGCACGACTCCAACATGGTACAGATCTTTAGATTCCCTTCAGCCGCGGCCGCCAACCAAGCGGTGACGTCACCGTCGCCAGGAATATCTGGGTCTGCCCCTTTGTTGAGGAGAAACTCCACTACATCAGCACGACCGGCCGCAGCAGCGACCGTGAGGGGAGTCCCTGTGATTCTCGTAGGCCAGTAGAACATGGTGCCCTCATTGAGATCACCATAGCCATTAAGAAGCTTCTCAACGACAGCAAGTCTTCCTTCGTGTGCAGCGTGCAGCATTGCCTCCCGCGGCTGAGTCTCGACGCCATGTTCGGCAAACAGATTCGCGATGGCATAATGCTCATTCACGAACGCGCGGCGCCACAGATTCTGGCCGGAGTCACTCGAAATATCAGCTCCTTGCTCGAGGAGGAATGAAACGATCTCAAGGTGTCCGTTCTCAACCGCCCGCGAAAGGCCCGTAGAGTTCTCGTCTTCGCTGCAACTGCCGTTTACATCTGCTCCGGCTGCCAAAGCACTTCTGACCGCTTCGATATCACCCTCCGCGGCGGCGATCAACAGTTGTGTAGTCGCCGGATCGATCTCCTCGTCTTCTGCATCTTCGTTCTGCTCATAGTCGTCACATTCCTCTTGTTCGCCGCTTGTTTCTGGCAATTCAATCGTCGGCAGTGGGTCTGCTGCGTGCGATTTGTACATTTCTTGTAGTAGCTTTGTGACCTGGGACCGCAGGGTACGGAATTCCTCTTCAGTGATTTCGTGACACTCTTCTGTTGGGTCCGACGTGTCACGAGAGAACGTAATGGACCCCGGTCCGAATACAGTTGGACTGTAGTCGATTCTCAAATACCCACGACGCAGCGTGAACGAAGCGACTAGGGAATTGAAATAGTACTTGCCATCATTGGTCCATTCGGTGTCATCGTGTGCCACGGTAATTCTCCATTGGTATATCAGTTGTGCGCAGGTGCAATACGGTTCCGACAAAACTTGACCACGTGTTGTCAATTGCAACTCAGCTACTCGTCAAGACCCTCCAGCAACACGGGCCCATCGTGTTTCGCCAGCGCCTCGGCAGCTTCCTCCGAAAGTTCTGTCAATCCGTTCAGGACGAGCGCACCTTTGTGTTTTGCGAGCGCGTCAGCCACTTCCAAGGGTAACTCCGCCAGGCCGCTGAGGTCCAGTTCACCTCGGTGATTCGCCAGTGCCGCGGCCACCTCCTCGGACAACTCCGTCAGGCCGTCAAGACCAAGGTCACCTTGGTGGTCTGCCAGTGCCGTGGCAGTCTCCTGCGAGAGATCCTTGAGGAGGCCGAGATCTAGCTTGCCTTGGTGACTTGCTAACGCCTTGGCGACCGCTACCGGCAACTCCCGCAGGTAGAACATAAGGTCTCCTTGATATGCCGCAAGCGCCCCCGCCGCGTCTTCTGACAATTCCTGTAGCTCTCCGAAGAACAGTACCGTTCCTTTATGCTTCGCAAGTGCCTCTGCCACCTCTTGCGACAACGTCGTCAAACTATCCAGCACAAGATAATTCTGGTTTATCGCAAGTGCTTCGGCTACTTCCACTGACAATTCTGTGGCGCCGAGGCAAAGGCAAGACTTGCTTATTGCTAGTGCCCTGGCGACTTCCTCTGATACCCCCCTCAGACCACCGAGTTCAAGTAGGCATTCGTGTTTCGCGAGTGCCTTAGCCTCCTGCAGAGACAAGTCGGTAAGGCCATTGAGATGGAGCGGACCTTGATGTTGCACAAGTGCTTCGGCCACCTCCTCGGACAAATCTGTCAAGCCGCTGAGGTAAAGGGGACCTTCATGTCTTGCAAGTGCATTGGCAGCTTCTCTTCGCAACTCCGTCAAGCCACTCAGGGAAAGAAAACCGTCGCGTTTCGCGATTTGTTGGGCTACCTTTTCGGTCAGTTCCGTCAGGCCGTCTAAGTGAAGATCACCTTGGTGCTCTGCGAGCGTCTTCGCCACCGTCTCCGACAACTTGGCTAGGCCGTTGAGGTAAAGGGGACCTTCATGTCTTGCAAGTGCATAGGCTGCCTCTTCTGACAATTCGGCAAGACTGTTGAGAGAGAGTGCACCTTGATGTGCTGCAAGTATCGTGACTACCTGCGACGACAACGCAGCCAGACCGTCGAGAAATAGACCACCTCGGTGCTTCGCTAATTCTCTAGCCACCGTCACTGACAATTTCATCAGGCCGTTGAGTTCAAAGTGGCCTTGGTGCTGCCCGACTGCGGTAGCCACCCAGTGCGGCAAGTCGGTCAGGCAGTTAAAGACGATCTGATCGCCCTGCCGTTCCGCAATCGCGTTAATCAACAAGTCCTTCTTGCCCAACCCCATCAAAGCAGCGAGATGATGGTGTTGCACTTCACCCTCTTCGAATGCCCAGACCACGGATTCCGCCAGTTGCTGTTCAAGGTACTGTTGTTCAAAGCTGCGGTCTGATGTATTAGACCCCTCCGCCAGTTGTATCACCTCGTAATAGGCACGATCCATGTTCGGGAGTCTGATTCCCGTGCATGTTGGGCAAAACTCCCAGCCGACGGTCTCGCCCTCCGTCGCACAGGGGTAGATACCAGTCCGTTGCCACTGCCCCTGTGGAACGAGTTCCTTGTTGACCAGACATTGAAAACACACACGCCGCTCACACCGTTCACAGAAGCCCACTTTACTAATATGGTCAGCGCCGTAATAAACAGCGTTGCAATACTTGCAGGTGGAGTAGGGACAGTCGGCAGACATGGCAATCATCGCTCCTTAATCTTCGCGTGTTTCAGAAATGACCTAATCGTCCGAAAGCAGTTCAATAGTAGCGATCCCGATGTGGCGGAGGTCACATGACAACTCTCTTGGCATCTTAAGTCTTATCTGCTGTTGTCCTAACGAGTCGCACCCTCGTGGGGGAATCCATTCGGGCAGCCCGGGAGCCGCAGCACGGTACTGTGTGGGTCTTCTAAAATCTATTCAGACGTTTTCTCAAGGCCATCAAGTGAAACAGGTCCATCGTGTTTCGCGAGCGCCTCGGCAGCTTCCTCGGAAAGCTCTGTCAATCCGTCTAACAGAAGATATCCCTTGTGCTCAGCAAGCGCTACGGCGGTCTCCGCTGGCAGCTCTGACAGGCCGCTGAGATCAAGGTCGCCCTCGTGATTCGCCAAAGCCACGGCAACCTCCCACGGCAGTTCACGCAGAGAGTCGAGATCAAGCTTGCCTCGGTGCCGCGCGAGTGCCGCGGCCACTTCCTCTGATAACAACTCCACGCCGAGCAGCAGTTCGCCTTGGTGTTTCGCCAGCGCCCTGGCTGCTCCTGTCGACAATTCACCTAGTACGTCGAGAAACAGGATATTCCCCTCATGTTTCGCGAGTGCCTTAGCTACCACTTCCGATAGTTCGCCCAGATCGTAGAAATAGAGCGGCCCTTGATGTCTTGCCAGCGCTTTGCTTGCCGGTTCCGACAACGCCGTTAGACCGCGGAAATGAAGTGGGTTGTGATGTCTCGCGAGGGCCTCGGCTGCCTCTTCCGATAACTCGGTCAGGTCGAGGAGGAGTAGATCTCCGTGTTCGGCTAGTACTTTGGCCACCTCCTCTGACAACTCGTTTAGACCATTCAGACAGAGTGGACCTTGGTGTTGTGCTAATGCCTCGGCTATTTGCGGCGACAACACCGCCGAACCATCGAGGAGGAGTAGATCTTGATGTTTCGCCAGTGCCTTGGCTGCCTCTTCCGATAGCTCAGTCAGTTCATAGAAATAGAGTGGACCTCGGTGTTTTGCGAGGGCCGCGGCCACGGCTTCCGACGGCTCCGTCAGGCCATTGAGCGAGAGATGGTCTTCATGCTTCGCAATCGCCTTGGCCGCCTCTTGAGACAACATATTCAGACCGCCCAAGGATAGGGCACCTTTGTGTTTGGCGAGCGATTTGGCCTCCTGGCCTGACAACTGCATCACGCCGTTGAGTTCGAGGGGACCCGTGTGCTCACCAAGTGCCTCGGCTACTGCTTCTGACAACTTGGTCAGACCGTTGAGCACAAGCTCGCCTTTGTGTTCGGCGAGTTTCTCGGCGACTTCTGATGACAACTCCGTCAAGACGCTGAGGTCAAGAGTTCCGTCACGCTCCGTAAGTGCCGCGGCTGCTTCATCGCGTCCAAGAACAGCAAATAGTAAGCGACGCTTGAGTTCCTCAAGACTGCCAACGAAGGCCGATTGGCGATCCGGCGTGATTTGAGCGAAGTGAATGTCCTGCCAACCGGCTGATCTGACCGAACTCAGTATCTCCTGTAGGTCCATTCCGCAGAACTCTTCATTTTCCCTATCCCACACACAATAGGCAGCGCGTTCGCCGTCCAGAGCATCAGCGACGGCCAATGGAATCGAACCGCCGACAAAGAACGTGGAATGAATCCATTGTTCCAGCCTTAGGTTGCCATTGCAGTGAATTCGCAACGATGGATGTTGTAGCAGTGTCTCTTTAGCAGAATCGCTACATATCAGTTTTCCAACGTCAATGCGCAGCTCCCCCATATGCTGCGAAAGGCTTCTTGCGGCGATGTCGGATATTTCGTTCAACCCGTCAAGGTCAAGCATACCGCGATGCTGGCGAAGGGCGTCCGCAGCAGCGTCCGACAGATGTGTCAGGCCGCAAAGGTCCAAATCTCCTTCGTGCTCGCTGAGCGTCTCCGCCGCATTGTCCTCAATTACCGTGAACTCACTGAGGTCTGTGGAACCTTCAACACGCAGAAACTGTTTCGCAACCTTCCTGGTGAGAGTCTTGTCGTCCTTCATCGTTTGTTCCTCCTGTACTGGTTCAGCGTAACGTTGAGTTATGGCGTGCTGGAGTTAGCTATTTGAGGTGGTCTGAAGGCAGTGTTTTCTAGATGGGGGACGCTGTCCCCCAAGCCCTCTGGGATTTATCGCATTGAGCCGGAAGCGAGAGGACGGAGGGGAGGAAGCGGGGCGGCGTTTGGCCGCCCAGCCTCGCTTCCGGACCTGGATCGGCGCTCAGGTCGGTTCCCACCGTAGCCCTATCCTCCGCCCAGGCATCGTTAGTATAGCATGAATTGGCAGTCTTCTGGCGTGCGCGATTCTCCTGACGGTTGCGGCGTGCTTCTTCGAGTTTCCGATCCCGCTCGGCGAAGATCGCCTGTTCGCGGCCCAGCAGCTTGTCGAGTGGGGTGACATATCCGATCGCGCTGTGGAGGCGCGACTCGTTGTATTGCCGGACGAACTCGCCCACGATCCGGCGGGCGTCCTCCAGGCTCAACGGGGTCCCCGGGCGAATGCAATCGGACTTGATGGTCCGGTGATAGCGTTCTATCTTGCCGTTGCTTTGCGGGTAGTAGGGGCTGGTCCGCACGTGGGTCATCCCGCAGATCTTGATAAACTGCTTGAAGTCCTTGGAAACGAACTGCGGGCCGTTGTCGGTAACTCCCAGCCGATGGCCTGACCCTCCGTCGTAAAGGGGTAGACCGCAGTCCCTCGCCAGTGGTCCTGTGGAACGAGCTCCTTGTTGACCAAACATTCACAACACACATGCCGCTCACATCGTTCACAGTATCCCACGTTCTCGTTTTCGGCAGCGTCGCCAAAAACAGCCCCGCAATAGTCGCAGTTGAAACAGTCATCAACAGGCATGGCAATCTTCGCTCCGTAATCTTCTCGTATTGCACAAAGGAGCTAGTCTTCCGAAAGCAGTCCAATGGCGCTGCTACCAACTCGGCCAAGGTCATCAACAAGCCGTCGGAAGGCTGGACGTAGTCCCCACTCACGGACCTTCGTTGCCGATAGGGCGCGTGGGCTGTTTTGTGCCGCAATGTCTGAGCTAATCGCATTGCATCTGCCCAGCAAGCAATTGGACAACCGTCAATCAACCAGGATTGAAGAATATCCGTCGATTTCTTACTCGCCTTACAGCCCAAGTAGGCCGAGATCGCAACTTCTCCGTATTGCTCTCCATCCATCCAGCGTCGTAACTGAGCGAGATTGCGACGAGGAGGATCCAAGCCGCCGTAGTCGTTCAACTTGAGTGGCGTAACAAAAGACGACAGCGTCTTCGCCTCCAAGCCGATTCCTTTTGCCGGAATCAGGGTTCTGACAAGGACCTCGACTCCCCCCCAAGCGACGACCAGTCGCCACTGGTCACCACGAATCTGGTCCGTAATTGTCCGGCCGGCGCCCACAGCCGGATCTTGCCACGACAAAGCTGCCTGCAACAGGTACTTCGCTCTTGCCAACTCACTGAGATTTGCGGCGATTGCTTTGGGCGTATCGGGCCTCGGATCCAAGAAGCGGCGCAGACGCAAGTGA
>CAYSCH010000024.1:0-2344 GCA_964429355.1 uncultured Planctomycetaceae bacterium | reverse complement strand
CCACAGACGGAACAGGCTCGGAGGAGTCCTGTTTGCCCACAATGCGACACCATCCTCGCCACGCCGACATCAACTGCTTCAATACAGCATCGTCCGGCAAGGGCGCAACACCCGTGGTCGCGGACTGTTTGGAGTTCGTAACCGGATGCCTCACACCGGGGCCATCCCGATAAGACTTCTCACTCATGCCACTTATCCTGAGTCTGCTGCAGAATCCACTGTCAAACCAGGGGCGTCTGTTCTGCCATGATTTCGTGTAACCTCTTCAGGTAGTGCCGCGCCAGAATACGAGCATAGTCTACGCGGGCCACGCTGCAAACTCGCGGTGGCATCGAATTTCCACGGAAATGCTTCGACACATCAGGAATCACTCACGAGCCTCGAACGGAAGCGACTGCCGAAGTTCGCTCAAGTGGGTCGCGATGTTAAAGATGACACACAGGAACTCGCACACCATTCGGATCACCAACAGATTGAGAATGGCCGTCACGACGGCGGCGCTAACCCACAGCGGGTAGAGAAGGGTGTGCTGATACACCCATTCCGTCCGATGTGACGGATGTTCCCGTTCCAGTTTCGCCAGATTCGCTCGAAGCTGTTCGAGACTCAGCTTCTCATACTCGTTGCGAATGTCCTTCCTATCAGGCTTGGGCATCTTCGGCTCGCCATCGGCGGAAGTTGGAGGAGATGGCTCACGGGGTTCCGGTGGTTCTTCTCGCCGGGACTCGGCCATCATATGCTCGAATTCCTTGCTTTCGATCAGATCGGCAATGACGGACTCGCGATAGACCACCTCCCGTGGACGAGTGTTAGGCACAGAAATTCTTCTCGGCAAGGCCGCCTGAAGACCGCCGAGGGCGTAAATCATGACCGCCAGGACAGCCAGGACAAGGCTGAGAGCCCAGAAGACCCGGATGATTTGCGGTGTAATGTAGCGTTCGAATCTCGGATCAAGGGCGTAGATGAGCCGGTCAACGAAGCTCTTGCGAGAAGTTTTTCTCGACTTGTGAATGAGGATTGCGGGCCCTGTGACATCCAGGCTCTGGATTTCCGCCCGTGTTGCCGCGAGCGTTCTTTCGCGGGCAGTCTGCCGTTCCTTCTCCTTCCTTCGCGTCTCCTCTGCCTCCAGCTTCTGCCGCCGTTTCTCTTCCTTGGCCTTGGCCGCGGCCTGCTCCTTGAACCACTGGCTGCGGAGGTGCTCCGGCAAATGGTTCACTTCCGGCAATCGCAGGCTGACCTTGCAGTACGAGCAAACCTGTACGGCCCCCGGACTGTACTCGACCTGCTCGCCACATCGCGGACACTCGATCTTCACGGCTCTCCTCCCGGAGCTGGATTCGGAAAAACGCAGGACGAGACGGCCTGCCCTCAGTACCGTCCCGCCCCTCGGCTCCAGGATAACCGGGCAGAGGGTCAGATCACGTCCAACCCGGACACACGTACAGTCGCCTCGCTATGCACAACGACAGCTCTGGGTGACAGAAAGAATTGTTGGGGACCACAGTTGCTGCCAACCGGGGGCGTTATGACGTCCCAAGGTAGTCGCGATGCAGTATCTGACCACACCCGAGCCGTGGCTCGGAAAACCCCACAGAGCGACGTGTGGACGGCGGCCAAATCGTTCTTGGCCTTTGTCCCAACAACGCGATTCTTCCCAGAATTCTATCGGGGGGCTGGCCACGATCTGACCAAGCGGCCGGCTATTCTGAGACGGTGAGGTGGAGAGGACTGGTCACCGGTTCGGAGTCAGATTACCGATGGTCGGTTGTCGGTGTTTTTTCAGACTTGCCACCTTATAGGTACCACCGATGCCTCTTGCGAGTCAGTGTAGTCATGTACATGTACCCAAGTGTTTGCGGCCAAAGCGATTCCGACTATGCTAGGGCCATCGCCCGTGCCCATTTGAAGCGAAGGGAGGTCGTGATGCCGGACGAACAACCCCTGGTTCGTCAATGGATTCTGCTCAGGACCCTCTGCGCCCGGCACTATGGGGCGACCGTCAAGGAACTCTGCGAGGAGATGGGGGTCAGCGAAAAGACGATTCGCCGCGATCTGGAGACCTTCCGACGGGCCGGATTCCCGCTGGAAGAGACGGTGTGTGAGTTCGGCAAGAAGAAGTGGCGGATGGACCCGGCCAAGAACCAGCCAGGCCTCAGTTTCGCCTTCGACGAGGCGATTGCCCTCTACCTGGGCCGGCATTTCCTGGAGCCCTTGGCGGGCACGGTCTTCTGGCAGGCCGCCCAGGGGGCTTTCAAGAAGATCCGAGCCTCGCTGGGTGCCGAGGCCCTGCGGCACATCGAGCGGTTCGGCCACATGTTCCACCAGACCATGGTCGGCGCGAGCG
>CAYSCH010000023.1:25702-44033 GCA_964429355.1 uncultured Planctomycetaceae bacterium | reverse complement strand
GCCGTCGACAAGACCAACGGCTACGACTTCTTCTACCGCCAACACGTCGTCAAGCCGGCGCTGATCGGCATGCTGGGGGCCTGGATCTCGGGTGGCGTGGAGTGGTGCGCCTTTCACCATCATCGCAACACGACCTACATGCCGATCGATTACACCCTGGCCGAGAACCCGGATGGCAGCAAGACGATCTGGTTCGGCGAGCCCGAGCGGCGGCACCGCATGAAGCGGCTCATCGGCCTGACGCTCTATCCCGACAAGTCCTACATGGAAGCCACGGTCAAGTTCTTTAACCGTACGGCCCAGCCCCATTCGATCCTCAACTGGGCGAATGTGGCCGTCCATGTCAACGACCAGTACCAGGTGATCTTTCCCCCCAGCGTGCAAATGGCCACCTACCACTCCAAGATCGACTTCACCCATTGGCCGATCAGCCAGGGCGAGTATCGCGGCCACGACTACAAGGGCGTCGATCTGAGTTGGTGGAAGAACTCGCCCGTCTCGAATTCCTTCTTCGCCTGGAATATGCAGGAGGACTTCATGGGGGGCTACGACCACGGGCGCGAGGCCGGCGTCGTCCATGTGGGCAATCATCACGTTGTGTGCTGTGCCAAGCTGTGGGAGTGGGGCACCGGTTCCGCCGGACGGGCGTGGGACAAGATCCTCACCGACCAGGACGGCCCCTATGCCGAACTGATGGTCGGCGCCTTCTCTGACAACCAGCCCGACTACAGTTGGATCAAGCCCCACGAAGTCAAAACGTTTAAACAGTACTGGTATCCGATCCGCGGCATCGGCGGCTTCAAGAACGCCAATTTGAACGGGGCCGTCAATCTCGAACTTCAATCCGACGGCAAAGCCAACTTCGGCTTCTGCACCACGTCGAAGCGAACCGGGGCCAAAGCGATCCTCCAGGCTGGCGGGAAGGCCATCTTCGAGAAGGCGATCGACATCGATCCGGCAACCTCCTTCACTCAGTCCGTAGCAGTCCCCGCCGGCACGAGGGATACGGACCTCAGGGCGGTACTCCTTTCGGCCGAGGGGGAAGAACTTGTCGCCTACCAGCCGGTCCGCCGCGAACCGGTGAAGGAATTGCCGGCCAAGGTTGAGCCGCCCAAAAAGCCCGAAGAGATCCAGTCGATCGAAGAGCTCTACCTGACGGGCCTGCGGGTCGAACAGATCCACAACCCCACGGTCGATCCGCTCAGCTACTATCAGGAGGCCGTCAAGCGAGATCCGGGCGACAGCCGCTCCAACACGATGCTGGGGATCCATGCGAACAAGACGGGGCTCTACGCCGAAGCCGAAAAATACCTTCGTACGGCGATCGAACGGGTGACGGCCGAGTACACCCGGCCTATCAACGCCGAGGCCGTCTACCAGCTCGGCGTCGCCCTCAGGGCCCAGCACAAGACGGGCGAGGCCTACGACGCCTTCTACCGGGCCACCTGGGACCAGGCCTTCCACTCGGCTGCCTACTATCAGTTGGCCGAGATCTCCACCTCGCGTGGCAACTATGCCGAGGCCCTCGATCAGGTCAGCCGTGCCCTATCGACCGACACGCTCGACACGAGGGCCCTCGCCCTCAAGGCGGGCATCCTCCGCCGGCTTGGCCGCGGGGCCCAGGCCGAGAAGGCCGCTACCATTGCCCTCTCGATCGATCCGCTCGATTTCCGGGCCATGAACGAGCTTCGACTGGCTCAGCAACTCCAGGGCAATGCCGCTGCGAAGGCCACGCTTGATAAAATGACGGTGAAGATGCGAGGCGACGTTCAGGCCTACCTGGAGCTGGCGACCGACTACTTTGCGGCCGGCATGTGGGACGAGGCCATCGAAGTCCTGCGACGTCCGATCGACCAGAACATGCCCTTTGCCGCCACCTATCCGCTGGTGCACTACTATCTTGGCTATGCCCTTCAGCAAGAGGGTAAGACGGGCGAGGCCCAGGCCGCCTTTGCCACCGCGACGGTCTCCCCCAGCGATTACTGTTTTCCCTTCCGGCTCGAAGGGCTCGACGTCTTCCAGGCGGCGCTCGCCGTCAATCCCCAGGACGCCCGTGCCTATTACTATTTGGGCAACCTCCTGTTCGACCTCCAGCCCGACTCGGCGATCGCCCACTGGGAGAAGTCACGCTCGATCGATCCATCCCTGGCAACCGTGCACCGCAACCTCGGCTGGGCCTATTACCGGGTGAAGGACGATGTGGCTGGCGCTATCGGCTGCTACGAAAAGGCCCTGGCCTGCGGCGGCCTGGATCCGCGTCTGTTCCTCGAACTCGACACACTCTACGAGTTCGGCAACGTGGCCCCCGAGCAGCGCCTCGCCGCACTGGAACCGAACCACCAGATCGTTATCCGTCGCCAGGACAGCTTCCAGCGAGAGATCATGGTCCTGGTGCTGACAGGCAAGTACGACCGCGCGATCGACTACCTGGAAAACAACTTCTTTCACGCCCAGGAAGGCCGGGAGGAGATTCACGATATCTTCGTCGATGCGCACCTGCTCGAAGGATTGCGGCTCATGAAGGCGGGCAGTCCCCAGGAGGCGCTCGCCCATTTCCTCAAGGCGGACGAGTACCCCGAGAATCTCTCGGTCGGTCGGCCTAAAGACGATCCTCGCACCGCCCAGATCGCTTACTTCACAGCGACGGCCTATGCTGCCCTCGGCGAGAACGACAAGGCCCAGCAGTTCTTCCGCAAGGCGGCTGAACAGAAGGAAACCGGCGGCCGGCCCGAAGCCCGTTACTACCAGGCGATGAGCCTGGCGAAGCTTGGCCAGCAGGATGAATCGCAGAAGATCTTGAACGATCTGATCGACGCGGGGCGCAAACAACTCCAGCAGGGCGAGTCGGCCGACTTCTTCGCCAAGTTCGGCGAGCAGAAGACCCGCCAGGCCAAGACCGCCTCGGCTCACTTCCTCATCGGCCTCGGACTTCTCGGGCAGGGACAGGCCGCCGAATCCCAGAAGGCCCTCCAGCAGGCCGCCAGCATGAATGCGGCCGATCCCTGGACGGCGTATTACGCCAGGAAGTGATGGATGGATGGAATGGTCGAATGATGGGAAAATGGAAAGATGGCCAAGTTGGTCGGGATTGACATGATCTGCTTCAAGATCCTGTGCCGTGCCCAGGACCTACAAGTCGGATTTCTTGCGCTGAAATGATTGACAGATGCCACCCTTCGAGAGGTAGGAGATTCTAGAACCCGGCTTCTTCAACGGCGGGTGGCACGTCAGAACGCAGAGACGGGCGTGGCCGCGCAACGTTTGGAGTGCGGTGACTTGTCACCGCTTTCTATTAACACACGCGTCCCATGTGGAGCAGTCTCAAGCCGGGCGATGAGGCCTTCCACCTCGTTCAGTTGAAGTTGATTTGACTCGCTGAGACGGTTTATCATCTGTACTACTAACCTCAAAGATCGTGAAGTTTTTCACAAAGACTCGCGACCATCGGGAGCAGACCATCTCAGTTCGAGCGGTAGCTCGTATTGGTTGGCGGCCCTGCCGCCCTGTGCAACTGACGCGTCGACTGCCAAGCTTTAGTACAGAGTTGTCTTAAAAGCCGGATTCCTTTCGTTGAAGTAATTGACGAACGCTACCCTGCGCGACGTGGGGAGGTCAGAACCCCCGCTTCTTCGACGAGCCATCAAGTGCTCTGGTGCTCACCCCTCTCCCAAGCACACCACCTGCCCGTCGGTCAACGTCACCACGATCCCCTCACCCGTCAGGGCCACGCCCCAGCGCACGGGAGGGCAGGACAGGGGGAAGGTCCAGAGTGTCTTGCCGTCGGGCGAGAGCCCCTCGACACTTTCCTCGTGCAGAACCACCAGACCGTCGCTCCCCACCGCCAATCCGCGGATGTCGGACGTGGGGCTCGCCCAGAGAATGTCGTCAGCCGTGGGAACGGTCATCACGCTGCGGGGCTGAAGGTTCTGGATCTTGTTCATCATCTCGACAACGCGGTCCAACGCAGCCGGGTCGCGGGAGCAAAACAGCCGCCCGTCGATGAGGCCAATCTGCCGATCGCCCAGCGGGAAGTAGATCCGCCCCTGGTGGCGTTTGAAAATGGTGGTTCGGGTCCGACCGTGCGAGTAGAGTTCAGGGCCCAGACACGACGGCCGGCCGTCCGGTTCGAGGAACATCTCTGCACCAGCTTCCAGCCGCGAGACCACTTGAGGGTTCTTGCCCGTGGCTGCGTCGATGGCGACGATTCCAACCGGGGCCCCACCGTTCAGCAGCAGGGTACCCTCTTTGAGCAGCAGGTTGCTTTGACAGCCGAAACTCAGCTTCGGGTCCGGCCGATCGAGCGTGTAGCTCTCGCGCCAGCGCAGTTTTCCCGTGGCCAGGTCGACCGCAGCCGCACCGCAGCCGTCGGCCGCTGTGCTTCCCGCAGCCGTGTAGGCCATTCCCCTGTTGTCGACCACCACGCCGCCGCCCAGCGGCCAGGCCGACATGAGGCGATTCATGATGTTGACAAATCGCTTCTGCGGAGCCAGTTCGATCCTGCCCAGCACGCTCCCGTCGGCCGCATCGACGCAGTACAGAGCACCGTCGCAGGAGCCAAACACGACACGGCCGTTCCAGTAGACCGGTGGATGAGTGATGGCTCCATCGGAGAAGGCCTGCCAGAGGGTGCTGCCCGTCGCGGCATCAAACGCCGTGACCGTGCCGTCGGTTGCACCCAGGTAGACTCGCCCCGCGGCACAGATTGGAGCGGACAACTCGACACGTGGCGCTATGGTGGATGTGGAATCGTCAGGGACGTTTCGCACCCTTCCCTGACCTTCCCCCTCGCTTCGTCGGACAGGCAAGCTCTGTCGCCAACGTTCCTTGATACTCCGTGGAACTCCCGCTGCCACCGTGGCTGTGCCGGCCGAGTTTGCCCGATACGCGGGCCATTGGTCCACCGCGGCCGGAGTCGGCGAAGCCGGTTGCCTCCACGCGGGCGATTCCATCGGCTCACTCGTCGCGAGTTCCTTTCGCGGAGCCATGCAGAAGGTGCCGTGGACCTGCCAGCAGTCGCAGGCCAGCGGCATCCAGTAGAGACGCCCGTTGGCGGGCACGACGCCGTCGAAGCACCCCGGCCGGACGACACCTTCATAGGCGGCCAGTTTCTGCTCGGCCAGATCTACGTAGACGGTCCGCCCCTCGCCACCGCCGGGGCGGTAGAAGAACTGCGAAGGCGTGACCGTCACCCGCGTGCACGAACCGATCACGCCCAGATTGAACTGTTCGAGGATCTTGCCCGTCAGGGGATCGACCTTCTGGCAGCCGGCCGCCGGCGAGGCCACCCGAGGCATCATGTAGAGCTGATCGCCCGAAAAGAACGGATGGGGCGACTGGAGAGGTAGCGACCAGAGGAGATCGCCGGTCTCAAGACTCAGCCCGACCGAATTATCGAATTGAGGCCCGGCGAGGACGACCACGCCCCCGCTTGCCCGAGCAAAACAATAGGTGGCCCAGCCGATCCCCCAGCCCTGGCGTTTGAGGGCGTCACCGATTGTGCCGAACAGCTTCTGAGAGGTCTCTGGCGCGCGTCGCCACAGCTCTTTGCCCGTGGCGGCATCCAGGGCGGCCATGTACTTGCGCGGGGCAAGCTGCAGAATGCGGTTTTGGTCCATGCACAGTGCACGGGCGTCGAAAGGCTCCTTCTCGGTCACCTGCCAGCGGAGCTTCATTTCAGGATACTGGAAGGCCGCCAGGGTCGTGGCCTTGCCAAAATTCTGGATGATCGGCTGGTATTGCGAGTTGGCCACGTCCCAGGGCCAATGGCCCATCTCGCGCCTCGCTTTGTGGGGTTCCACGTGGCCGTCCGGTGGACCAAAAGCGGCACAGAGCGTGTCGCCTTCCTGGGCGATCCATTTCCAGTCCGTGCTACCCGCCTCCACGGCTTCTGCAGGCGGTGCAAACTTGCCCCGCTCCTGGCCGGTCGCCCCGTCGAGCATCCAGAGCGTGCTGCCTTCGGCAAACAGCACTTCGCCGTCCGTGGCCAGCTTGGCCACGTTGTGGACCACATAGCTGGGATCAAGTGGGCGGCTCCAGAGGGCCAGGCCGTTGTAGGCATTGAGAACCGTCAGCCGGTTGAGCGTCGGTTCTTCCCGCTCGTGGAAAGCGATATGGCCGGAAAAGAAGTAGATCCGCCCGCCGGCAAACAGCGACTGGTTCGGCATGGCGGCAAAGACGGGGAACGTCTGGAACCGCAATTCGCCGGGGAGCCGGGCGAGCGAGTCCTGGGAGACGACATTGTTGCTCGGACTGTGATAGGGATGCCGCCACTGGTCGGTCCCGGCCTGTGCAGGCTTGATGATCGTCTTGCCGCCAACGAGTCCGACCCCGCCAGGATGCAGCACGCGAAGAATCTCTTCCTCAGCCGGCGACGTGTCGGCTCCCGGCCAGACCCAGACCGCGTCGGCCAGATCGTCGGCCAGCCAGAGGGATGCGCCGTCGTCGGCCACCACGGAAACCCGTCCGCCGAGCAACCCCTCGCCTTGCGCCCACTGGCGGATCCTCTCCATTTCGGGCGACGCCTTGCCGCGGCAGAGGATCGACCAGGGCGTCTGTTCGATCATCTCCTTGAGGCTTGCGACGGCCGGCTCATCTTCTCCGCCAGCCACGACGACCAGGGCGGGCGTTTTGCCCAGATGCCTGGAAAGCTCGACGACAGCATCGTCCGCTAGGGCCAGGCTGCAGTAGACGAACGCGGCCAGCAAGGCAAGAAGAGCCCTCATGGTTCGCTCCTCGGTTAGGCGGCCAGTGTGCAGACTGCTGTGGCGCCGACCACAGGCAACCTTGGACTTTGTTCGATCGCATTATCGCATAAGGGCGGCGGAATGCCAGATAGTCTGAAAGCCGCCGACAGCCTCTGAAAGAGTCGAGAGCCCAGCCGGGCTTCCGAATCATCCGCCGATAGGAGGGTAGTCCTCATCCATGGGTTCGGCACTCATAGCCTTCGCCGCAGCAATTGATCGGCCGTTTTCATGGAGCAGGCTTGATTCTTTTACTTGGTCCGGGTATGAGAAGAGGCATGGTAAGGGGACCCGCAACGGACGGCTTGGGTGGTGGTCTCTGAAAAATGCTATCTTCCCCGACTGGAGGGGAGCATTTCATGGCGATATCCGACGATATTCCCGGCCCGATCGAAGAGCGGAGAGCTCGTCCGCGACGACGCTGGTCCTGGCGAACCAGGTTCCGCGTAGCCCTGATCCTGCTTCTCTTGCTCGTCTTGGCCGGGTGGCGTTATGGCTGGCCGCCGCGGTCGATGGAAACGACCGTCACCTCGCTGGAGGAGATCGGCTGGCTGGAAGCCGCCCGATTGTGTCCTGAGTGCGTCAATTCGGAATCCACAGCCGGCCGACATGTCATCCTCTCGCCAGGATCACTCCACGAATCGGGTAGAGCGATTTTCGACCTCGATCAGAAACCCCTGGTCGACCGTGCCGTCCTGCCTTTGCGCCGGCAAGTGATTCCAGAGCTGAAATTGCCGGACCTTGGCGCAAAGAGCTTCTACTCAGGTGTATTCTGGGTCGACATGCCGGCCTCGCATGATGAGGATCCCGCGAACGAGCTCGATCCGGCACTGGCATACGCCGTGCTTCTTTCGTGCAAAACGTCGCAGCGATGGGAACAAGCAGCCGAGTTGATTATCGACATGAACCGCAACCGCGATCTGACGGACGATCCCGTCATGACAATTTCGGACGCGTGGTCCCACAAGGATGAAGACAGCTACACGGAATCGGACTTGTTTGTTCGAGTGTTTGAGCCGGTCAAGCTTGCGAGAGCCGCTTCCGGGCAGGAAAACGCCGAGAGTCTTCCCGTCGCCGAGGACGCGGTTCCGGTCCTTCAAGTGAGTTACCGTCAGAAGGACGGCGAAATGGAGAATCTGGATCTGGCGTTCTTTCCGACCTCCTTCCGCAAGGGCCGTTTGAAAGACGCAGGCGAAATGAGAGATGTCGTGATCGCGCCCGATCCAACTCGGTTCGGCCGGTTCGATGGTGCAAGATCCACCTGCTTCTGCGTTGACGACGGATACCTTGAGGAACATCCTTTTATCAACTGGACCTTCGACCGCGGAAGTTTTCGGGGCGGCGAGATGGATGCCGAAGGGCGAGAGCTTCGCACGGGGCCGTATCGGGGCCCAACCGGTGCGCTCCGGGTTGAGACTGCCGCCGGCAAGCCGCTGCGGATGGAAATGGTCGAATTCCTGCTTCGGGGAAATTCGCCCCACACACTTTCTAGCTGGGGCTGGACCCCGATTCCGCGCCTTTGGTGGTACAGGTTGCCAATCAAGGAACACCTACTCCCCGTGGGCCAATTCGAAATCAGTTCCCTTTGGCTCGTCGGTGACGACAACAGCTCGATCACCGTCTACGAGGGGAACTTCGAAGAAGAACAACGGCCGCAAACGTTTTCGATTCGAGACGGCCGGACAACCACGTTCCGCCTGCCTGCAAGTCTGAAGATGAAGGTTCTTGCGGCTCTCGACATTGTCGTCGAATCGGGGCCCGACGAACGTATCTGGTCGACTGACTCAGAGCATGCCGCGGAGATCTCCGAGGGCTGGAAGGGACCTTCGCCCGGCTGCAAAGTTACCATCGAGGCCTCGATGACCGATCCGAGTTCAGGCAACCGGTATTCGGTGTATCCGGGTGACTCCGCATCGCAGAGCGTGATCCGCATCGCCATCCGCGACGAAGCCGGCAAGATCGTCCACGAAGGCACCATGGAGTACGGATGAGGCGGCATTTGCGAGTACTCGTGGCGAGTACCCCAAGACGTTCCGTCCGACCGAACCGAAATCCGCTACACCGCAACCGTCACCTACGACACCGGCGGCCTGTTCGAGATTATGAAAGCCACCGTCGACATCCCGGTGAGAAAATGAACGCCGGAAAGTGAAGTATAACGCATGAACGGACAAGATTGCCGGCTACTCGTCCTTCGGCTTCTCCGCCGTTTCCTTCTCCTTCGGCGCCACGATCGGTGTATCCTTCAGGTTTCCCCACTCGCTCCAGCCGGGGTAGTAGTTCTTTGCATTCTTCGCTCCCATGAGCTCCAACGCAAAAACCATCACCGACGCCCGGCCCCCGCTCTGGCAGTGGCTGGCCGTGGGTTTGCCCGGATCGATGCCGGCCTCGTCAAACAGCTTCTTCAGCTCGTCGGGCGACTTGAAACGGTGGGTTTCCTGGTCGACTAGATTGACCCAATCAAGGTGCTTTGCACCCGGGATCGCTCCGCCCCGCAGGTTCTTCTGGAGGTCAATGCCGCAAAACTCGTCTTCGCTGCGGCTGTCGATGATCTGGAACCGATGGTCGTGAATCGATTTGAGAACCTCATCTTTGGCTGCAAGCCGGCGTTTGACAGGCGCTGCCTCGAAGGCGGCAGGCGTAGGAGGGGCGGGGACTTCGGCGGTGACGGGCAGCCCCTCCGCTTTCCATGTCTTCCAGCCACCGTTGAGCAGGCGTGCGTCGCGGACACCCCAATAGCGCAGAATCCACCAGATCCGGGCGGCATCCTTGGCAGCCGAGTCGTCGTAAACGACAACCGACGAGTCAGCTCCGATCCCCAAGTCTCCAATGCGTTTGCTCCAGCCTTCCGCGTCGCTACCGTCTCCGAAGGCGTCCTTCCACTGGTTGGGATCGACGCGGATCGCGCCCGGGATATGCCCCGCCTCATAGGCTTCGGAGCTGCGCACGTCGAGGATCACGAACCGATCGGCCACCTCAGGTTTGGCAAGTCGTTCCGGTTGGAGCAGCATTCGGGGATTCGAATAGGATGACTTCTCGGCGGCATGCATGGCGGTGATGAAAAGTACGGCAATCGCGATCGAAAGGGGAATGTGACGCATCAATTGTTCCTTAGGGTGTCACCAAACAAGGACTCCAACGGAATTCTTGCACGCCGCACGGCAGTTTCAAGCGGCATACGCCGTATCCTCGTGGGCATAATGGAAGGCTGGCTGGCCGAGAGCTCTGCTCTGGCTCGCTCGTCCGCTGGAAGCAGGCCGAGGTTCGCAGAGGGGGTCCGGAAACTGGGTCGGCTCTCCCCTGCTGTAGGTCGCGCCCCTTGCCCGCACAAGATTCCGGTTGACTTGTTCCCGTTTTCCAGGAGCCCGTCAGTGCCGGGCGACCGTGCTGGAACCCGCTCGTGGATCGGCAATCGTTGCCGCTGGCGCCGTTGGGATGAAGGGGACTCGACGCAACAGAGGGGCGGCATGCCGCGACGTAGACAGTTGCATTTCCGGTGTTGAAGTAAGTGCGGCGATCGCCTTGGTGGGGCGGATCGGGGCGGTAGACCTGGGGCCGTCAAGTCGATAGGCATAGCCCACGAGCATCGCCCCCTCAGGCATCGATTTGCATTCTCCCGTCAGCCGGAGTCCCCCACCGTCGAGGTGGAACCGCACGGCGAGCTCGTCATAGACCAGCATTGCGGTCGGGCCGAGAATCGGAAACGTCGTGTCGAGTTCCAGTTCCTGCACGCACGAGGCCACCAGGTCTCGCGAGATTCGTCCGCGGCTGACCTGCAAGCTCCCATGCAACACGGCGATACGACCGGCGAAAATCTGGAGTTGCTCAAGTTGAAGCGAACCCGTGCCGGAAACCTCGTGTGGCAGGTGGTCCGCCACCAGCTTCTGAAGTTCGATGTCCAGCAGATATCCTCGCACATCGAGCTGCCAACCGGCGGTATAGTCCTGCCCGTCCAGTCGGCAACCCTTCGGAACGTGCGTGCCCTTGATCAGTCCCTGGAATCTCGAACTCGGCCCCAGGTTTGGGAACGGCGGGAGGATCGTGGAGAGAACCGAGCAGGCAATCGGCCCGTCGTCGCCGGACACAAACAGGAAGCCGTCGACGGGGGGCGCGTACTTGCGGTTCCTGACGAGGGAGAGATAGACCGGCTTCGTCTGCCCCTCCAACTGAAATCTCAGTTCGACTTTCGACTCCTGAGGTTGAAGCGTGACGTCGGCGCGGGCCAACTCGCACTGCGCATTTCTCAGATTGAGTTGTTTGACGATCACGAGTGCACAAGGGGGCGGGCCCTCGATGCGACATTGCAGCAGGCGATCTGCCAGTGGCCGGAGCGCTTCGAGCGATTCGGCCAGGACCGTCAGCCGGTTCGCGGAGAGCTGCAGCCGACGCACATCGACTTTCTCTCCTTTCCGCCGGACGGAGTCGAACTCGGCTCGAAGCTGATCGCATTGAAGCAGGACCTTGCCGGTTTCCGGATCGAGAACCTCAATCCCCTGGTAGGCTGCAGCGCCGGGGTGGAGCTGACGAACCGATTCGATGCGAACCGGCTGCCCAAGAAGCAGCGAGAGGCGTCGCTCCTCGGCCGCCGTTCGGCCGGGCAGGCAACGCCACAGCCCAATCGAGATCACCAGCACGGTCGGCACAACGCAGAGCAAGACGAAGAGACTCGTCGTTGCCAACCGTCGCGCTGCATCCGAAAGACGGAACATCCTCGTTCCCCTATCGCTTGGCTGCCATCTCGTGAAAAACCTTCCAACGGGCTTCCATCTCCACCACACTGTCGCCGCCAAACTTGTCCACCAGCGCCGTGGCGACCTCGAATGCGACGACATTTTCGATAATCACGCTGGCTGCCGAGACGGCGCACACGTCGCTCCGTTCATAAGAAGCTGACTGGGGTTCCTTCGTTTCCATGTTGATCGATTCCAGCGGCTTGGCGAGCGTGGCGATTGGCTTCATTGCCGCACGCACCACCAGGGGCTGGCCGTTGGTCATACCCGCTTCGAGCCCTCCGGCGTTGTTGCTCGGCCGCGTGTATCCAAGGGTACTGGAGCCTGCAGCCTGGCGATCAAACCGAATCGCATCATGCACCTGGGAACCGTAACGCCGCGCCGCTTCAAATCCCAGGCCGATCTCAACCCCTTTGATCGCCTGCACGGCCATCACCACCATCGCCAGGCGGCCATCCAGCTTGCGATCCCATTGGGCGTGGGTGCCCAGGCCGAAGGGTACGCCCTCAACCCGGCACTCGATGATCCCGCCCAGCGTGTCCCCCGCCTTCTGGCACGCGTCGATCATCTTCTTGACTTGTTCGTCCTCGTCCGGGTTGAGCGAGTAGATTTCGCTCGCATCCCGTGCGGCCTTCTGCTCGGCCAGCGTTCCCGGCTTGGGCTCGATCTTCATGGGGCCCAGTTCCACCACGTACGCGAACGGCTCGATCCCGAATCGGGCCAGAAGCTGCCGCGCCAAAGCTCCGGCGGCCACGCGAGCGGCGGTCTCGCGAGCGCTTGCCCGTTCGAGAATCGCCCGGATCGATCCCAGATACTTGATCGCCCCCGGCAGGTCGCCATGCCCGGGCCGCGGACGTTCGAGGTCCTCCATCCGCTCGAGTTTGTAGTCCTTGTTGACGATCGCCAGGGCAATGGGGCTCCCCAGCGTACTCCCCTGCCAGACCCCGCTCAGTACGTCCACCCGATCCGTTTCGATCCGCTGTCGTCCCCCGCGTCCATACCCCCCCTGACGCCGGGCGAGTTCGCGGTCGATCAAATCTGTATCGATTTCCAGTCCGGCAGGAAAACCATCGACCAGGGCCGTGAGCCCTTTGCCGTGAGATTCGCCGGCAGTCCAATATCGTAACATATTACCGTTAAAACACTTGCATCAATCGTCGATAGCCCCGAAACCCCCACGGCCCCGTGGGCTGGTCCCGCGATCTTCACCGACTCCCATCTGGGCGCAACGGCGCACCTCAATCACAGTCCGGGGAGCCAAATTCTACCCGCTTGAGCCCTGGGAAGATAGGTCGATAACCAGTCACCCGCATGGCGCAAACTGCCGAACGATTTGCTTGGCACTGAGCAGCCCGTCCACCGCCGCGCTGATGATCCCCCCGGCAAAGCCCGCCCCTTCGCCAACCGGGTACAGGCCGGCACAGGCCGGAGATTGCCGGGACGTCGTGTCCCGCTCGATGCGAACCGGCGAACTGCCGCGCATCTCGGGCCCCAGAAGATTCGCATTGGCCAGAAAGTCGCCTCGCCACTTCCGGTCCATCACGGGCAGCCCCGATCGGATCGCGGCGCTGACGATGGGGGGCAGTACTTCGTTCAGATTCAGTGCCGTCGTACCAAGTCGGTAGGAACTCTCCAGATGCTGCCCTTTCGGCGGAGTGCGGCCGGCCAGGAAATCCGTTGCCGTCTGGATGGGAGCGCGATAGTCGCATCCCGCCAACTCGAACGCAATCCTCTCGAAGCGTCGCTGCAGTTCGATCCCTGCCAGCACGTGCTCGCTACCGAACTCGTGAGGTTCGAGCGTCACCATGATGCCGCTGTTGGCGAATGCCGTGTTGTGCCGGGAGGTGCTCATGCCGTTGGTCGCGAAGCAACCGGGCTCGGAGATGCTGGGGATCGTGATCCCGCCGGCACACATGCAAAACGAATAGACGTCTCGCTGGCCGTGGGCCGTCAGCGTGTAGTCGGCGGCCCCAAGCAGCGCGAGATACTCGGGCCGTCCGTACTTGTGCCGATTGATTTGTTCCTGGGGCTGCTCGATTCGCAGCCCCAGTTGAAAGGCCTTCTGCCGCATCGTGATGCCGGAATCTACCAACATGCGATACGTATCACGGGCACTATGCCCGATGGCCAGCACCGCCTGAGTCGCGGCGAAATACCCGCCGGACGTGTGCAGCCCCTGCAAATGGCCGTCGACGATGTCCAGCCCCTCCACGCAGCATCCAAAACGGTATTGGCCGCCGAGCGATTCGATCCGCCGTCGAAAGTTCCGCACGACGAGCGGCAGCCGATTGCTGCCCAGGTGCGGACGCTGTTCGTAGACCAGCGACGGCTTGCCCCCACACTCCACAATCCGTTCCAGCACCCACTCCACATCCGCCCCGCTCATCCGGCAGGTCAGCTTCCCGTCGCTGAACGTGCCGGCGCCCCCCTCGCCAAACAGGTAATTGTCTTCCGGATCGTGCTCGCCTCCGGCCTCGAATCCGTGGATCGTCCGCACCCGCCGCTTGACCGGCTGGCCCCGCTCAAGGATCAGCGGCTGATATCCCTTCGAGGCCAGGAAGTACCCGGCAAGCAACCCCGCCGGCCCCGAGCCGATCACAATCGGTCGTTGCTCCAAGCGACTTTGCCCCGGCTCCGGATCCTCGAACGGCAACGGAACAAAAGGTTCCACCTCGACCGACTTGCCGGCCAATCGGCGCAAGATCGGCTCTATGTCCGGCAACTCCACCAGAATCGTGTAGACGAATTTAAGGTTGCGCCGCGATCGCGCATCAAGGCTCTTTCGCAGAATCCGCCATCGCGCCAGGTCGGTTTCGCCTATCCCCAGTGTCCTCGCCACTCGTCGAGGCAACTGGTCTTCGGGCTCGGTGACGTCAACTCTCACATTGGCGATACGAAGATAAGGCATGGTCGCAGACCTTGGGGCATCGGCTTGGGACTGAAGAATCAGTCGAATGCCTCATCCATCTCGCCTGTGTCAAATCCGAACCGTCGGGGATCTTCTCCTTGGCCAAGAGACTTGAGTCTCCAGCCGATTCCGTCGCCGATCAGCCAGCGGGGCTCGTCATAGCGATCGTCTCGCTCGTAAACCATCTTGATGACGAACTCCAGAGGATAGGGGTAATAGTTGACGACGTTGGAGAGTTCCCCCCTCCCCTCGCCGGAGACGTTGGCGTCGAAATGGACCGTTGCAGTCGGCGGGAGGAGACGTTTATTGACCTCCACTCGGAGGTTCGAGTAGCTGGCATAAGAAACCTGGAATCGACGGAGGTTCCATTCGGCACACTTTCTGCTTCGCTCGGCATCCTTGGATATCAGCATGCAAACCGCTTGTGTGACCGCCTCGGCCGAGTTTTCCGGAAGTCCGTCCGCCTCCAGGGCCGAACAGAGCTGGTCGAGCGTTTCGGCGATCTGTTCGCGGTCGGTTTTTACCGAGCGATCCAGCGCGATCCCGCCGACTACCAGGGCAACCACCAAGCCCATCGCGACCAGTAGACCACGATGGCGAGTGTTCAAATAGGCGCCGGCCAGTGCCGTTCCCACGATCAGCCCGGCAATCAGGGCCGGTATCGGGCTTTCGTAGAAAACATCCATCTATCACCCCGCCTTGTCCCAGCCGTCACCTCTTTCCGCCCCTCACCCTCGATTGTAACGCTGCGGTTCCATGCGGAGCAAGTCGTTTGCCGCGTAACTGAGGACCGGCGGACGATCTCACCGGTGGACGCCGGGATACTATTGCACAGTGCCTGATGCTACAATCCCCGTCCAGAAAGAAACAGGTACGATTCAGGGGAGAAAACCATTGAGCACTACGGTGGCCTGGTGGACGGACCCGCATTTTGAAATGCTCTCGGAAAGCCAACGCGAGCAGGCGCTGGGAAGCTGGACCGAAACGTCGGCCGATTGTGCCATACTGACCGGCGACATTTCCCACGGCTCCTCGACGCTTCCGTGGCTCCGGCAACTCGCCGAACTCTTCCAGCGGCCCATCTACTTCGTCCTCGGAAACCATGACTTCTACGGCACTGCCATCACCTCGCAGCGGGATGCGGCTCGTCGATTGTGCGAGGAAACGGCCAACCTCCGTTACTTGACCACCAGCGACGTTGTCTCCCTCTCCCCAACGACAGCCCTGGTGGGGCATGATGGCTGGGGCGACATGCGCGAGGGCGATTGGGAAACCACCAGTGTCCGCCCTCCCGATTTCGAACAGATCGACGACCTGAGAGCCGCCGGCGGCCTTCGAGCATTGCTCCGCGAGCGATTGCGGCAGTTGGGCGATGAGGCGGCGCAGCACCTCGCCCAGGTCTTGCCTGAAGCGCTGGCAGCACACGAGCGGGTCATTGTCGCCACGCACGTGCCGCCATTCCGCCAAGCCACTTGGTATGAGGGGAAGAATTCGATGGCCCCATGGCTCCCCTTCTTCTGCTGCCGCGCCGTGGGCGATACGCTCCTTGCCGTGGCCGAACAGCATCCCCGGAAGAACCTACTGGTCCTCTGCGGCCATTGCCATGGGACCGGGGATGCGCAGATCCGCGAGAATCTTCGCGTTCTCACCAGCGGAACGGAACCGTGCTCGCCACAAGTCCAGGCCATATTGGAATTTGCGTAGAGGCCCGCAATGAATTGAGCCGACCACTCCCGGGCTGTCATCGCTTGCCAGATTGAGTCTGGCGATGGCAATCACAGCCTCTTCCGAAAGGACCGCCGCTCCCAGACTGGCAGCGAACCGGCCCGTGGAAACCGGGTCGCCCGAGGTGGAAAATCGGGCGACACGACCAGCCACAATCCACCTGCCGAAGGCGGCAAATCCAGGTAGAATGGAACTAGACCAGCTCCCTGTCGCCTTTTTCCGTCCGAGGAGCCAAGTTATGGAGTCGTTGCAGGGCCATTTGCTGATCGCATCGCCGCATCTTACGGATCCGAATTTCGCCCGTACGGTCGTGCTCCTGGTGCACCACAGCCAAGAGGGAACTTTGGGTGTGGTATTGAACCGGCCATCGGGCAGCTCGATCCGAGAGCTTTGGGAAGACGTGGACGAAGAACCCTGCGACAGCAATCATCCATTCCATCTGGGCGGACCTGTTTCGGGCCCGGTGATGGCCCTTCACACCGACAGCACCCGCAGTGAATTGGAGGTCATTCCCGGGCTGCACTTCGCCGCCCACCGCGACCACATCGACTATCTGGTCCGCCGAAACAGGGATCCCTTCCGCATCTTCGTGGGCCATTCCGGCTGGGGGAAGGGACAGTTGGAGAGCGAGATGGAGGAGGGGGCCTGGCTGACACTGCCGGCGACACTCGATCTCGTATTCGCCGACGAGAGCGAGATCTGGAGACGCGTGACCCAGCGGGTCGGCCGGATGATGCTCTTCGACGCCCTCAAAATCAAGGGCGCGCCGGAAAATCCCACGTGGAACTGAAGGACTCACCTGGTGGACGATCCCTCGGATCCCGATAGCCGCGGGCAACCGAGGTCAACTCGCGCGCCCGCACTCAGGCACTCAAGCCGGATCCCGGTGACTCGCAGCACAAACCGCCACCGTTTCGTCAATCCGTGGGATCAACCTTTGGCACTGGGACCTTCACTGGAATTATGCGGATTTCCTTCACTTCGTCATACAGTCCCTTGGAATCCCAACTGAAGGTCGCGGTGAAATTCTGCGGTTCGTCGCTCGGTTCCAGATCGGTTGGTACTCGCCACGAGTACCCGCACAGGCCGCCTCATCCAAAGGGCATCGTCCCCTCGGCCACCTGCTCTCCTGCCGGATCGGTGATGGTCACCGTTGGAGCAAAGGAGGCGTACGTGGGAACGGTGATTGACTGACCCGAAATCCGGAAGGTCCGTTCCGAGGTCTTCTGTGTCGCGTCGTTCAGGCCGCGGATAAGGAGGTTCATTCTTGAATCGATCATCCTCGCTCCGAGCCTGACCGTATCTCCCGGCCTGAAAACCTGGTCCTTGGCAGGAGCCGTGGACAAGACGACCCGCTTGCCGGAACAGCGGAGCACATACGGCTTGTCTTTGCGAATGGTCACACTGCCGCTGGGAGGCTGGGGCAACTGAGCATAGGGTTCTTCCATCGAGTAGTAATTCTGCGAAAGACTGACGATCTTCGTCCCGATATCCGCCGTAAGCGACACGGGAATGTAGTCCCCCACGGGAATCATGTGTTGCCGCAGTCTGTCGGCCTTCACCAAGTACGATGGTTTTCCGAACTGCAGGACGGTTATCCCGGTGCGTAACGTCCCGCTGATGCCGAGTTTCTCCAGGTTCTGCTGGCCACCCGAGTCAATCTCCAGCACACCCGTTTCTCCGTCGTACGGGCTGATCGTGAGCCGGTCCCCGTCAGGGGAAGCCGAGAACTCAAAGAAACTCCCTTCGTCCCAAATCATCGACGACAGGTATCGCTGACTGACTCTGCCGGGGAAGGACGAAGTGGAATCCTCGCCGGGAATCAGGATCAGCGACGTGAAGGGGCCGTCAAAACGTCCCGTAATTATCGCGGGCTGAGTCAGCAGCGCGGTGTACTTGTCGCCTCCCAGTTCGACCGTTCCTCTGCGAGCCGCTGTCACTGAAAACGCCATAGAAGCCCGCATCGATGACTGGAGCCTGAGTTGAGGCAGAACTTCCAACGGGCTGGTGCCGAGGTCATCTGCCTCCTGCACAGGAACACGGAGAACGTCAAACACAACCCCTGGCGGAGACGACCCGACCCTCGACGCGTCCGCCATCGGCTCGACCACCGGATCGTTCGTCAGGTCGAGATCTCGGTTGGCGTCGAAGTAGAGACGGTTGTACTTCTGCGCGACCGGCATTCGGCCGCTTTCACCCACGGCACCCGAAGGAGTTTCCGGTGCACC
>CAYSCH010000023.1:0-25692 GCA_964429355.1 uncultured Planctomycetaceae bacterium | reverse complement strand
CGGGCTGGTATCCTTCGGCTCTTCGGCAGGTTCGAATTCGTCGACTGCAAAAAAGAACCGTATCCCCGCTTGCGAGTCCGTGGAAATCTTGCCGGAAGTGTCGCTCCGATACATATTGGAACCGGCCGGAGTCTGGCCGAAAGACACGCCTCCATACAGGGGCCGGCGAGAGTTGAACTCGGGATACTTCTTGACTTCTTCACTGGGCACATCTCGAAGGGGAATGTAGATCCCACCCGGTGAAACCATCATCGACTGCGGTTTGCCCGATTCGTCGCCCAGGAGCGAGATCTTCTCTAGTTCGAACACACGAGCCTGCGGCTCCGCGGCGGCAGCAACTCCCGTCAGGAGAAGAACCGCACCCAACACGCCACCAACGGTCCAGAGGGTTCTCATCTTCGATCTCCTTTTCCTTCGGTCTTCGACCAAGTGACCGAATTCTAAGCGAGATCCCCCGACGGCTACAAGCCACTCAGGACCACCTGTTGCAGGGGGTTATCGGTATGCGATTCCCTGAAAGACGGAACCGGAAACTGCCCACTCCTCTATCTTGTTGGCGACTGAAGAGTCAGTACGAGGTGGTTGTTGAACACCTGCTAGACCACGGCACAGAACATGACCAGAAATCGACTCAGTCGTCGTCGCTCTCCTCTTCGTCGTCCCATTCCTCCTCGTCATCCTCCTCGTCATCCTCCTCGTCTTCGTCCTCGTCTTCGTCCCACTCTTCCTCTTCCCATTCCTCCTCGTCATCCTCTTCGTCGTCTTCAACCTCTTCCCACTCGCTGTCTTCGAATCCGTCGTCTTCGTCTTCTTCAAGCTCTTCGTCCGCGTCCTCGAAGTCGTCATCCTCGTAGTCGAAGTCCTCGTCGTCTTCTTCCTCTTCTTCTTCGTCGTCGTCGGCGTAGTCGTAGTCTTCTTCCTCTTCTTCGAAGGAGGAATCATCTTCAGATTCCATCCGCACGATCGGCTCCAGTGCGGGCATTGCAGACAATTCCTCAAGCGGATGCACGATTTCCTGTCCTTCGATTTCGATCTTCACCGTGGGCTCCTCCTCCGTCATGCGGGACTTGTCAGATGGATCCACCAATCGCTGTGGCCCATCGTTCTTGTGTCGCTCGGATCTCGAGATGCCAGGCATCTCGTCGACCACTAGTTCTGTCTCGACGGGCGGTAGCTCGTCAAGGTGACGTAATCCAAAAACCTGCAAGAAACGCTTGGTCGTTCCGTACAAAAAGGGTCGCCCCAGTTCCTCCGAACGTCCTGCAATTCGTACCAGGTCGCGTTCCATCAACTGTCGCAACAACTCACCACACTGCACCCCGCGGATCGACTCGATCGTCGCTCGAAGTACCGGTTGGCGATAGGCCACGGCGGCTAGTGTCTCCAGCGCGGGGCCTGAGAGCCGAATTTCCGCGGCTGGGCCATGCAATCTCCGCAAGTAGGGCGCAAATTGTGGCCGGGAGACCAATTGGAAGCCGCCGGCTACCTCAACCACCCGAAACGCGCAAATCTCCTCATCGTATAGTCGACCGAGCTTTCGGATCAGTGTACGTGCCTCGGTCCCATCCGCCAAGTCCGCCAGTTCCCCGAGTTTCCGCGTACTCAGCGGCTCACGGGCAAGAAACAACACGGCCTCCAGCCTCGCCAACCGCTCCGTCCGAGCCGTCG
Source organism: uncultured Planctomycetaceae bacterium (assembly GCA_964429355.1). Lineage (GTDB taxonomy): Bacteria > Planctomycetota > Planctomycetia > Pirellulales > Thermoguttaceae > JAAYAY01. The sequence continues at coordinate 24,024 of CAYSCH010000023.1, read as the reverse complement.
GACCGTCTCCAATCAGGGCATCCTCGCCCGACTCACCGGTAACCGCCCAGGCGGAGATTGGTGGCGGCGAGACCCATGCATCTGGTACCTGATAACGCCAGGCGATGCTGCCAAGTCGCTCCGGTAAGCTGATTCCAACACGGTTCATCGGCACTACATGCCCCTAAGTATTACCACAAAATTGAGGGGCCCTCTGAGGTCGGGATGCGTTTGCCGACACCCCCAGTTGTCGCTCTTTTCGGCGGCTTTTCCGTAAAAATACCGCCGAGAGAGGGGCAATGAATACCCTGCACCTTGGGGTCAGCAGCATTGGGGGTAGCATCCTCGTTTCCCGGCACCCACTCAGCGAGCGTAGGGGCCGTGGGGGGATACGGGTTGCGCAGGGGCCGCCTCCGGGAAACCGTTTGAACCCGACGACGCGGGCGAAATCGGCACCATCGAGTCCCGTGCAGGCCCGCCGCGACGCCATGACTCCACATCCGCCAATACCCTGGCCATGGCACCCAAAGGCTGCGAATCCGTTGCCTCGAAGTGCTTCGTGAAGTTGGCACTGTTGGCCACGGCGATCCGACAATGGAAACGGTACCATTCCCCTTGATTTCCCCAGTTTTCCAAGAGGTAGTATTCAGCACCCAGTTCTCGCAACCTGTTCTCGATGTAACGAAACTGGTCAATCGTGGTTGCCCCACCAATTGGGTGAGTGACCTTCGGCAGTGGCAGGACGCTCGGACTCTGCTCAAGCGGAACGGGCCCTTCATTGCCTTGGGTCCCGCTTCCCGGAGGTACCTGAGGGTATACGATCGGACCAGGGAGGGACTGGTTGCTCGCTGGAGTTGATGAAGTGTCGTAGTTCGCCAAAACGGCATCTGAGTGGCCCATATAACCAGGCGCTTGTTCATAACCCGCTTGAGGGACAATGCCGCCCTCATACGGCCCACGACCCTGGAGTGGATCAAGTGGCGCGGCAAGCCCGTTACACGACGACAGTTCTGCAGTTGTACACACCGCCTGTTGCGTCAGTCCGGTCGCTGGGGGCGCCGTTGCGATCGAACTTCCAGTTCCCCTCTGCCCGGGCTTGACAATGGGAGCCACATAAGGTGGTGCCTGCTCCAATTCTAGCGGTGTTTCCGGTTCGGGAACGGCCCCGCCGAGTTTCTGTATCAGATACTCTCGCACCGCTCCGGGAACCGCAGTACCACGAAGCAGAGCTATCGATGGAACCACCACCAGGCAAGCCAGCATGACCAAGGCACGAATCGTCGTGACGGTCGAGGAAGGCTGCGGGGGCGGAGCGTGTCGCATTCTTGCGTCATCCATGGCGTCTGCTCTTCTGCGATCCCAGAAATTCCCGTCCGGAGCTGGGCCCTCCGAAACAAGGTCGAGGGTCAACGATCCTCGTTCCCGGCAGCCTTGTTCCGTCCATGCAAGGAAGTGTCCCATCATAATCGCCTCGCGACCTGAGCAGCAATGCCAGTTGGCCAAGGAGAACGCCGGAACGCCGGTTCGGCGGTTCATACCGATTCGGATTCGAACCGGTGTCCTGGAGACGCACGTTCCCGTGGAGAACCAGCGCTGAAATCGAGGCTGCGTTTTCCGGACTTGCGGAAGCGGAAGGCCTGGGAGCAAAGGCGAGCGGGTGAGTTATTGACCAATCGCATAGAACATGGTACAGATTGGCATTCTGCAAGGAAATCGACATGGCGCAGTGGTATGAGGCACTGTTTGCGAATTACGCCCGGAACTATGAGAAGGAGTGTTTCACGCAGGGAACCTTGGGCGAGGTGGACTTCGTGGAACGAGAACTCGGAGCCGATCGCGCTAAGCGAATTCTCGACATCGGCTGCGGCACGGGCCGTCACGATATCGAGCTGGCCCGGCGAGGCTACCGGGTAACCGGCCTGGATCTCTCCGAGGCCCAACTTCGCCTCGCGCGGGAAAAGGCGACCCGGTCCGGCGTCAGCGTGGACTTTCAATGCCGGGATGCCACAGAACCGCATTTCCATGACGAATTCGACGCGGCCATCATGTTCTGCGAAGGCGCGTTTCCGCTGATGGAGACGGACGAGAAGAACCACGCGATCCTCCGGCACACCAGCGCAGCCCTCCGCCCCGGCGGCAAGCTCCTGCTCACGACCCTCAGTGCCCTGTTCCCGCTCTTCCACTCGGTCAAGGACTTTCTCGACGCAAATGCGTCTGGTGCGGCCACCGACAAGTTGACCTTCGATCTGATGACCTTTCGCGAACGGGCCGAGTTGACCTTCACCGACGACGCGGGCCAGACACAGACCATCCAGACGAACGAACGCTACTACGCCCCCAGCGAAATCCGCTGGCTCCTGGAGACGTCCGGCTTCGCCACGGTCCACATCTTCGGCTGCCGCCTCGGCCAGTTCAGCCGGGAACATCCACTTACTCCCGACGATTTCGAGATGCTCGTGGTCGCGGAAAAGCCTGGCCGCTGATACCAGCGGACGACGCAGACACCGGGCCGGAACTCGCCTTCGGCGATGGCTTTCCCTGCGATTGCTGCCCGGCATGATACCACGGGCACCCCTGGCGGACGCCAAGACACCCCCCTATTTCGCATCGAGCTTGGCGAGAGCTTCGCGTACCCGGGATAGCTGGATGCCAACATTCCTGTATTCGTTCTCGCCCGAGTGATGTTCAATGCTGTAATAGCCGCCGTAATTTGCCCGGTAGAAGGGAGCAAGACGTTCTGCCAAAGGACCTTCTGTGATGTTCCAGGCAATGTGAGTGTGGCAGGCCAGGGGCGCAGCCTCCCGGTCCCAGGCGATCCTTTGTTCCTCCGTGCCCGACCAGCCTCCCAGATGAATTGAAAGCCCGAATCCCGGATGATCCACCGCGGCGTGGAGTCTCTGCAGATTGGGCCAGATCGTTTCGGGCCCCCAGTGACTCTCGGCCCCAACCTTGAACCCGTGATCATGGGCCAGTTGCGAAATCCCTCCGCCGCCTGGCGGGCCGGTAATCGGCGCAGGCCCCGATACCCCCAACCGGCTATCTCCACAGACTCAGCGCCATCCGCACGCCGACGATGATCAGCAGGACGGCAAAACCCCGCTTCAGGCGGCCGACGGGTAGTTGGTGCGCCAGACGCACGCCCAGTGGCGCGGTCAGCACGCTGGCCGCCACAATGCAGACCAACGCAGGAAAATAGACGTAGCCCAGGGCGTACGGCGGCAGCGAGGGATCGTGCCAGCCGTTGACCAGGTAGCCCATGGTGCCGCCGATGGCGATCGGAAAGCCAATTGCCGCCGAGGTGCCGATCGCGCGGTGCCCCGGTTGATTGCACCACATCAGGAACGGCACCGACAGCGTGCCGCCGCCAATGCCCACCAGGCTCGACACCAGTCCGATCACGCTCCCCACGCCGAACATTCCCAGCATACCGGGAAGTTCGCGAGACGGTTTGGGTTTCGCGTCGCGCAGCATCTGCACCGCTACGTACGCCAGGAACAGGGCAAAGAACCCCTTGAGCCAGTCGTTCGAGAGACTCGAGGCGATAAACGTGCCGCAGAACGTGCCGGCAAGGATCCCCGGTACGATCCGGCGGACCGCTTCCCACGCCACGGCGCCCCGCTTGTGGTGGGACCAGAAGCTGGAGACCGACGTGAACATGATGCTGGCCATCGACGTTCCCAGCGCCAGGTGCATGATGGAGGCCGCCGGCAGGTTCAATCGCGTGAAGCAGAACACGAGCATCGGCACGATCACCAGGCCCCCGCCGACGCCCAGCAGGCCGGCCAGCACCCCCGCGACTGCGCCGACCGCCAGGTACGCCAGATATGGAAGAATCATCGTCATAGGTCACTCAGTGTTTCGCGTCGGCCTCGACCACTTCAATCGGGAGCAGCAGTTCCTCTCCGTTGCGAGCCAGGTAAGGGGGCACGGTCATGAGCAATCGCTGCCCCTGGCTCTCCTCGAAAGTCCAGAGCTTGCCATCCTGTCCTTCGGGCACGGGCACTTTGAACCAGCCCTCTTCTGTTGTGGCGAAATCGAGGGCGGTGTTGCCGGACGGGTCGACCAGGGTGCCCGAGATCCGTGGGGCCCAGTTGGCCACACGCGATGCCCAACCGCCAATCACACGTGTCCCTCGCGGCACATAGAAGACCATCGTCCAGACGCCGCGAAAGTGTTCCGTGACGTTGGGCGTGTCGATCCCGGACTCGATCGTGACGGGCATTTGGGGTGGCCACTGGATCCGGGTGTAGTCGCCGCCGTCGATGGTCTCCACCGAGTGTAAACCGGGGTGAGGCGTGCGCAACTGGACGGAATATGGCTTGCCGTCCGGGCGGTAGCTCGAATCGATGGCCACGGCATTCCCGGTGACCTCCAGCGCCGAATGCAGGCTGATTTCCGGCATCCGGTTGGCCCAGACCTTCTCCACGGTGATCACCAGATCGAGGGTTCCGCCATGGTCGGGCATCCAGATGAGGTAGTGCTGCCGATCCTGCGGATGGGTGGGAAAACTGCCTGTGGGCGTGGCAGGCAACGAAAGCAATGGGGCGGCCGGAACCAACGCTTTGCTGAACTGGATGCTCTCGAATCCCGGGTCGACCGGCAGATTGGTGGCGATTCCGTCGGCCAGGATCTTGGCGATATCCTGGGGGCTGAACGGTTCCCCGGTCTTCAAGGGGTGATCCGGATCCAAGGCGGCTTGCTGGCTGAGGAGCCGGCACCATAGGCCATAGCTGTGGACCATCATGGTCTTGCGCATGCGATAGGCATGCCGCGCCACTTCCTCCAGCGAACCACTGCGGCCGGCGTAGGCATAGTACAGTTCAACGTAGCGGGTGTAGAGAATCAGTTTGTCGATGCGTGCCAGGACCTTGGCGTCAGTGGTAGCACGGCGGGCCTCATCCAGTTGGCGGTACATCCGGCCGACAAGATCCGTGGGGGGCCGACGGGCGGTGTCTTCCGTGATAAGATGATAGAATATTCGCATCGGCTCCTTGGCGGTCCCGAACGACTTTTCGAGGAAATCCTCGAGCAGGGCGTCGAGCTGTTGCGATTCTTCAATATCCCAGAGGATCCGGCTGGTGACGTAGTACCCGAGCCCGCACGGTCCCCAGCAGTCTCCCGATTCGGCATCGTAAAAGCGAACGCCCTTTTCATGGATATGGGGCAGGAATTGCGTGCTTCGTGAAGGCCGTGAGCCATGGCTGCCTCGCGGCAGGTTCCAGTCCCAAGCCACCACGCTCAGGTAGTCGTAGACTCCCATCGTTGCACCCTGCGCCTGCCAGCCGTCGACGATCTGGTCGAACGTGTACCCTCCGCGGATAAAGGCCGTTGTGGCGCTCGGAATCACGTGAGCGTCCAGGCGTACGGTGGGCGGTGTGGAGTGCTCGTTGTAGGCGTAAATCCCGACGTATTTGGGGCCCTGATTCAAGGCGTTTGCGGCCTGGGCGACTTCGTTGGCCAGGGTAACGACGCGATTGCTCACGCTTCCCATGGCAGCGCACCGGTCGCACTCGCACCACCCGCCGCCATCGCTCGGGTCCATGGAGATACTGTCGGCTTGGGGGTTGTTCTGGAACGTGCGGGCGGCGTAATCGATCACCAGCTTGCGCAGGCCGGAGTTTGAAATGCAGAACTTTGTGTCGCCGCCGCGATATTCGCGTTTCCCGCCGAGCAGGGCATAGTATTCCGGGTGCTCGTCGAACTCCTTCCGGTTGGCCGCGATGATTGCGTCGTAGCTGTGACCGCTGTTCAAATCGAAACCTTTCACGGCCCGATTGCGCCGGCACCAGTCGTGATAGGGCTGATCGTTGTAGCCCCACAAGCCCCAGTTGTACCAGATACGCCTGGCATGAAACGCGGGGGTCTCGCGGCAATCGACGGCGATGCTCATGCGAGGGAGCAGGGGCACGACTTCCCAGGTTTCACCCGGGAAGAACTGGCGATATCCGAGGCGATGGAGCAGATCCCACGCGGCATGCGAGACTGCCAGATCGGTCGCGCCCAGCAGATACAGACCTTGTGCGTGAGAGCGGAGGATGTAGTCCTCGCGATCGAACGGCCCGTTGCCAAACTCGACAGAAAACGGCAAGGCGGGAAAACCGGTGGAGGTGCCCACGACGATCCCCCGGCTGCCGTCGCCGCTTTCGACCTGGAAAGTTGTTCCGCTGATGCGACCCAGGTAGCCGGCCAATTCGGTCGCCGTGTTCTTCGTGGCCTCCGAAGCATCGACCGCCACAATGACACGGTGCAGGGCTTGGCCGTCGCGGGCAAGATCGATTGAAACCGGTGTCGAACCGTCCGCAGCCGCCGTTGCGGCCGGCCACAAGAGAATCAGCGAGGCCATGAGCAACAAGGCCCAGCCCGCAAGAATCGCATTCCGTAGGCTGAGGTTCCGCGGTGGCATGACTCGTTCTCGCGTTTCCAGGAGATGCTCAAATGCCCGTCAACTCCGCCCCATTCTGCGGCATGGTCTCGCGAAAATCAACACTTGCCGAGCCACGGACGTTGGCAGCGTTGCATCCCCGCATCCGGAAAGCGATACTGGCATTGCCCGATATCCACCTCCGAGCGATTCGGAGACGCCGCCTCGATCGATGTCTGCCATTGAATGAACGGCTGGTCCGACCGTTGTCCCGTGAAAACGGGCTTTCGCGGTCAACCCTTCGTTCATGCAATGGGCAAGCTTCGACAGGATTTGTCAATTGGGAGATGATCATATGTTGAAGAACCGGGTGCTGACTGCGCTGGTCGTCGGCTTGGAACTGTGCTGCATGGTGACGCCGGTCGCGATGGCTGCCGAATCTCCCCAGTTGCCGAAACTCGATTGGGAACCGCGATCGGATTGGCTGGACGTTCGTCTGGCTGGAGCGAAAGGCGACGGCCAAGCGGACGACAGCGCGGCGTTGCAGAAGGTATTCGACCAGATCGGGCCGGGGACAACGGTGTATCTTCCGGCGGGGACATATCGCGTGACGGAAACGCTCCGGGCCAAGGGGCCGGCGATCGGCGTCTCGGTGATCGGACACGGTCGTGACACCACGCTTCTCTGGGACGGACCGGCTGGCGGAATCCTGTTCCAGGACGACGGCATCGGCCATTCAAAAATCGTTGGGGTGAACTTCGAGGGGCAAGGCAAGGCGGCGATCGGATTTCATCATCTTTCGACGTGCCGATTCGAAACCGAGGTGCTGCACCAGCACCTGGCGTTCCGCAATTTCACCGACGCTGGGGTGCTCGCCGCCCGGGACGACGCTTACGCGCTGGCCGAAACCACGTTCGACAACTGCCTGTTCGACCAATGTCGCCGGGGAGCCGTATTCATCAGTTTCAACGACTACAACTGGACCTTCGACGGTTGTGAGATTCGGGCGTGCGACATTGGGCTGGAATGCCGGCACGGCAACTTCTACGTCCGCAACACGCACTTCCAGGACAACCGTACCGTCGACGTGCTGGCTGAGCCGGAACACGGCAGCTCGCTGCGGCGGTGCACCTCGTCCGGCTCGAACCGGTTCCTCGAGTTCAACAACTCCGTTTCGCCATTGACGGTTCAGGACTGCCAGATTGCGGGATGGAAGGCGACCGACGGGGCGATCGTGCTCAGCGGGGCGCCGGCGACGATGTTCGACTGTCGATTTTCGGAGCCCCCGAACGGCCATCCGCCGGTCCGGACATTGCGTGACTCGCAGCGGCTGATCCTCTCCGAGAACACGGCGGCCGGCAGCCGCGAACTGGTCGCCGGCGGCGATCCGTCGCACCGCTACACGGTCGCAGCCGGCCAGCGGACGGGTGTTCTGGATGGGGCGGATCGGAGTTTCCTCCGCACGACGGCTGTCGTTCCCAGCAAAGTCTTCGACGCCCGGCGCGATTTCGGCGCCAAGGGAGACGGCCACAGCGACGACACGGCAGCGCTGCAGCGCTGCATCGATGCCGCCCGTTCACACGGCCGGAAAGCGATCGCGTACTTGCCGACCGGCGTCTACAGCGTCACGGAGACGCTGAAGATCACGGGCAGCGACTACTTCGTCGGCGGAAGCGGATTTGTCACCAAGCTGTACTGGCAAGGCGTTGAGGGAGGCACGATCGTCGAGGTGCATGAACCTGACAACGTCACGCTGCAACACCTCTCGATCGGCAACCACGACGTCGGGCCGATGAACAACGCAATCGACGTACTGCAAACGGGTTCGGCGACCCGCACTCGCATGACGTATGAATCGGTCTTCGTTTTCGGAATGTATCAGAAGGAGCCATTTCGCAAAGGGCTGCATTGCCGTGGTCTTGGCCCGGACGAGGTGGTTGTGCTCTCGGGAGTGCAGGGGAATCTACGGGTGATCGACAGTGCTGCCGCGACGATCCTGGCTCGCACAACGTATGAGGGTTCGGTGATTGTTGAAGGAGTTGCGCCGGGCCGCGGCGGTTTTCTCGGTTTTCTCACGCGGCTTTCCACGGTCACGCGGCACGGGCTGTACGTGCGCGACAATCACAGCATCGTGATGAGCGATTACTACATCGAGCAGGCCGATAACGGTTTCGTATTCGAGGGCTCGAAAGAGATTGCCCCAGGCAGGATCGTGCTGCAGGGGGCGAAACTGCATTTCAATGACCCGAAAGAGAGACCGGCGGAAGGCACGGCGATGACCATAAACAACTATCAAGGCGAGATCTTCTTCGGTCCCGGCCAGTTCTACATCGAGCCATCGGAGGTTCGCATTCTGAATTCCGGCACGACGCAGCCCGAATTGCTGATCCTGTCCAGCCTGTTCTATCAAACAAGCCTGGGCGTGAAAGGCAATGCGCTGAAACTCCGTCTGCTTGGCAACGAGGACGTGGGGCAGGTTTCCAGCGAAGGCCAGGCAAAGTACCTTCCGTCGTCAGACCTTCAGCCGCAGGCCGCACTTTCGAGCCTCCCCCGCGCGCTGGACGATCTGCGACAACTGGGCGAAGTTGACCTGCAATTGAATCATCCGTTGCGTTGATGGTGAACGAATTCCTGGTGCCCACTTCGAAACGTGTTGCCCGACGAGAAGAGGAGTGACTGATGACTGCGCTGGTGATGTTGATAGGGATGGTGGGAGCGGGGAGCGACCTGGATTTCTGCTGGGTTGATCATTTTGGCCAGGTCCAGCAATGGATCGCCCAGCCCGGTTGGCTCACCCGGCCCTCGGCCACCGCGTCGGTCACCACCGACGGCCAGACGGCCTGCTTCAGCGTCGATGAGCCCGGAACCGGCATGAAATGGTCGGTCTCGATGCCGAGCGTGTGGTTGGAGGAACTGCCCTGCCTGATCGTGCGCTACAAGGCGGAGAATCTGGACACGGAAAGCACGGACTATCTCCTCTACGCAGACGACGACGTCGCTGAGCGGCAACTCAGCGCAATCCGCCTCTGCGACGTTAAGGCCGATGGCCAGTGGCATGTTGCGGCCGTCGACCTGACCAGTCTGACCAGCGCTGAGTCGATCGACGCCCTGGCGGTCCAGGTCCAGGCGGATATCCATGGCCAAGCGAGACTGTGGCTCGACTACGTGATGCTCACCGACGCCGTGCCCGACGACGCCCAGTGGCCCCGGCGCGAGGCGGAGATTTCTCCCACGCCGGACTGGAGCATGCCCCTGGGCGCTGCCCAGTGGGCAGCCGAGCCCGATTGGCTGGGAAATCCGGCCTCCAAGGGCGGGCACTCGACCGACCGGCAAAACGAGACGACACGATTTCGCGTCGGCGAGCCGGACCGAGGCATGAAGTGGTCTTGCCGTCTCAGCGAGGAGATTTCACTGATCGGCCACCGCTATGTGACGATGCGCTACTGCGCCAGCGGCGCTCGTCCCGCCGGCGATTATGCGGTATGCGCGCTTGGGAAAATGAGCGACGGCCGATCGGACTATCGGGCCATCGTGCCCGCCTCCGATCTTCGCTGCGACGGGCAATGGCACCGCCTCGACGTCGACGTGCGGAAGATCGCCGCCGAACTGACCACCGTCCAGACGCTCGCCGTCCAGCTTCAGGCAGCCCAGCCCGGTGCCACGCTGGAAATCTCCGAATTGGGGCTGGTCAACCGTCGGCAGGAATCAAGGCTGGACGATGCAATTGACTGGCAGCCGACTGTGGGCGAAGACACCCGTTTCACCAGGATTGGTATCGAATCGATCGCCACCACACCGGTGGAGCCCTGGCTGGCCCGGCTTCGCCTGGCCGAATGGTTTTCGGATCGAAGAATCACTGCCGCAGGTATACCCCTTCAGTTGCCGGAGCCGTCTCGTGTGGCGTCCACGTCGCTTGCGGCAGAAGCAGAACTTGAGATCCCGGTCGACACCCGTGCCAGCGAAGTGTATCTGCTCCTGATGGCCGCTTTCCGCGGCGAGGAAGAGCCGGCCTACGGGAGTGGAAAGTTGAGATCGATTCGGGATGTCGATCGCTTTCGAGTCCGGCTGGAATACACCGATGGAACCGTCGACGAATGTCTGCCCATGGACGTATTGACCGGGCAGTTTGGCACCCAGGAAGGGTTGCAACTGGTCGTGGCGGCTGCCGATCCCGCCTTGCCGCTGCGAAAGGTCGTCGTCTGCGACCGGACAGGCCAGGCGGCATTTGCCGTCGCCGCGGCCTCCGCACGCATCGACGGGGAGCTCTCGTTTCCCCAATTGCTGGAAGAGACACCGCCATTCCGGGTCCAGCCTTTGCCTGAACCGGCCGACAGTCCGATCCTGGAAGTCGGTTTGGCTCCCGACGGTCCGCCGCGATGGACCCGCCTCGCTCATCGCCCGACCAAGTGGCAATATCTCGCAACGCCGTCACCCCTGGTGAAACTGGAGGTTGATGGCCAGCCCCTCCCGAGCGAGGACCTGGAACCGGTTGCCACAACCGACGATACCGAGTCCCAGGGTTATCGCTGGTATCGCCTCCGATCCGTCGAGGGGCTTCGACTGGGACTCGGTCTGCATACAGAGAACACGAACAACTTTTCCGTGGTCGCCCGTTTGGAGAACAGGGGCATGGTCCAGCACACCATCTCCCTGGTTGCTCCGTGGATCGAAGGTTACCGACTGGCCGATCGGCCCGAAGATGCCTCGTACCTGGTCCCTCGCCGGGGCACCGTCTTGAATCATGGTCCCTGCGACTACCGCGAGCGCTACTGCGGAATGTTTCCCGTCCAATTTCTCGACACATTCAGTCCCGCCGCCGGTCGAGGGCTGACCCTGCGCACGACCGACAAAGCCTGCGTGCGAAAGAACTATCTGCTGAAGAAGGCGGAAGATCGGTTCAGCATCGGCGTCGAATACCCCGATATCGCTCTCCAGCCGGGCGAGAGCTTCCAGGCGGCGCCGGCGATCGTGACAGCAACCGGCGGTGACTGGCACGAAGGCTTTGAGGCTTATCGGCACTGGCTGCAATCGTGGCACAAGCCGATTGTGCCCCGAAAGGGCTGGTTCCGCGAGGTGTTCAACTTCCGCCAGCGGTTTCTTTGGATGTGGGATCCGCTCTACAATCCGTCAAGCGGCACATTGCACCTCGATGAGGCCGTGGCAGAGGCTCGTCGCGAGTTTGGCGGCATCGACTATCTGCATCTGTTCGATTGGGGTTCGTGTCCGGGGCTGGGGCGAATCTATGGACGCACGGGCGACTATTCCCCCTTCGAACATATTGCCGGCGGACGGGAGGCACTGCAGAAAGCCATCGCCGCTGTTCAGTCACAAGGGGTTCCCGTGGGCATTTACATCGAAGGCTACCTGCTTCAAGAGCGTGGAAAGCTCGGCAGCCAGTTTGGCCCCCAGTGGCAACTGCTCGGTCGCGACGGTCGCGGTTTGTATTGGCCCGAGAGCACCGAGATGTTCGTCTGCCCCGGAGTGGAGGCTTGGCGCGAGGTCCAGGCCTCGACCTATGAAACCAAGGTCTCGGAACTGGGCGTCGACGGCATGTACATCGATCAGTTCGGATTCGCCGGCAGCGACAAAGACTGCTGGTCCTCCGACCATGGCCATGCCAGGCCGAGCTATACGGTCGTTACGGAACGGGATTGCACGGAACGGATCCGGAGGCGGGTTGAGGCCGCCCGTCCGAACGTGGCGATCTATACGGAAGAATCGCCCGTCGATGTCACCTCCCAGTACCAGGATGGCAGCTTTACCTACGCCATGAACTCCGCCCAGCGTGCGGCCACTCAAGTGCCGCTCAATCTGTTCCGATTCGCCGTGCCCGACTTCAAGACGATCGAGATTCTCTATTGCGACAAACCGACCGGCAACTGGGCAACGGGGGTGAAGTGGGTGTTCTTCAATGGGGAAGCGATTTGGCTGGAAGGCAAGGCCGACGAGTGGTTCGCGCCGCAAACCCGTGCGGCCATCCGGCAATGTTACCGCCTTCTGAGGGAGTATCGCGACGCGTTCACGACACTCGAGCCGGTGCCGCTTGTGCCCACCGAGATCGGCGGCCTCTTTGCCAACGCCTTCCCCGCGAAAGATCGAACCGTCTACACCTTCTACAATAGCCGCCATCGTACAATCCGCGGCCCCGCGATCCGGTTGCCGCACACTGACCGCATCGTTTACCATGATGCGTGGCACGATCGGCCCGCAAAAAGCCAGCGGGCCGGCGACGATGACCTGATCTTCCTGGAGATCGGCCCCTTGGATGTCGGGTGCCTGGTGGTCGATCGACCTGGAACTCGCCAAACACTTGACTCGACAACGGAGGTTCAACGATGACCAATCGCCTGATGATCGGTGTATGGTTTGCGTGCAGTTTGTCCTTCGGCATGCTTGCCGCGGCTGAGCCGGCGGGCGTGAACCTCTCCCAACTCGAAGGCTGGGATATCGTGGTGGCCGAAGACGCGATCCCGAGCGAGAAGTATGCTGCCGAGGAACTGCAGAAACACATTTCGCTGGCCACCGGGTTCGACCTGCCGATCCTTGGCAGCAGCGACCGGGCCGACCGGCACTTTTTTGTGGGCCCCGGCAAGTCGATGGAGGCGAGCCAGGCGGGGTTTTCCGTCGAAGGGCTCGGACCAGAAGACCTGCGAATCGTGGTTCGTGGCGGCAACGTTGTCATCGCCGGTGGACGCCCGCGAGGCACGCTCTACGGAGTGTACACGTTTCTGGAAGACTATCTGGGCGTGCGGTTCCTCACGGCCGACCACACCTATGTGCCCAAGGTCAAGCCGGAACAGGTCGTCCCCATGCTCGATCGCTCCTTTCACCCACCGCTGGAGATGCGGTGGGCCTACTATGGCGAGGTGAATCGCAATCCGGCATTGGCCGCGCGACTCCGGGTCAACACGGTGGGGGATGACCCGAAACTGGGGGGACGAACCGGTCAGCGGCTCATCAGCCATAGCTTCGCCGGCCAGATTCCCTCTTCGAAATACGGCCAGGAACATCCGGAGTATTTCTGTTTTCGCGACGGCAAGCGGATCGCACCGGCCGCCAATGATTCGTACGACAACGAGCCCTGCCTGACCAATCCGGACGTGCGTAAAATCGTGACCGAGGCGGTTTTGGCTGAGATTGCTGCGGATCCGCAGACGGCGAACGTATCGGTCAGCCAGAACGACAACGACAAGTGTTGCCTGTGTCCGAACTGCGCGGCCATCGACCAGCGCGAGGGCACGCCGATGGGTTCGCTGCTGGAATTCGTTAATGCTGTGGCCGACGAGGTGGCTGATAAGTTCCCCAAGGTCAAAGTGGGGACCTTGTCATACTGGTACACCCGCAAACCGCCGAAGACCATCAAGCCCCGGCCCAACGTGCAGATCCAATTGTGCAGCATCGAGTGCTGCATGATCCACCCCATCAACGATCCGGCCTGCCCGAAGAACGTGGCCTTCTGCCAGGATATGGCCGATTGGGGAAGGATCTGCGACCAGATCTACATTTGGAACTACAACACGAATTTCAGCGCCTATGTGCTGCCGTGCCCCAACCTGCGAGTGATCGAGCCCAACATCCGCTACTTCCTGGCCAATCACGCCAAGGGGGTATTCATGCAGGCTGCCGGAAATGCCAACGGAGCGGAGCTTTCGGAATTGCGAGCCTACGTGATCAGCCGGCTCCTCTGGGATCCCTCGCGGAGCGGCCAGGAGGCGATCGACGAGTTTCTCGAGCTTCACTACGGCTGCGCGGCTCCGCCAATCCGCCGCTACGTCGAGCGGATTCACGACCGGGCCGAGGCCAGCGGCCGTCACCAGAACTGCTTTGGCCGGCTCGCCGACTATGGACTGGACGATTCCGATGCCCAAGCCGGGTTGGAGGCTTTTGGCGAGGCCCTGAAGCTGGCCGATTCCGACGAGATACGTTCGCGGGTGGAACGGGCCTCCATTTGCGTGTATCGTGCAGCCCTGGAACCGATCTGGTACCGCGACAGCGGGCCTCTGGAGCCGGAGGTTGCGGAGAAGCTGCGCCCGATCGCAAAGCGTTTCTTCGAACTCTGCGACAAGTTCCAGGTGGATCGGGCCCAGGAATGGGGTGAAGAAATCCCGGGAACCCGCAGCCGGCTCAAAAAGGTGTTCGGGTTGGGAGAGAGCGAGTCGTTCTGAGATGCACGGAGACGGCCTCGTCAAATGTTGGCGCGAGGCGCCCCATTCCGGTAGGATGGCCGATAACCTCCGGCCCCAGTGCTCTCAAACAGGATTTTAACGATCCATGACCTGCCCCATCCTCCACGATCCCAGCCGCGTCCACTCCCGCCTCCTGTTGGCTCTCAGTTTCCTGTCTCTCTTGGCTGCCTCGGCAGCGTCTGCGGCCGAGAAACCTGATCTCTCGGTGCCGCTGCCGCCGGGTGAGACGCTCCTGGCCGACGTGGGGACCTACCGCGTGTCTTGGCAGTCCTACGGCCAGGAACCGGTCGCCATGCCCGTTTCATGGGCCGGCCACTTCGAGCCCCGAGCGGGAATTTCCTATCAGGACTGGGGCCGCGTACTCGGCCGACGGGCGCTACTGATGCACTCCCCCTGGCACGTGCCGACCGGAAAAGTGTGGGTCGACTATGAACTTGCGCTGCCGGAGGTGAAGCCCATCCGGCTCAAGTTTGGTGTTGCCATGGGACCCGACGTGGCCACCCCGGACCGCAGCGACGGAGTGACCTTCTCGTGCTCCCTGACGGCCGACGGCCTTGGGCAGGAACTGATGCGCCACCATCAGGCCGAAGCCCGCTGGCTCGACTACGAATTCGACCTGACGCCGCACGCCGGCAAGACGGTCGTGGTTCGCCTGGGAGTGGAGCCGGGACCGAAGAACAACGCCTCGTTCGACTACTCGTTCTTCGGCGATGCTCGCATCTCTGCCGGCGACCACGCACCGCCGCCAGCGGAAGTCCTCCGGCAATTGACCACAACCCGTGCCTACCAGGCGACTGCCCAAGCGGACCTGACGAACCTGTCGAATCGTGCCGATCAAGGCGTCGTGCCGGGAAATCTGCTGCCATTCACCAATGGTCTGGCGCAGGACGGAACAGGCTGGCAGTTCACCTGCGATGGCGACGATTGCCGCGTGGTCTACCACTGGACGCCGGACAGCGGCTCTCTGGATGACGTCCGCGTGCAGGTCGACGATGGCCGGCCGTTCGCACCGGCCCAGGGGGGCGGCACGACCGTTGCGGTCCAGCACGGCGATCAGAGCCAGGAGGTCCTCCTGCGAGGTGGACGGGCGGTCGAGGTCAAACGCGATGGTAACCAACTCCAAGTGCTTTGGGAGTACGACGTGCAAGACGGGGCCCTGCGGGTGGCCTGGACCTACGAGATCCTCGGTAAGGCCCTGGCGGTCTCCGCCCGCTGCGACGAGCCGCTGGTGAGCCGATTCTCCCTCGGCGACGTGGGACTGGCACCATTGCGGCGGACGTTTCCGGTGCCCTACCTGGCTGGCCAGGTAACCTACCTGCCGGCGCAGAATGTGTTCGTCGGCCGTTACCTGGACTGGACCGCGTCGCACGCGTCGCGATGTCCAGCGGGTGTGGCCGAATACGATCTGAAGACCGACGGCACGCGGAATCCCCTGGTCGAGACTGGCTATATTGCCGTGTCGCCCGACGTGGGAGAAGTGCTGCCGAACATCCCGCATCCGGCCTCTCCCTACCTGGCCCAATTGGGCCCGCGAGTGATGCTGGACGTGTGGGGCCATCACGACGGCACCTACCAGGGCGATGCCGAGAACCTGCTGGCCCTCAAGGACCATGGGGTGGACCACCTGGCCATCATCTCCCACGTCTGGCAGCGGTACGGCTACGACGTGAAATTGCCCGATCACCTGCCGGCGAACCCGGCATTCGGCGGCGACGAGGGAATGGCCGTTTTCGGCAAGGCAGCCAACCAGTGCGGCTATGTCTGGTCGCTGCACGAGAACTACATCGACCTGTATCCCGACGCACCTTCCTACGACGCGGCAGCACGCGTGCTCCAGGCCGATGGATCGCCGTCGCCGGCCTGGTACAACGCGGGTACCAAGGTGCAGAGTTACGGCCTGAAGTGCAACCGGGCCCTCGGCTATGCGAAGCAGAACGCTCCCGAGGTCCACCGGCGATTCGCGACAACGGCGGCCTACCTCGATGTGCACACCTGTGTGCCCCCCTGGCACCAGTTGGATCACGAGGCCGGCCAGCCCCTGGCCGCTATGGCTCTGGCGAAGGTGCAGCACGACACCGAACTCTTCCAGTTCATGCGCGACACGCACGAAGGCCCCCTGTTCGGCGAAGGGCACAACCATTTCTACTGGGCCGGCCGTTGCGACGGCGTGGAGGCCCAGGTTGCAGGCGGCGAAGACCACTCGCCGCTTCTGGACTTCGATCTGCTCAAGGTCCATCCACAGATGGTCAACCACGGCATGGGCTATTATGAGCGCTGGTTCCGCCGCGGCTACGATCATCGCTGGGGTGACGACACAGGGAGCATGGAACAGGTCGACAAGTACCGGGCCCAGGAACTGGCCTACGGCCATGCGGGATTCATCGGTGCAGCCCAGGTCGATAACCTCCCGTGGGTCATCCGCGAACATCACCTCATGCACCCGGTCCAGCGGCTATACGGCACGGCTCGTCCGCTGGAGATCCGTTATGAAGTCGACGGCCAGTTCGTCAGCGCCAGCGCCGCCCTGGTGGCTGGCGACACCTCGCGGCAGAGAATCCGCTACGACAGTGGGCTACGGCTGTGGGTGAATTGGCGAGCCGAGCCGTGGCAAGTCGAAGATCGTGTGCTCCCGCAATGGGGATTCCTTGCCCTGGGGCCGGAGACCGAGGTCAGCACTACCCTGCAGAAAGGCGCCTGGGCCGACTATGCCGAATGCCCCGAGTACATCTTCGCCGACGCTCGGACCTGGTTCCCCATGCCCTATCGGCAATCGCCCAAAAACATCCAGCCGCGCTTGCGAGAGTTCAACTATCTTGGCGAGAACCGGGTGAGGGTGACGTATGAGTGGGTGGTGAACGATACTTTGGATCAAGACTATCAGTGTTTCGTCCACGGGCTTTCCACGGAGAGCGCCCACGCGGAAGACATTGCCTTCCAGCAGGACCACGCCTTGCCCAAGCCGACCAGCGAGTGGCGCAAAGGGGAGGTCCTCGTGGACGGACCGTACGAACTAGCCATCCCCGCCGAGCAGACCGGCTACGATCTGGTCATTGGCCTCTACCGTGGCGAGCGCGTGCGGCTGAAGGGATTCCAGAGCGGTGGCGACCGCATCCTGGTTGCACGGCTGAAACTCGAACGGCAGGATGGCAAGATCACCAACATCAGCGCAGAGCCGGTTTCCGCCGACAATCAGCCAAAGCCCGAAGGCGAGGCCGATTTTGCCGCTCACCTGAACGAGCCCGGCACCTGGATCGATTTCGGCAAGGTGGCCACGGACGGTTCTGCGAAGATCGAACGGCACGAGAAGAGGCTGATCATTCTTCCGTATCCTCGCGACCAGCGTTTTCGTGTGAGCCTCGACCTCGGAGCCCTCGCCCCCGAGGCAGATCGCAATCGGATCCAGGTGACGGCCTTGGCGGCGGGGACCCAGAAGCCACTGGGTGCGGCCGATTTCACCTGGGAAAACGGCCGACTGGTCCTCACCGTCGGTACGCCCGGAGCCGGCCGCTATGAGGTGAGCTGGAATCCGTAAGTGTTAATCCACGACCCCGAGTCCGGTCCGACAAGAACCCGCGTTCGGGCCAGCGCAGCGACAGCCGGAATCCGGTCCTGAGATCTACCCTTATGCATCGCTGAGGTGCCGGCGAAACTTGTCCCGGGTGCGGGCCCACATTTCATCCGAGAGCACATGGCCGGCTCCCTCTTCAATCCAGCAGGTGAAGTTCTCGGCAGCGCCGGCCTGTTGATAGCTGCGAGCGATCGTCTCGAGCCCCTCGCGAACCTCCTCGATCGGGCTTCCACCATCCTGGTCGCCGAAGTTCAGGTGTAGTGCTCGCGGCGCGATCAGGGCGGTAATATCCGGAGTGTCGCCATACCGGAACAGGCCGGGGATGAAATTCGGGAAGCAGTGGAGCAGGTGCGTGCGGTGAATAGCGGCGTAGGTGGGGAGGCAGCAGTTGCCCACAAGGCACTTCAGCCGCGGTTCCCAGGGTCCGACGAGCCAGGTGTGGGTGGAGCCCATGGAGTGGCCGTAGCAGCCGATGCAGTCCTTTCGCACCTCGGGGCGCGAGCAGAGGTAGTCGACTGCCCGGCGCATGTCGAGAATGTTTTTCCAGGCCATGGATTTGCCGTCGACCACGTAGCGGAGGAATTCGAACCGCTCGTAATCGCCCCCTTTCAGATGAGGGCTCTGCCGCTCTTCAAAACAGAGGGCGTCGGGGCACAGGACCACGTAGCCTTCCCGGACCAGTGCCACACCGGTGTGGTGCATGGGGTTGCCGTCCAGTCCTGCCGGTTCCGACTTGCCCAGATGCCACTGGCCATTGTGCTGGTGCCAGACAGCCACAGCCGGCGCGGGATTCTCCGGCTTGATCCCGTCGGGGATCAGGAGCAGGGCTGGAATTCTGTCGCCCGGCTCGGCTTCGTAATATAACGACTCGATTCGATAGCCGTCTTTCTGAATCGTCTCGCGCAGCACCGGCTTCAGATCGCACGGATCGGGCCATGGTCCGCCAAGGCACTGGAAGAGGCGTTCGCGAAAGCCTGTCATCTCGGCGGATCCTTGTGGCTGGGCGGCCGGCAGTTCGGCGGTGGCCGCTGCCGCCAAGGCGGCCCCGGACGCCGCACTTGCCAGGAATTGCCGTCGCTCGATTCCGTGGTTGGATGGGCGTTGTTCTTTGGACATGTGCTACCGGGCTCCAAGGCAAAGCAGTTTCCCGTCCCGTGTGGAATAGAACACCCGGCCCTGGGCCACCGCCATGCCGTCCCAGAGAGGTTCGGGGAGTTTCGCCTCGGTCTGGACGGCACCGTCGCTCGTGGAGATCACTCGCAACTGGCCGTTGCCGCCGGCCAGCAGAAGTCTGTCGCCGGCGAGGGTCATGGCGTGGATTGGCGGAGCGTCTTTGCCGGCACCGAGGGGGTCGGCCTTCCATGTGGCCTTTTCGGCCAGACGGTCGTTTGGCCAGGGTGTTTCGCCCTTCTGGCTCCGGGAACTTTCCTCCCAACCGGTCATCCACCTGGTGTCGAACCTTTCGCCGCCCTCGAGATCGAAATCGCGGCGGAACACGGTCGACGAGCCGTGCAAGGCGCCAAACAGGACCTTGTCGCGATAAACGCTGAGTGGACGAAGAGGCTGGTGAGCCTTGATTCTCGCCTGGTTGCGCGGGGCGTAGGTCCAGCAGCCTCGCTGGGCCATGACGGCGCCCCCCTCCATGTCGAGCCGTGCAAAGGCGGCCCAGCGGTCGAGCGACATCTGGCCCGACTTGCGATCGAAGACCCAGCGCGACATACCGACCCCGTCTCCCTCGCGGTGAAGGAGATCGAAGTTGTCGAATTCGAGGGCGGAGCAATCGTAGAAATTCGTCTGGGGCACGGTGTTGAGCCGCTGGACCCAGGCGACCTTTCCGCTGGCAGGTTCGACGGCAAAGATCAGGATCCCACCGTCGGCCAGCGATTGCCGTCCGGCGGCGAAGTAGGCCATATTGTCGACCACGAGGATGCTGCCGGGCACGGGCCAGGGGGACTCGAGCTGGCCATAGGCGACGAGTTGCTCTTCGACCGGCGCGGCGCGCAGCCGCCAGACCAGCCGGCCGTCGTCGGCCCGCAGGCAGTAGACCCAGCCCGCTTTGGAGCCGAAGAGGCACAGGCCCTTGTGGAGTGTGGGCGTCGTGTCGACGCGGCCGGCGGCGGTGAACCGCCAGGCAACCGTGCCCGAGTCGGCCTCAAGAGCCACAACCTCGTGGGCGTCGGGACGAGCCACAACAACCCGCCCGCCTGCAACCGCCGGGGCTGTGATCGGCCCCTTCACAAACAGGTTCTCTTCCCAATCGCAGGTGATGATGCCTTCCGGTGGGAGCGGGCCGAATTCGGCGGACCAGATTGTGTCGAACGCCGCCGGGGCCTGGACGGCTGTGCTGCCGCTACGCCAGGCGTCGTGACGATACATGGGCCAGTCCTGGGAGTTGTCTTCCATGGCAGCGCTGACTGGCGGCTCGACGCCCTTTTCCAGCGGGAACTGCATCTGGTCGACTTTCACATCGGCGATGCTGCCGGCAGGCCGTTCGGGAGCCAGGGCCGTATAGCCGCGAAGCATGGGCCAGCAAACGCAATGCTTGGGGGTCACGTAGATCAACCCGTTCGCCGGTACCCACCCGCCATCGGGACCGCAGGCCGCCTTGGTGATATGGTTCGCATCGACCGTTCCGGTGCTGAGGTCGGTCAGGTCGAATTCGCCGGCGATCATGTAGCGGGCGGTCATAACGGGCGGGAAACAGTGGGTCAGACCGGCCGGATGGGTCACGAGGGCCTCGCCCGTTTCGATATCAATGTGCGAGACCTGGACCGGAAGCCGCTCATTCCCGGCACCTTTCCCGCCGTGGAGCAGCCAGAGGTTTGCTCCCACGAACATCGCCCGGGCCTGCCGGTTGTGATTCATGCCGGGATAGAACGGATGATCGAGCTGCACCTGGCCGGTTGCGGCCGAGAGGAGATGGAGTACGTTCTCGGGGCCGTCGTTGTTGAACGTGGAGACTTCGAAGGCCACCAGGCCGTTGTGATAGGTCAAGCGCCGCACCTTGGGAAGCCAGTCCAGATCGTTTCGTTTCCAGCGGATCTGGCCGGTTTCGCGATCGATGATGACTGCCTCAATCGGTTCGTTGCGACGGGACTGACCGTGGAGCAGGGCCACGGTGTCGTCGCCGGCGACGACCTCACGCGGATCGGAAAACGCCAGTTGCCAGCGAACGTCCCCCGAGTCGGCGTAGAGGGCCCGAACCGAATCGTTCGTGGCGACGATCAGGGTTCCGCGGTCGAAGAGCACCTCTTCCGGCTCGCCGGCTGCCGCGTACTCCTGAACGACCTCACCGGACTTGCCGTCCAGAGCGACAAGCTTCTTCTCTTCCACCACATAGAGGCGCTCGCCGCCGGCCACCGGTGCGGCACTGCGAAGATTCTTCATGACGAAGTCGTCGCTGCCGGGCGAGGTGATGTCGCGATGCCAAAGCCGCAGGCCGTTGAAACTGTCCCTCGCAAGCACGCCCGCGTAGAAGTTTCTTCCTGCGGTGGTCACCATGCCACGCACTTCTGACTCGGCCCCGGCGATCCAGCGGACGCGGCGGGGCGGGGCCACAACGGTGTCGTTGGAAACAGGGTTTCCGTCGGCGGAATGACGGCAATGGGTCCAATCGTCCATCTGCTGGGGCCGGGGTTTCCGGGCGACCCACGATTTGTCAGCGTCGTTCACCTGCTCCAGGCCGGCAAAACCGGCCGCTTCGAGCTGCTCCCGTGTGGCCTTGTCCGCTGCGATGATGAGGGTGCCCCCCGGGCAGAGGACGCGATGAATCTCCTCGATCGAGACCGGCTCGGCCGGTTGGGAGGCAATATAGACGAAATTGACGAGGTTCTCGGTATAGGGCAATTTGCCCTCTCCCGGCAATCGGTCGGCGGAGACAAGGCCGTAGAGGCCGGTTGCCTGGAGCACCGTTCGGGCCCGGTCGACCGTCTGCTGGTCGGCGTCGAGGACCTGGATCAGGTATCGGCCCGACGCGGCCAGTTCACCGGCGTGTTCAACATCCTGGGCGCCGACCTGGACGCAGAGCCCGCCGTGGACGCCGAGGGTGTCGATAATGGTTTCACCTTGGGCATCGGCAGTGCGGGCCGCCGGGAGGATGGCGGCGAGGGTGAGGATCAACAGATACAGGCCGGAGGATAGGGAATGTCGCATCGTGCTCTCCTCAGCGTTCTTGGTGCGTCAAGACCATAATTCGCGTCTTCTAGCGGACGTGGATCAGGACCGCGTCGTCGCCGGGAATGGTGAGCTTGATGCCCTCCCCGAGCAATTGGCCAACGTCGAGGCTCGTGTCTGCCGGCTGGTCTTGTCCGCCGGCCACTCGTGTCGCGGCTCGCGGAGAGGCCAACGCGTGAGGGAGTTTCTCCGGGTGAAGTACGCAGGTGACTTCGCGGGGTTCCTGGCCCAAGTTGGCCAGCAGCAGCCAGACTTCGCCCGTGCGACTGTACACGGCCGAGGCGCAGGCTGCGTCCGACAAGCTCACCGCCTCGTTTCGCCAGTCGGCAAACCGGCACGATTCGAGGTCGCCGATCGGCTTGAGCAACGGCAGTAACTCGAAGGTCTGCTCGCTGGCAGGCCAGGGGGTCACGCCTCCCAGGAATGCTTCCAGCACGAAGAGTCGGTGGAGCCGCGCGGGCGACGTGGCATCCAGCACGCCGTAGCTGATCACGCCCCGTGTGACTGCGCCCGCCAGCGACCACTCCAGCGGCAGTTCTTCCAGCGGCGGGGCTCCATCAGTCCACTTCTTGTAGCCCCATTCGGTCGCCACCACGTCATCGGCAAAGTTCTCGGTGGCAAACATCGGGGTCGTCGTGTTGTGAATGATCACGAGTCCCTCGGGCCCGACACGCCGGCGAGTCCACTCCATCAGGTCCAGTAGTTCGTCGATATCCCAGTGCCCCTTGGCCTGGGCCGCGGGGTCGGTGATTCCTTCGTGGAGCGGATTGCAGCACAAGAGGGCAACGTTCCAGTCGTAGTACACGCCGTCGAGCGGGTGGTTCTTGAGCACGCGGTCGATCGAAAGCTTGAGGAAGTCGAGCCAGCCGGACCGCAGGCACATCTGGGCTCCAAACTCGTGGTCGGGACGGTAAAAATTGTGCTGCAGGTCTCCCTTGCGGTTCTTCCTCGCCCAGGTCTGGCCGTGCTCCTGGAACTGCTTGGTGCTGGGATGCAGTTCCTTATTGGAGAAGTAGGTCGCCGTGCGAATTCCCGCCTGGCGGCAATCGGTCAGCACCTTGTCGTAGCGATCCATGTCCGGGTACGGGGGATAGGAGCCGTCGCGCCAGAAAAGCCCGTCGCTGTAGTAGTCGCCGTCGTTGTGGCAGTGGACCGTCTGGATCCCCTTTTCCGCCCAACGGCCGATATTCTCCGTCGAGACCCAGTCGCCGCGGTTGCGGTTGAATGAGCTATGCAACCACGGCTTGTGGGCACTGCCGTCAAGAATCGGGAAGGCCAGGTAGAATTCGAAGACGCAACCATCCGGTAGGGGCACAGCCGTTTCAGGACTCGAAAATGGGGCAATCGATAGTGCCAGGCCAGGCGGATCGCCGCTGCGATCCAGCAGGCACTGAGCCTGACCGCGGCGACCGGCCAGTTGCAGATCCCATTGCGAGAGATCGGATCCGGCAAACCATTCCAGACCCTCGACTCCGGCATCGACAAACATCATCGAACGTGGCACGTGGCTCTCTTTCAAGGCCTGATCCGAGGCCTGGTCCAGGCGCAGCTTTCCCCAGATGTTGCTCCCAAACGAGAACGGCGGGGCCCCTTCCTCCTCCGTGATTCCCTTGCGGTAGCCGTAGTCGGAAAGGCTGGGCGCCAGGACGGTGGCCAGCGGGCAGACCTCTCGCACCTCGGTGCCGGCCGGAGCGAGGAGCTCCCGGCGGATCTTGATGTAGCCCCAGCGGTACTGGAACGTGGTCTTGAGCCGCACG
>CAYSCH010000022.1:0-45560 GCA_964429355.1 uncultured Planctomycetaceae bacterium | reverse complement strand
TTCCTAATCGCCTTCCCGCAATTTCCTCTGGCAATCCCGCAAGGCTATTTATAGGTCGGCAAGCGGCGTGCGAGTCCTGCCACTTCAAAACTCTATCGTGAGTAAGTCCGTGGTCCTGCCGGTGCTGTGAATACGTCGAAGTCGGAAGTCCCTGTTCCTGTCTGGAAGACCGGGATTGCTGGGGGTGGAATGCGCACCGACGAACGGCCATATCGCCATCAAGATTGGCAGGATGGAGGCCAATCAGCGTACGCCGGAATCAGCGACATGGCCTTTGGCGGCCTCTGCCGGCGAGTGGCTGACAGTGGGCGCTTTTGTGCGCATCGAACGTGGCGCACTTCCCCGGCCCGAGCGCTTTGGCACGATACATGGCTCGATCGG
The DNA here is from genome assembly GCA_964429355.1 of uncultured Planctomycetaceae bacterium. Lineage (GTDB taxonomy): Bacteria > Planctomycetota > Planctomycetia > Pirellulales > Thermoguttaceae > JAAYAY01. Next base: position 45,179 of record CAYSCH010000022.1, on the reverse strand, counting down.
CCGCATGGATAATCTCCTCCAAATTGCGCAAGCCGTGTTTTCCCAGCACGATGCCCACACTGGCGCTCATCTGGAAACCGAGGTCGCCTATCACTACCGGTGCGGAGACCGCCCGAAGCAGACGGCGCACCGTCTTCCTGGCTGACGGTTCGTTTTCGATCCCTTCCAGGAGCAGGACGAACTCGTCGCCCCCGTAGCGGGCCACCGTGTCGACTGGGCGCAGTCCGTGAACAAGCCGCTGGGCCACCTGTCGGAGTACCTGGTCACCAAGTGTGTGGCCAAACTGGTCATTCACCTCCTTGAAATCGTCCAGGTCAAGAAAGAAGACCGCAAAGTCCGTACGCTTCTGTTCCAGGACATCCCGAAGGCGGCGTTCGAAGACTTGGCGGTTCCCGATCCCGGTCAGGGAGTCTCTGTCGCTCTCCGCGATTGGCTCGGTGGCGACCAGGGGGCGAAACACCGCGATAGCGGCAGCGCCGGATGAAGATTCCAGCAGGCACCACTCCGCTGCCATCGCGTGACCATCGCCGTGCCGAACACGAACATGCACGAATTGGCGTCCCGGTAGATCTCCGTGCTCGATCTCCTCTTCAAGAAGATCCCTCAGTCTGACTTTGCCCCAGTCATTGCCGCTGTATCCGAAAAGGCTCTCGGCGGCCGAATTCGCGTGGGTGACACAACCACTGCCGGTATCCACAAAGCACACCGCGTCCTGTGAAGCGTCGAGGGCAGCGCATAACACCTCGGGCGGCGGTGTCTTCCTCTGGCCCGATCGCTGTGCTACGGAAGTGTCTGCTGGATCGATGCCACCCTGACGATTGCGACAGATCCGCTCGGGATTTCCCGCGTCCATGAGTCGACTCGATTACTTGGCGTAAAAAGAAGCTCGGAGCCTGTTCCCAAATGTCTCGAAGAGGCCATCTCGTTGCGACGGCTCAAAATCACCGAGATCCGGGCGAAAGAAAGGATCGCGATTTGCCCTTGATTGCGGCTCACGCGATAATTTTATCAATCCTCACGCTGAATTCAGTCTATCCAAATCAGGTCAAAAGAGTGGGCGAATTTGGGCCCGCCTCAACAAAATCGATACCTTCGGCAAAAAGCGGCTGGTTGCCACTACGGGGGAAGTCTGGTCGATTTCTAACACACAACATGGGATAAAAAGTCACAAGTCCTTATTCTGTAAATGCTTACTCGCCGTCTTATGTAGTGAGCATACCCAAGTCTTAAAGAATCTACTGAAGGAGGGTTACGGCTACCTAGATTGTGTAAGTTGCCTGTTTTATCTATATTGATATTCTGAAGAGTATGGAGAGTCTCTTTGGCAGGTAGCGTCTAAATCTGTGGGCATGTGGCGTACAGAAGTGCACAAGAACGCTGATCCTTCCACGACACCTCGCCAGACGACTGCAATCTTGATTCCGCTTGATTTCCCTGTTCCCCTCCCCTTTCACTATCCCCGGTAACACTCTTTTTCCGCGAAAACCGTCCGCGAGACGACACTTGGTTCCCCATCTATGATGAGCGCACTGAAGTCCTTGTCGGGTCTCTCGAGCATCCTCCGACGCCCGTTCGAACAGGTCTGCCCCGCCGTTCTCCCGCAGTTGGAGTTTCAGCGCTTGCTCCAAAGGGAGCGGCGCCGATCGGATCGAAATGGCGAGACGTTTTCGCTCATCACGATGACTGGCCGCAATCCGAATCATGCCAGGAAACTCCTTCCCGAATTGATCGGGGTGTTGTACCGCCGGTTGCGGGTCACGGACGACGTGGGGTGGATCGAGCAGGGGCGGCTCGGCGTTCTCCTGCCGGACACACCGAGTGCCGGAGCCTGGACGGTTGTGGATCATGTTGTCCATCTTCTTCCCAAAGAAGTGCTTTCACCGATCTGCGAAGTGTTTACCTATCCTTCCTTCGGCCCAGAGCCTCGGGAATCGGGTGAACCGCGGATTCCTGCGGAGATGGGGCATCTGGTTGTGGGAAACCTCGAGGGGCCGATGGGGGGCGGAGCGCCGAGAGAGGTGCGGCGTATGGAGTCGCTGTTTGCGATCCGGTTGCCGGCCTGGAAACGCGGGCTCGACATCCTGGGTGCATCGGTCGGTCTGGCCCTGTTTTCACCACTCCTGGCGCTTATTGCCGCGGCGGTCAAGTGGACCTCACCCGGGCCGGTTCTTTTCAAGCAGTTTCGTCGCGGTCAAGGTGGTCGGGCGTTTGTGCTGTACAAGTTTCGTTCGATGGTCGACGGGGCCGAGGCCCTCCAGCGAGAACTGCGGCACAGAAACGAACAGGACGGCCCCGCCTTCAAGATCAAGGCCGATCCCCGCATCACGCGGGTTGGGAAGTTCTTGCGGCGAACAGGCCTGGATGAATTTCCGCAACTGTGGAATGTGCTCAAGGGCGATATGACTCTGGTGGGACCTCGCCCGCTCCCCTGTCACGAAGCGGATGCCTCGGAGACCTGGCAGCGCCGGCGGCTTGACGCAAAGCCCGGCTTGACCTGTATCTGGCAGTCGCGTGGCCATGAGAAGGTATCGTTTGCGGAGTGGATGCGGATGGACATGCGGTACATCGAGGAGCAGAACCTCTCATTGGACGCGGGCCTGATTGCCAGAACCGCTTTGATGGTATTGAGATGCAGGGCGTCGGGGTGATTGCGCCGTCTGTAACCGGCGGCAGGGAATTCATCTTCCACCTAACCAAGTCGTACTATTGATAGGTAGAACTGTCATGAACGGTAATCGACAGCCTCGTCCGGAGATTTCGACTCGGGACGTCGTGTTGGCGGTGTTCCGCCATCGGAAGAAGGCAACGGCATTCTTCCTTTTTGTCATGACAGCAACGGCCGCCGTTACGTTTTTGACTCCCAAGGCGTACATGTCCGAGTCCAAGCTGTTCGTGCGTCTCGGACGCGAAAACGCGATGCTCGATTCGGCGGCCACCTTGGGCAACAATCCGGTCGTCGCCGTGCCCTCGTCGCGGGAAAGCGAAATCAACTCGGTCGCCGAGATGCTGGCAAGCCGGGCGATCCTGGAGCGGGTGGTCGACGAACTCGGTCCAGAGACCGTCCTGGACGACCGGACGCAGGAAATGTTGGAGGAGTCGGCGAGAAAGGACGGAGTGGCTCAATGGCTGCAGGAAACCGGCAACCAAGCACGCAACTGGGCTTCCGGCGTCGTCGACTCCCTGCGCAGCGCCGTTTCATCCTCCTCGCTCACCCCTCGCGACCAGGCACTGGAGCTACTTGTCAAGAAGCTTGCGGCGGAACCCGTCAGGAAATCGAACGTCGTCCTCGTCACTTACGAGGCCAGGCAACCCGAACTTGCCAAACAGGTCGTTGCGTCAGCGGTCAACGCATATCTCGAGCAGCATGTCCGTTTGAATCGGACCCGAGGCACGCACGAGTTCTTTGCCGAGCACACGAAGCGTTTGGGAGACGAGTTGGAGCGGCTTGAGGGCGAGTTGGGGAACTTGAAGACAACCACCGGATTGACGTCGGTCGACGAGCAGCGGACGCAGATCGTTGCCCGGATCGGCCGTCTGGAGGATGAGTTGCTCACCGCTCAATCGGCACGAGTCGAGACTGAAACGAAGGTGGCAGCTTTGCGGGCGAAACTCGCCGAATTGCCGAAGGAACAGGTTTTGGAGACCAATACCGGGATCGGGAATCAGGGTACCGACCTGATTCGCGAGAAGTTCTTTGCCCTCCAGGTCGCGGAAAGGGAGGCCGCTTCGATCTATACGGCGAACCATCCGAAGTTGCAGATGATCCGGGAGGAATTGGCGGAGGCTGCGAGGATCATGGCCGATCAGGAGCCCACGAGAACGGAGGTCAAGACCGCGCCGGATGCTTCCTACGAGCAGACCCGCCTCGCCCTGATTGCCGACGAGCCCCTGCTGGAGGCTCTTCAGGCGAAGACTGCGTCGCTGGAAAAGCAACTGGCAGATGTACGCGGCTCTCTGAAGACGTTGAATGCGAACGAGATCCGCATCACCCACTTGAATCGCGAGATTGATCTGTGCGAAGCCGACTACCGCAAGTACGCAGCGAACCTGGAAGAAACGCGAATCGACCAGGCGATGGAGACGGAGCGGATGTCGAATATCAGCGTAGTCCAACCGGCAAGTTTCGAGCCGCGAGCCATTCGGCCCCGGAAAGCATTGAATCTGGCTCTCGGATTGCTGGTGGCCTTGGGAGGATCACTCGGCGTGGCCCTGTGCGCTGATTACCTGCAGCGTTCTTCCCCCGAGCCAGACTCCTCCGAAGACTCTCCGAAGCGGCCCGCTCTGGCGGAAAGCCCGCGAAGAAGCCTGGACGCCCCTGTGTTGGCCAGGAAAGGTTGACCAAGATCGGTTTGAGCAGAAATCGTCGAGACGGATCAAAGGCGTACTCCCTCAAAGCCGAGGCTCTTGCGAGGAGTGTCCACAGGGCGGCAGGGCCGGTGAGCCAATACGAGCTACCGCTCGGCTGAAATGGTTTGCTCCCGTTGGTCGCGGATCTATGTGAAAAACTCCGCGATCTTTCAGGTTAGTGGTACAGAAAGCCGATTGCGTGCAAGAGGACTGGTTCACATGTCCCAAATCGTCGATTCACCAACAGGAACGCACAACGGCAAGGGCGGGGAAATGCTGCTTGTACCGCCCACCCGTCTGGAGTTCGCTGCGCGGTGGATCGCGCTGGTTCGTGACCGGTCGACCATTCTTTCCACCGTCGGGACATCATTTGCCGTGTTCGGGATGTGGGCCATCCAAGGGATCCTGCTGGCAAGGATTCTGGGACCCGAGGGCCGCGGCGAATACGCAACCGCCATTTACTTCACCCAGACGCTACTCTACATCGGGACGCTCGGCACGCTGCACTCGATCGCTCGTCGGGCCGGAACCACTTCCTCCAAGCTCCCCGAGCTGGTGCGTGCCGCTCTGGGGCTCGGATTTCGCACCGGTTGCCTGACGATCGGAATCGTCGCTTTGTTGACGTTGGTGGCGCTGCCGGCGGACCGACATTATCTCATTCCCCTTTGCCTGGCCGCGTCGCTTCTTTTGCCCGTCGAGCACATGCGTTTGATGGTGCTGGCGGTAGACCACGGAAGCGCGGACTTCTTCCGATACAATCTTGGGCAGCTCGTCGCTGCCGCTGCCTTTCCGGCTCTGCTGGCCTTTGTGTGGATGACTGGGATCGCATCAACGACGGTGGTCGTGCTGTTGACGTTGGCCGCGTCTGCATTCGGTCTCGTGTTTCTTCTTCGCCTACGATCCGGATCGGTAATCTTCGGCGCCGCAGAGCCCGACCGTCGCACATTGATTCGAGAGGGGGCGCCGTTTGCGGTGTCGGTGGTTGCCTCGAATCTGTTCAACCGCCTTGACACGCTGCTCATCATCTGGTTTGCGAGTCTGACAAGCCAAGGATACTATGCGGCAGCCCTGGCCGCCGTGAATCTGTTGCTGGTTGCACCGAACGCGCTGGCCCTGTTCAGCTTCAACTGGGGTGTCAAGCAGCGGGACATGCCGCCCTTGGCGATCCTCGTATCGCGAGGAGCTGCCGTGGTGCTGCTGCAGACGATCACAGCTCTGGCGTTCGCTGCGGTGTTGCCGACCTTGATGGTTGTCGTTTTCGGGGAAGATTTTCGTGGAGCGAGCGCCCTGGGTATGGCTCTATTGCCGGCGATGGCTATTGCGGGTTTCTCTCAGGTTGCGGAGGGATATCTTCGTGGGCGAAACCGGGCTGTCGTCGGCGTGTGGGCCCGCGTGTTTGGAGCCGTCGTTCTAGTAAGTACCGCGTCGTTCCTCAAGGCCGGTTGGGGCGCGTTCGCGATCCCGATTGCCGCCGCCGCCGGCAACGCAGCGTGCGCGATTTTCCTCGGTCTCTCGATTTTCGGAGACTCGCGGAGACGAAGCCCCTTGGAGATGTCCGAGAAGGCAAGAGCGGAGAACCCAGAATGATCGACGCCGCACCAGCTTCGGATGCAACGCCCGGCGCATTTACGGAGAAGGTCTCAAGCGTTCAAGTGGTCATGGGAGGTATGCTGCTTGCTGCTGTCGTCTTCTTCAACGAAGCGAACTTCCGTGAAGTCGACGTGGAGAATCCTTCGTTTGACTGGCAGACTGGTGCAAGGCTCGCTGTCTGTGCCGGCTGCGGATTGTTTGGCTGGATGCACATTGCCCGCACGCTACCCTACCTGACCACGATGCCCGGTCTTCTGTCCTTGTTGCTCGGCGGTTGGGCATTGGTGACGGTTCCCTTCGGAGTCAATCCCGTCTACTCTGCTGCGGCCGTCACCGCCTTATGGAGTTTCATCCTGGCAGCACCCGCGATACTTCTCTCGCTGGGACGCGAGCGATTCATCCAGGTTACTCTCCTGGCATTGACGTTCTATCTGATTGGATCCTGGATCGCGTACTTCGCTGTTCCTGAACTAGGACGTATGCATGATGTGGACGGGATCATTCGCTTCGGGGGTCTCAATCATCCGAATAATACCGGGCGGCAACTGGCGCTCACAATCGCAGTGGCTCTCACGGCTGGTGTCACACGAGCAGTCCGCTACGTGTATCTCGTGCCCCTCATCGTACTTGCATCGTGCACGCTCCGATTGACCGATAGTCGAACGGCAACCTGCGCCGCCCTGGCTGTCCTGACGCTGGTTGTCTGCCGACGAATGAACTTCACGGGCAAGTATCTTGCAGCGTATTCTGCCTTTGTGATTTGTGCAGTCTGGCTCGGTTACCAACAGCTGGAACTCGCGCAAGTCTACTCCAGTGTTTCTCGTTCGGGCGACCCGGAGGAGGTCGCGACGCTCACAGGACGTACTGACCTCTGGAGCTTCGTTTTGCACAAACTGTCCGAATCACCAATTGTCGGGTTTGGATACGGTTGTCCCAGGTTCGTTATTAGCGCTGAACACCATTGGCCCACGCACCACGCTCACAATGTGCTCCTCAATTTCATGCTGGGTACGGGGCTTCTGGGAGGCTGTCTGCTGTTGTTGATGTTCTGGCGTCTCATTCGTGAGGCGATCCGCACCCCGAGGTTCTTTCCAGATGTGATTCTCGTCCTCGTCTTCGTCGGCGGCGTTGCCGACTCTGTCATGTTCTCACCGATTCCCGATTCACATACCCTGATGTGGCTGGTCGCGCTCGCTTGGCGTCCTCTCGCGGATGCAACGCAGCGTTCCCACCCGGAGTCCAGTTGATGGCGGACGTTGTGCTGCAGCCCCGATCGAATCAGGAAGCGCCATTTGCCAAGCTGCCTGTTCACGTTGCCGTGCTTCTGAACTTCATCTCGCCGTATGCGCGGCCTGTCTTGCTTGAACTGGCAAAGCGAGTCGCCAAGCTCACGGTGCTCGTTTCAACTCCGATGGAGCGGAACCGCGACTGGGATACGGGCTGGCGAACGTTGGACGTGCGCGTCCAACGGACCTGCACTCTCCGCCGAAAGCTATGGCATTCACAGGGGTTTCACGATTCCGTGCATATGCACTTCCCGTTGGACACATTCGGGCAACTACGCAGCCTGGCTCCGGACGTGGTCGTCTCTTCCGAACTGGGCTCTCGCTCCTTCCTGGCAACACTGTACGGGCGTCGGCATCCCAACGTGGCAACGCTACTTGTTTGCTGCATGTCAGAGCATACCGAAAGTGGACGTGGCAGAGTGCGAACAGCATGGCGACGGTGGCTGCTTGCGCAAGCACACGCCGTGACTGGGAACGGAAGAAGTGCTCGGCGATATCTGGAACGGCTTGGAGTCCCTTCTAACAAGATTTTCCTGTTTCCTTACGCTCCTGCCCCAGAAGTTCTGAACTGGGGTCCCTTGGAACGTGAGAAAGAGGTTGAGCGACGACTGCTGTACGTTGGGCAACTCATTGAGCGCAAGGGGCTTCTGCCCTTCATCGAGTCTCTGACCACTTGGGCGCGCGTGCACCCGTACCAAGTTGTCGAGTTCGATATCGTGGGGAGTGGCCCGTTGGGCGACCGATTACGAACGTTGACGCTTCCGCCGAATGTCCGAATTGCCCTATGCGGAACGCTCTCCTATGAACAGCTTGCGAAACACTATGGCCGCGCCGGGGTGTTCGTCCTTCCCACTCTCGCTGACGAATGGGGACTTGTCGTCAACGAAGCAATGGTTGCCGGGCTTCCAGTGCTGGGGAGTGTCTATGGTCAGGCCGTGACCGATCTATGTACGGAGGGGGAAACGGGTTGGCTTTTCCGCCCGGATCACCCTGAAGAGACGATAGCCGCCCTGGATCGTTGTTTCGCGACTTCCAGCCAGAGACTTCTCGAGATGCGTCATACGGCACGGAACCGCGCAGAAGCCATCACACCCGCTGCCGCAGCCGACGCGCTTCTCGAAGCAGCCCACTATGCACTTTGCCAGGTTGGGCGGGTCCCCGATCGGGTAGAGCTATCGGGCTGACGTGATGTTGCGTTTCGTGTTTGGAGTCACACACAGAGTACAAAGCCTATCTTCGTCTGGGTCTTCAAATGCCAATATCCGCGTTGCCGGCCGCTGAACTCTCACCACGACAGTTGACGTCCTGGTCGCAATTCCAGCAGGATGACCCGGCTCTAGCTAGTCCATTCTTCAGGCCCGAATACACGCAACTCGTCGCCTCGTTGTGTGACGATGTTGAAGTCGCTATTCTCGAAGAGAGTGGCGAAGCGATAGGGTTCCTGCCGTTCCACCGTGACCGCTGCAACATCGCACACCCCGTCGGCCTTACGCTCTCTGACTATCAGGGCATTATCGCACGCCATAATGCGTCCTGGAATGCGCAGCAATTCCTCCAGGACTGCTGTCTCCGCGCGTGGCACTTCAACCGTGCACTTGCGTGCCAGCCTGCATTCCGGGCAAATCAATGGTTCTTGTCAGATGCAACGTATATCGACTTGTCGTCCGGATATCAGGTATACGCACGCTATCAGCAGAGCCGAGGGCATCACACGTTAGCACGATTGCATCAGAAGGTCCGCAAGCTGCAACGCGAGGTCGGCACTCTGCATTTGGTGCCGCACACAGCCGATGGGGCAGTGTTCTTGCAGTTGCTCCAGTGGAAGACGGAACAGTATCGTCGCATCGGTTGCAGAAACTACCTTGCGAGTGAATGGACGGTGGAACTGCTACGGCGAGTGCTTGCTGAACAGAGCGCGATGTTTTCGGGAATGCTGTCGGTACTGTATGCCGGGGATGATTTAGTCGCGTTGCATTTGGGCATGCGAAGCAAAGGCGTCTTGCATGGCTGGTTCCCGGCCTATAACCCGGCATTCGCCAAGTATTCTCCTGGACTTCTGCTCTGGCTTCAACTGGCGGAGCAGTCGGCGGAATTGGGAATTCGTATTATTGACTTCGGAAGAGGAGACGAACGGTACAAGAAAAGCCTCTCGACGGGAACCGTTCGAGTCGCGGAGGGCTCGTTGGACACTCGCCGTCTGGCATCTGCGGTTCGTTGGGGAGTACTAAAAGCGAGAGAGTTGGTCCGGGCAAGTCCGTTTCGCGGTCCGATTCAGAGCGTGGTGCGGGGCTTTCGCTCACATATGCACTATTGATGCAGAACGGTCATGCCTGAACTGAGTCACTGCTACTGTTCTGTGTTGCGGCGGCCGCAACTCAAATCAGAGCGTTAGAAATGGCAGCAGGTAGAGCTGTCCGCTGCGAGAACGGAACTGGTGTATATGGTGCGTTCCGGAAGAAACGCCTTCCCGGCCGGAATGGTGGCGATATTACGAAATATGATACCCCGGCACCGATTCGCGAGGTCGACGATCTCGGCGGGACTCATGCAACTAGTGATGTTTGAGCCAAGATGTCATTTTCCGGTTGCGCTCGCAAGGTTGGATAGCTCGCACCACAGGTGTCCTAGTCTGAGAACCGCTAGTACGGTGACTGGCATGTCGGAAGTTGCTGCAGATCGATGTCGTCTACACGCGTTGTCGAAGAATCTCGCGATGCGTTTCGCTGGGCGAATCGCGGTCATCCTTAATGGAATGCTCGGAGCTCAAAATCGGCATGGCGCGGGAATCCTGTTGTATCACCGAATGGTTGGTAATATACCGGGTGTATCCATGCCCCTCGACAATGTAGACCCGAGCCGCTTTCGCGAACAGATTGGCGGCTTGCTCGACCGCGGGTTTCACTTCTGGCCATTGAGTAGGCTCATCGATCATCACCGCACACACACCCCGGTTCCTCCTCGAACCGTAATCATTACGTTCGACGATGGCTTTGCCAGCGTCTATTGCGAAGCGTACGCCGTCCTCAGAGAGTTGAGAGTCCCTGCAACAGTCTTCTTGGTGACGGGGCATCTAGGTGGGAACTTGCCATTTCCTTTTGACAAATGGGGATTTGCCCATCAAGACTGTGTGCCACACGAAACGTATCGCCCGTTGACAATTGAACAATGCCGGGAGATGTGTGCGTCGGGTTTGGTCGAAATGGGAGCGCACACCCATCGCCATGCCGATCACCGTGATAATCCAGAGGCATTTTGCACGGATGTGCAGCGTTCGGCGGATATCATTCGTAAGGAATTTGGTAAAACGCCTGTGTTGTTCGCCTTTCCCTGGGGTAGCCCGCATATGGGATTCGTTTCGGAACCTTTGCTCGAGGCAGCGAGGCAAACCGGCGTGATCTGCGGCCTTACCACAGAGCCCGTGCTCGTCGATCCCGCTTCCGATCCGTTCTGTTGGGGACGCTTCAACGTCTTTCCGTGGGACACGAGTGCCACGCTGTCCGCCAAGTTGTCCGGCTGGTATAGCTGGGCGCCGAAACTCAACAAGCGATTGGGACGTGTTGCGAAGGCGGCCCTGTGCCCGCACCGCCGTTTCGCGGCCGAAAATACAAGTCGGAACGGGCACGGAGGTCCGACGTGAAAATCATCCTCTGCCACAATTTCTACCGAGAACCGGGGGGCGAGGACCGCGCCCTCGCCGACGAGGAGCGACTGCTGCTGGAAAACGGACATCAAGTCGTCCGCTTCACCCGCCACAGCAACGACATCCGCGGCGAGGGCGGCCTGCGATTGGCCTTGGGAGCCGTCTGGAATCGCAAGGCTGCCGCAGAACTGCGGGCACTCGTCTCGTCGGAGCGGGCGGATATCGTGCACTTCCACAATACGGTCCCCCTCATCTCCCCGGCTGCCTATTATGCGGCACGCCGAGGCGGCGCTGCAGTCGTCCAGTCGCTCCACAACTACCGGATGATCTGCCCGAATGGCACGTTCTTTCGAGACGGTCGAGTCTGCGAGGAATGCTCCGGCAAGCTGTTTCCCTGGCCGTCCATCCGGCACGCCTGCTATCGGGGCAGTCGTGCCGGGAGCGCGACGCTGTCGACGATGCTCGCTGCCCATCGCGTCCTCAAGACCTACGCCAACGCGGTGGACGTCTATATTGCCTTGTCTCGATTCTCGCGACAGAAACTCGTTTCGGCGGGCCTTCCTCTTGAAAAGATTGAACTGAAGCCGAACTTCGTTTCGCCGGACCCCGGTCCCGGCCCGGGACAAGGCGGATACGCCGCTTACCTGGGACGATTGTCGCCGGAAAAAGGCGTCGATGTTCTGTTGGACGCCTGGAACCGAATCGATCGTTCCCTGCCGTTGAAGGTGATCGGCAACGGCCCCTTGGCGGAACGTGTCCGAGCTGCGGCAGATGCGAATCCCAAGGTGGAATGGCTTCCCGGAAGAAGCGATGAGCAGACACGCCAGATCGTGGGAGATGCCATGTTCCTGATCGTGCCCTCCGTCAACTACGAGGGTTTTCCCAAAACCATCGTGGAAGCCTTTTCGCGTGGCACTCCGGTAGTCGCCTCGCGACTGGGTGCCATGAGCGAACTGATCGACAACGGCCGCACGGGCATGCACTTCGAGGCGGGAAACCCGGAGGATCTCGCAAGAACCGTGAACTTGCTCGTAAGAGACCGCAACTCCCTCGCTGCCATGCGAGTTGCCGCGAGGGCCGAATACGAAACCAAATACACGGCCGAGCGGAACTACGCGACGCTCGCCGGAATCTACAAAGTCGCGATCGAACGTGCGCACCGTCGTCACGCAACTCGGACCGGAGCCGCACCATGACCCTGCATAACGAGAAATGCCCCCCCGCCGTTTCGACCCCGGCTCCGCCAGGCGTCTGGCCGCCGAAGTTGGATGTGTTTGGCGTGCAGGTGAGCGCCACCCACTACAAGGAAGCGGTTGAGGTCATCCTTCAAGCGGCCGAACAGCATCTGCCGGCACAAGTGTCGCTCCATGCCGTTCACGCCTTGATCACGGCCAGCAGCGACCCCGAACTGCGGAGGAAAGTCAATTCCTTCCAAATGATCGCCCCCGACGGGCAACCGGTGCGATGGGCACTGAATCTTCTGCATGGGGCTGGGCTGCGCGATCGAGTTTATGGGCCGGAGCTGATGCTGCGTCTGTGTCAGCAGGCTGCCGTTCGCGGTGTTTCCGTGTACCTCTATGGCAGCTCGCCCGAAGTGCTCGAACGGCTCCAGGCCAATCTGCAGGCCAAGTATCCGGGGCTGAGGATCGCAGGCGTCGAATCCCCTCCATTCAGGCCGCTATCGGTCGAAGAATCCGACGACACGATCAAACGCATCAACGACAGTGGCGCGGGAATCGTCTTTGTGGGTCTGGGAGCACCCAAGCAGGACCACTTTGCCTATGAACATGGCAGTCGCATTCGGGCAGTGCAAGTCTGCGTGGGTGCAGCCTTCGATTTCCATGCGGGAGTAAAACGCATGGCTCCCCGCTGGATGCAACGTTGGGGATTAGAATGGGTGTATCGGTTGATCCACGAACCCGGCCGTCTCTGGCATAGATACCTCGTGACCAATACGGTCTTTCTTGCGAAACTGGCAAGAGAAATGCTGCACGAGCGGTTTGTCAGGTATCTTTGGAGAAGGGCCAAGCAAGACCATGGAGCCAAACGAGGTATGTCGATATGAGAGCTGTTATCCTCGCTGGTGGCAAGGGACGCCGACTCGAACCTTACACCATCACCTTTCCCAACCCGCTCGTGCCCGTTGGCGATATGCCGATTCTCGAGATCGTGATCCGGCAACTGAAATGGGCCGGTTTCGATCACGTCACCATGGCCGTCGGCCATCTCGCCGAGCTTCTCATGGCCTATTTCGGTGACGGGAGCCGCTGGGGGATCCGCATCGACTATTCCCGTGAGGAGCAACCCCTCGGCACGGTCGGCCCCCTCGCGCTCATGGAGGATCTGCCCGAGACCTTCCTCGTCATGAACGGCGACGTGCTGACCACGCTTCGCTACGATTGGCTCTACAGCTATCACTTGAACACGAACGCCGAATTGACGATCGCCACACACCGCTGCAATACCACCATCGATCTGGGGATCATTGAGTTCGACGGACGGATGCGAGTTACCGGCTATCGCGAGAAACCCACCTTGCCCTACGATGCCTCGATGGGAGTGTATGTGTTCAACCGGAGCATCGTCGATTCCGTCGAGCCCGGTCAGTATATGGACTTGCCGACCCTCGTTATCCAGAGCGTCAGCCAGCAGCGACTGGTCAAGGTCTTCGTCTCGGAAAGCGAATGGCTCGATATCGGCCGCCCCTCCGAGTACGCTCGCGCTTCCGAACGGTTCGCAGCCTTGCGCGACGAGTTCTTGCCCAGCAACGACCGCGAGAGCTTGCTCCCACCGCAGTATTCCTCGCCGGAATACGACTCATCCGCGTCTTCCGTGGAGAACCCTTCATGAAAACGCTCGTTATTGGCGGAGCCGGCTATATCGGCTCGACACTCTGCCGCCTCCTCCTCGAACGCGGACACGACGTCACCGTTCTCGACCTTCTCATGTTCGGACGCGACTCCTTGGCGGCGTTGGAGGGCAGAGAACGATTCCGCCTGGTTCACGGGGATATTCGCGACGAGAGCCTGCTGATGCGCGTCGTACCGGGACACGACGCCCTCGTCCTGCTTGCCGCCATCGTCGGCGAACCCGCCTGTAACCGTAACCCCGACCTGGCCGTCGATACCAACTTGCATGGAGCGATCAAGGTTCTCGATGCCGCTCGCTCGGGTGGTGTTTCGCGGTTTGTCTTCTCGAGTACTTGCAGCAACTACGGTGCTGCCGATCCGAGTCAGTTGGTCACGGAAGACGCCCCCCTGCAACCGATCTCAACGTACTCGGAAACGAAGGTGGCGGCGGAACGCGCGATCCTGAAATCGGCAGCCGAGGGATTCGTCCCGACCGTCCTCCGATTCAGCACCGCCTTCGGCATCGCCCCGCGCATGCGGTTCGACCTGATGGTGAGTGATTTTACTCTGGCAGCCGTGCGCGACAAGAAGATCGTGGTGTTCGGAGAGCAGTTCTGGCGTCCCTTCGTCCACGTGGAAGATATCAGCCGCGCTGTCTGCGAGGTGCTCGACGCTGACCCGGCCATTGTGTGCGGCAATGTGTTCAATGTCGGCGGCAACGAAGCCAATGTGCGCAAGATCGATCTGGCGGAGTGCGTCCAGCGGCTCGTGCCGGGCACTCAACTGGAGTACGTGAAACGAGACACGGATCCTCGCAGCTACCGCGTTGATTTCTCCAAGATCCGCCGGCACTTGGGCTTTCAGACGGAATGGACTATCGACGACGGCATCCGTGAACTGCATCAAGCGCTGGTTGCCGGCGTATGGCCCGACCCTTCAGCGCCCCAATACTACAATTGACGGCCTGCTCACGAAGGAATCGGCGCGTGAACGATCGTAAGTACCAGTTGTCCGACGTGGATATGGGCGAGGAAGAGGCGCAGGCGGTGGCCGGCGTGGTCCGCAGCAAGTGGTTGTCGCTGGGACCAAGAACCGCGGAGTTCGAGGCGGAATTCGCCCGTCAATTCGGCTCGAAGCACGCTCTAGCCCTGTCGAGTTGCACCGCGGGACTCCACCTGGCCCTGCTGGCCCTGGATATCGGCCCTGGTGACGAGGTCATCGTTCCCAGCTATACCTTCGTCGCTAGCGCCAACTGCATTCTGTACCAAGGCGCAACACCCGTGTTCGTCGATATCGAGGGCGACCACGATCTGAATCTCTCCTGCGATGACCTCGAGGCCAAGATCACTCCGCGAACCAAGGCCGTGATCGTCGTGCATCTGGCCGGTTTTGCCGCCGACATGAGTCGCATCATGGAGATTGCCGCACGTCACAACCTCGCCGTCGTCGAGGATGCGTGCCATGCAATCGGCGCCGCCTATCACTCCCCCGGAAGCCCTCTGGACGGCCGGAAACTGGGCACAATCGGCGACATCGGTTGCTTCAGTTTCTTTGCCAACAAGAATCTTGTGACCGGCGAAGGTGGAATGATCGTCACCGACGACTCACGCATTGCGGAGAGAATTCGCCTCGGACGTTCCCACGGAATGACCAAATCCAGTTGGGATAAAGCGGAAGGCCGAGCTTACGATTACGATGTGGTTCAACTGGGCTACAACTATCGCTGTACCGAATTGACCGCTGCGCTCGGAATGATTCAACTCCGGAAGCTGCCGTCTGCGAACGATCGCCGCCGCGAACTCGTCATCCGCTATCGAAATCGGTTGGCCGAAGCAAGCGGCCTCTCTATTCCGTTCAGCGATCGACTCAACGACAGTGCCCACCATATCTTCCCAGTCCTCGTCGAGCACGCCAGCGCAAGAACCGCATTTCGCGAATCGCTGGATCAGCGAGGCATCCAGACGAGCGTCCATTACCCGCCGGTCCATCGGTTCAGCCAGTACCGAGACCGCTGTCCGCGCGAGAATGACTTGTCACGCACCGTCAACGCTGCGACACGTGAAGTCACGTTACCCCTCCATCCGCTCCTCCAGAATCGCGACATCGACAATATCTGCGATTGCGTACTCGAGTGCGCGGCGAACTCCGGATGACTCCTTCTCAACGGGACGTATCGCAAACTGTTTGCGGCAGCGTCCCATGGAGAGGCCTTCTCATACCAGCAGGCACGCAGCCAAAGCAATCACGATACCCCAGATCCACGCAGGTACATGCGGGTGCCGCATGGCTTCCTCCAGGCTCACCATCCGGAGGCATCGCGGACACGGACTCGGGCCCATGCCAGCAATATGGACAATCGATTGCGAACAGAACGGGCACCGGTAACGCAGCAACGTGGCAATCATGGTGCAACTCACTTGATCCGGAGACACAGGATCCACGAACATACCTTCACTTGAAGTATATCCTGTAAAACCTAACCCATCTGAGGGAGCTGGCAAATCACCTCTGAGTTCGACACGAGAACCGGAAAACGGGCCTCAACGCAGGCAAATCCCAGGGCCGAAACTCGGAATACTTTGGGCAGTTGCTGGGTTCCACCCCGCCCGGCGTCCGGTCGAAATCAAGCCCGAGAAGCCTCTCGCCTGCCTTGCAGCCCCATCCGTGAGCCCCTATCCTGACAGCCGTCTTCGATCTCTCAGTTGACACCCACGGAGATGAAAGCATGGCCAAGGATTTACCTTCGCGATTGGCAGGAACGCCGTCCATCAAACGCCGTGATTTTGTGGCAGGCAGCGCTGCCGCTCTTCTGACGGTGGCTGGTTCCACCTTGCGAGCAGGCCAGTCGGCGGCTGCAGAATACCGTGTGGCCGTGATCGGCCATACCGGCCGTGGCAACTATGGGCATGGACTCGACCGTGTTTGGGAGGAGATCCCGGAGACGCGTGTCGTCGCGGTGGCCGACGCCGATCCGCAGGGGCTGGCCGGTTCGGTTGCACGGTTTGGCAACGTGAGAGGTTTTGCCAACTACCGGGAAATGCTGGCCGAGATCAAACCCGATCTGGTCGCCGTTGCACCTCGCTGGCTCGACCAGCACCGCGACATGGTGGTGGCTGCCGCCGAGGCGCAGGTCCGGGGCATCTACATGGAAAAGCCCATGTGCCGGGACTTGGCGGAAGCCGACGAAATGGTTGCTGCCTGCGAAAAGAACGGCACGAAATTGGCGATCGCCTTCCAGACCCGTTACAGCCAAAAACTGCCGGTGGTCGAGAAACTCATTGCCGACGGTGCCTTGGGCGACCTGCTCGAAATCCGCGCCCGTGGCAAGGAAGACAGTCGCGGGGGCGCTGAGGATCTTTGGGTGCTCGGCACGCACATGTTCAACCTGATTCACCACTTCGCCGGTCCACCCCAATGGTGTTTCGCCTCGGTCAGCCAGAGCGGACAACCGGTGACGGCCGCCGATGTCCACGAGGGGCCCGAAGGGATTGGGCCCCTGGCAGGCGATTCGGTCCACGCCATGTATCGCCTGGAGCGTGGACTGGTCGCCTATTTCGATTCGACCCGTAACGGCGGCGGCAATCCCACCCGTTTCGGCTTGCAGATCTACGGCTCCAAGGGCATTCTCCAGATGTTCAACACGGGCCATATTCCCGACATCTACTACCTGGCCGATTCCTCCTGGTCTCCGGGGCGTTCCGCAGTCACGTGGGTACCCGTCACGAGCGCCGGGGTCAGCCAGCCGGAACCGCTTCCCAATACGGGCCTGCACGGTGGAAACATCCTCGCCGTTCGCGACCTGATCGCCGCGATCGAAGAGGATCGCCAGCCTCTGACGAGTATCTATGCTGCCCGCACCGCCACCGAGATGATCGCCGCTGTGTTCGAATCCCATCGGCTGGGCAAACGGGTCGAATTCCCTTTGAACAACCGCAAGAATCCGTTGACGATGCTGGGGTAGGAGTGTCGTTGGGACGAATGCGAACGCACCTATCCTTGGGAAAACAAACCGTGTCGGCCACCGCCATCTCGGCTCTGTCGGCCTCACACTGGTAGACCGGCCAGTGGTCGTGTTGGCCCGTTGTCGCTTCCGTGGCCCCCTTTCAGCGACCAAATTGCCGTCGGCGAGTTCGAATTCCGAGTCGAGTGATCACGATTGACTTTTTTGAGGCCGCTCTTACGCTACCTGCAGGGTGGCGGAATCTCGAGCGGCGCTATGCCGCCTATTCCGCATCGGAACTGGAGCAGCGATCGAGGAGCGACATGGCCGGCCATCGCGAGCAGATTACTCGAAGAATCTTGCGGGAATTCCGAAATCTGATGACGGAAACGGAACGTCGCGCCGACCGCGCCTTCGCCTTTCAGCAGCGAGTCGACCTGGCGGCCGATCCCGCTCGGCGCGCGGAACTGTCCACCGTGGTTGCCGAGGCCCTCGGCGATGCTGCCGTCCTGGCGCTCTACCAGAAAGGCCGCCTGCGGTTCCTGGACGACATGACCCAACGGGTCCTTTCGGAACACGGTCCCGACCTCCCCCGATGTGCGGCATGCGGTGAAGTCCTCAAACAGCCCAATCCCAAGGACTGTTTTGACTGCAATCGTTGACGCAAGTGGTTCCATCAAATACCATTTACGGCACCGGAACAGAACGCAGACCGCACGAAATCCAGCCACAGCTCCTGTGAGCGACTGATTCTCGCCCGCAGTCCTTTGCCTGGACGACCCACCACCTTCTTGGAGAGATTCTTGTGACGATGCTTCCCCTGATGCCGGTTGTCTCCCGCCGTGGATTTGTGCGCAGTACTGTGGCTGCAGTCGGTTTCGGTGTTGCCACGGCCGGCGGACCCACCCGCTGCCACGCTGCCGAGTCCGAATCGATTATCCCCCCGGAGGATTATCGTATTCAGCACGGCCGGGTGAAACAGTCGATCATGTCGTGGTGTTTTGCCCCGATTCCGTCGGAGGAACTGATCGATGCCTGCCATCGCCTGGGTATGCACGCCATGGAGGGAATCGACGAAAAGTACTATCCACAGATCCTCGCAAAGGGCATGGCAATCGCCTTGGTGAGTGGCGGGCACGGCTTCAAGAAGGGTCCGCTTGACCCCGACAATCGCCAGTTCTGTATCGACTCCCTTCGCAAGGCAATCGGGCTGGCTGCCCAGGTAGGTTCACCCAATGTGATTACATTCACGGGTATGCGGAAGTCCGGCGTCTCCGACGAACAGGCTGACAAGAACTGCGTTGACGTCTGGAAGGAAGTCGCCCCGTTGGCCGAAGAGAAGGGCGTGAATCTCTGTCTCGAACACCTCAATTCGCGCGACGATTCCCATCCGATGAAAGGGCATCCGGGCTATTACGGAGACGATGTCGAACACTGCATCGACCTGATCAAGCGGGTCGATTCGCCGCGGATGAAGCTGCTGTTCGATGTCTACCATGTCCAGATCATGAACGGCGACGTCATCCGGCGTATCCGTGAGCACATCAACTACATCGGCCATGTCCACACGGCGGGCGTGCCGGGACGCTGCGAGATGGACGACACCCAGGAGGTCAACTACCCTGCCGTGCTGCGAGCCCTTCTGGAAGCGGGCTACAAGGGGTATGTAGCCCAGGAGTTCATACCCACCTGGGAAGACAAGCTCGGCGCTCTGCGGCACGGCGTTCGCGTGATGGATGTGTGACGGCTGCAGGCCAATCGATCCAGTGCGGCAGGATAGGCGAGCTGCCTCTGTCAACAAGGGTCCGGTGTGTTGGGCCCGAGTGGCGCTCGCCTGTCCTGCAATCTGTGCGGCGGATCCCGCCGATGCCTGTCCACCGTGGAGGCGAAGTTCACGCCCCCAGCTCTTCTCGCAGCCGACGGACCGTTTCTTCCAGGTCCTGGTGGGCGGCCGTGAGATCACTGAGTTCCGCTCGCAACTGGGCCACTTCGGCTCGCAATCCCTCGACCTCGCCGGCCAGATCGCCTAGGGCCCCGCCCCGCGGAGCCGCAGGGGCCGGCGGTGCTGCATGTGCGACATGGGCCGCAGGCCGGTCGATAGAATACCCAGATTCTACTGAAACCGGCGCCCTTGCCCCTGAGCCGAACTCCTCCTTGACTTTTGCCATCTCGGCGGGCGTAAACAGCGCGTGGGTCACCACGTGCCCGCGCCCTTCGGGGGTCAGCGAGAGGACGAGTCCCTTGGCCTTGAGACTCTCGACGATCGGCTGCAAGGCGCCCACGTCCGCAATCGGGTCCATTCTCGCCGCCCGCCCGCGGAGTTCCCCAAGGGTCTGGGGGCCCCGCAGCAGTAATTCCGCCATCACCGATAGTTCGACTTTCTCGACACCGAGCCAGTCGTAGAGATAGTGCCGGTACTTGTCGACCCGCCCGTGTCCTTCGATCTGCCCAACCGCTCCCAGATGCCGCAGCCTCTCGAGCGAATCTTCCACGTCCTCCGGGGTGAGCTGCATCGTCGGAAACCGGTTGCTTTTCTGATTGCAGGCGTTGGTGATGGCGTTGACGGTCATTGGATAAGCAGAAGGCGTGGTCTTCGCTTTCTCGATCATCACCCCCGCCACGCGTCGATCTGTTCGGGAAAGTGGCTGCCAACGTGGCTGAGGCTTCTCCGGGTCGTCGACACGGTTTTCTTCTGACATTTGCATCCTCCTGCCTGTGACTGACGATCGCACGAGCTCATCCGGAATGTGTGACTGCGATCGGAGAACGATACGGTAACGTCATTTCTATAGCGTTTTCCCGACTCTGTGTAAATTCCCCCCAACGATCGAGCCGTTGACGGAATGAGGCGGCGCCGCTACAAAGAGGTGTTGGTCTCGCCTTGCAGGAAACAGTTTGAGGAGACGCAGCCTTGGAAATGGACCACATTGTGCACGGAATCCGCGTTGGAGCGGCAAAGTACGGCCTGGGCGTCTTCGCAACCGGGTCTTTCGCTGCGGAGCATTCCGTTGGACAGGTCCACGGGCATATCATCTGCGACCCCCATTACGGCTCAGACTACTGTATCGACCTGGTCGGGACCTGCTCGCTCGAACCCGTCGCCCCTTTTCGATATCTGAACCACAGTTGTTCGCCCAATTGCCAGCTTGTTCAGTACGATGTTGAGGACGACGACCAGATTGTGGGCGCCGAGATCTGGCTCGAAACCATCCGGCCGATCTCGGAGAACGAGCAGCTCACGATCGACTATGCCTGGCCGGCAAGCGCGGCAATCCAGTGCGGATGCGACAGTCCCAACTGCCGGGGTTGGATTGTGGCCGAAGAAGAACTCGACCAACTCCCGTGCAACGACCACTCCGAGTCCGCCCTCGAAGAGGAGCCGGCCGTCACGGTTGCCTGAGCGGACGCAATTCGCCTTCCGAAAGTGTGAACCTGCGGCGGGCCGGCGGGGCGATGAAATCCACCGTTGCCGTCCGCCCGGCACCGCTTCCGCTTAGTGCCGTAACCCGCCCGAGTCCGAGTTGAGCGTGCCGAATCACCATCCCCTGGGTGAAGTCGTCCGGATCGACGGGGGGCAAGCCCGATTCTCCCGCCAGCTCGGCCGCGGTGGTCAGTCGGATTCCCGTGGGCGTACTCCCGCCGGGCGCCCGCGTGCGACTGGAGCCGGTAGTCGGCGCCGAAAGCACACCGGTTGTGCTGCTTGTGCTCGATCCGAATCCGGAGCGGTCCACGATCTCCATTTCGCCCCGAGGCAGCTCCATCAGGAACTTGCTGGGAATCGTAATCTTCCGCTGCCCGCGAAAATCCCGCTTGTCGGCCCGGCTGATTTGAAGCTCCTCTTCCGCCCGCGTGATCCCCACGAATAGCAGACGCCGCTCTTCTTCCAGTTGATCCGGCTTGTCGCGGCTCCGCTCGTGCGGCAAGAGCCCCTCCTCCACGGCAATCAGGAAGACGACGGGAAACTCGAGCCCTTTGGACGCATGAAGCGTCATCAGTGTCACACGGTCGCTTTCCACCTCCAAGTCGTCCGTATCGCCCACAAGGCTCGTCTCTTCCAGAAACTCGTCCAGGCGTGACCGGCCTTCGTTCCGCTCGTCAAATTCACGGGCGGCAGTCAGGAGTTCCTCGATGTTGGCCAGCCGCTGCATATCGTCTTCGTCCTCGGAACCCTCGAACTGCTTCTTGTAGCCCGTCGCGACAAGCACGTGACCGATCATCTCTTCGATCGGCGCGTCGGCGACCGCGGACAGGTTGTCGACGAGTTTCACGAACTTCGCTACGAGGGCTGCTGCCCGCTTGCTCAACGACGGGAGATGGCCGCACTGACGAGCTGCCTCCAGGAGACTGAGACCGTTGGTGGCCGCGAAGTCGCCGAGATGGGCGAGAGTCGTCCGGCCGATGCCGCGAGCCGGTGTGTTGATCACGCGGAGCAGTGTTTCGTCGTCGCGCGGATTGTGGACGATCTGCAGATACGCCAGAATGTCGCGAATCTCCTTGCGCTGAAAGAACTCAACTCCCTGGATCAGTTGGTAGGGTATCCCTACTTCACGAAAAGCCAGCTCCAGTGGAAGGGAGAGCGCGTTGACCCGGTAGAACACGGCAAAATCCCGTGGACGCCGCCTCCCCGACTGCACGGCCTCGAAAACCTGCCCCGCAATATCGCGAGCCTCGTCCGATTGGTCGGCGTAGGTGACCAGCCGCACCGGCCGACCTTCGTCGTTTTCGGTGAAAAGCCGCTTCTGTTTCCGCTTGAGGTTGTGGGCGATCAGCCCGTCGGCCGCGCGGAGAATAGCCTTGACGCTTCGATAGTTCTGTTCCAGGCGGACCACGCGAACCTTTGGGTAATCCTTCTCGAATTCCAGGATATTCTTGAGATTCGCGCCTCGCCAGCCGTAGATCGACTGGTCCGGATCGCCGGTCACCGCCAGGTTGGGATAATCGACCGACAGTGCCCTCGCGATCGCGTACTGCACCAGGTTGGTGTCCTGGTACTCGTCGACCAGCACGTAGCGATACCGTTCGTCCAGGCTCGAACGCAACTCGGGGCTGTCGCGCAGAATCACCGCCACATGGAGCAGCAGATCGTCGAAATCGACCGCGTTCGAGTCCAAGAGGAGTTTCTGGTAGAGGGGATAGATCCGCTTGACCAGCGTTCCCAATGGGTGCCCGGGGCGGGGCTCGTAGTCGTCGGGCAGAATCAACTGGTTCTTCGCCCAACTGATGGCCGTGCGAAGCTGGTCCGGCGAAAACGGCGTCAGGTCGACGCGCGCTCGCTGCACTGCCCGCCGCAGAACCCGTCCGGCCGCCTCGGCATCGTAGATCGTGTAGTTCTCCTCCAGGCCCACCAGGCCCGCATGGCGGCGCAACTGACGGGCGGCAAACCGGTGATAGGTGCTGACCCAGACACTTTCGCCCGGCACCAACCGCTCAACCCGGCTCCCCATCTCCTCGGCCGCCTTGTTGGTAAACGTCAGCGCAAGGATCTCTCGCGAGCTGACGCCGTGTTCCAGAAGCCAGGCGATCCGGTGCGTGACCACGCGCGTCTTGCCGCTGCCCGGCCCTGCCAGAATCAGTAGCGGGCCGTCCATGTGCGCCACGGCCTCACGCTGGGCCGGATTCAGGCCTTCGAGGAGGTGTTCTGCCAAGATCGCAATCCCTTGCTCCAGCTTGTCTGTAGGAACGCACGTGACGCTTCTGCCAACCGGTTCAGTATAGCGGATCCTCTCCGAATCTTGCAGCCGTCAGCAAAGCCCGACTTCTCCACGTTCCATCTCTTTCAGTCAGCTTCCATCCACATCGCTTGGCAAATACAGCTGGCCTCTCGCACAAACGCTCTCCCGCATCCCGGGGCTCCCACGGGCCCTTATCTTCAACTCCTACTCAGCACTTCCCCAATGGTGGGGCCGAAGGTTTGTCGGCGTGATTACTACACAAGGTCTGGCAAGCTGCTATACTACGGGTTCGAGGTGGGAGGATCCCACCGAAACCAGATTTTGGACGCTTGGGGAGGGGCCCCATGGGAACGAGGATCCCGGCAAATACCGAGGGTTCGCGGGACGACAGGCTCGCCGCCCTGGAGATGAGTACGGCCGAACTCGGTCTCAACGTACGCACCACCAACTGCCTGGAAGAACGTGGAATCTACACGGTTCGGGACTTGCTTCACAGCACCCCCGATGATCTCCTGAGTATCTCCAATTTCGGCGAGAAGACCCTTGAGGAAGTCTACAAGGCACTTGAGGCAATCGGGTTCTACCGTGCATCAAGACGACCGGGTACCGAAGAGTTTCCCAAGCAGCCCCGCTGAGGAGACGATCGTCGCCGCCTGCGAGTACTTTGCTCAGCGGTGATTGCCGCGCCCAGTTGACCTGCGGGGAGCTGCCGATTTGGCTCGGACCTTTCGATACTTCGAAAAAAAACGGCGACACCGGCGGACCACCTCGCGAAGGCTTGCCGTCCTGGGGGAAACCCTGTTCTTCACCGTCTTTCTCCTCGGCGGGATCGGCGGCCTGTTCCTTCTCTACTTCACGGTCGTTGTCCCTCAATGGCAGGCCAACACCGAATTCGTCCCCCATCACTGCAAGGTTCTCGATAAGCACATCGGGGAGAAAGATGGCGACGAGGAGACCCTCTATCGCCCCGAGATTCAAATCGAGTATTCGATCGGCGATGAGAAGTTCGTCGTCTGGACCTACGACATCTGGGCCTTTGACCCGACCGGCGGCTATTCCCCCGGAAAGGAAGACAAGCAGAAGATTCTGGACGGATTTCAGACAGGCCGGCAGTATCCTTGCTGGTACGATCCGGAAGATCCGAGCCGCGCAGTGCTCGTACGCAACTACAGTTGGTGGCTTGCCCTGCTGTTCATCCTTCCCGTTGCCTTCATCCTCATCGGCTCGGCGCGGCTGATCTATCTCCTGTTCCTGGGGGGTAAGTCGGCCGAACACCGTTCAGCCTTCGCCCAGAAAGCGGCCAATCTGGCCACTTTCGAGGCCACGGGCAAGGCAACTGCTGAATATCCTGCCATTCCCACAGGCGCCAATCTGACCGACAGTCCGGGCACGACCCTGGCATTTCGGCTGCCCGCTTCGTCCGCCCCAAGTTGGATGATGGCGGTTACAGCAACCGTGAGCCTGATCTGGAACGGCATTGTCGCATGGCTGTTGATTGTTGCCGTTCGAGGGCATCTCCGCGGCAATCACGATTGGCTCCTCACGCTTTTTGCTTTGGCGTTCGCCGCTGCCGGAGTTGTCCTCATCGTCTATGCGGTCCGTTACGCCATGATCACGACCGGAATCGGGCCCACGTTTCTCGAAATCTCGCAGCACCCTCTCCGTCCGGGAATGGAATATCGCCTGTTCGTTTCTCAGACCGGCCGCCTGCACCTTCGCCGATTCGAGGTTTCGCTCGTCTGCGAGGAAGAGGCAACCTTCCGCCATGGAACCGACACGCGGAAAGAGTCCTGCCGGGTCTCTGAGCAGCCCGTCTACCAGCGCGACGACTTCGAGGTCGTCCGCGGTGTGACCTTCGAAGTCAACTGCGACGTTTGCGTGCCCGAGAACGTCATGCATTCCTTCAAGTCGGCGCACAACGAAATCAACTGGCGGTTCGTGGTCCGCGGAAACGTGTCCGGTTGGCCTGACTTCGAACGCTCCTTTCCCGTGCTGGTCTATCCCTGCGAAAACGGCAACGGTGCAGTATGAGTGGACCGCGAGTCATCCTGCGTCTTGGCGAAGATGGGCGGGTATACCAGCCCGGCGACACCCTCGCCGGGCAGTATCGGATGATGTCGATTGATCGCGACGATATCAAGGCCCTCGAGGTCTCCGTGCTGTGGTATACCGAAGGGAAAGGCGACGAGGACCTGGGAGTCCACCATTTCATCCGCTTGTCGACCGAAGACGGCGATTGGATCGATCCGCGGCGCCCGGGTACTTTTGAAACCGTTCTTCCCAAGAGTCCGTTGAGTTACGACGGACGGATCATCAAGGTGCGATGGTGTGTCCGGGTGCGTGTCTTTCTGACCCGTGGCAGGGAAGTAGTCGGCCAGCGGCTCTTCCGCCTGGGAAACGTGCCGAAAGCGGCGGGGCGCAAGAAGGATCATCAGGTCGACCCGCAACCCGCGCTGGAAGGCCCTCAGGACCTCGACGCCGATCAAACTGGCAACCTGACCTGAGCGGAAGTCCCGTCCGGGTGCGTTGATCTGTCACATCGCTGGTCCTGTGAGCGGCTGCAAAACGATGTCTCGTGAGAATCCCTTCTCCACTCGCTTCGTCCGCCCCGGCGCGATCGCCTACCGTCTCCCTTCCGGCCGCGATCTCGGCAGTCTCGCCGCCCGGTTCGACTCCATCGGTCTGGCAGGCCAGATCGTCGGGCCCCACGGAAGCGGCAAATCGACGTTGCTGGCAGACCTTATCCGGCTTTGGGAAGGAGCCGGCCAGCGGGTTGTGCTCATCGAGCTCCATGACTCAGAGCGGCGTCTTCCTCTCCGCCTGGCCGACCTGCTGCATGGCACTCCGCCGACGCTGATTGCCGTCGACGGATACGAGCAACTGAGTCCTCGATCCCGGCGGCAAGTCCGGCGGTTCTGCCGCCGGCACCGAATCGGCCTTGTCGTAACGGCCCACCGCTCCATGGGAATTCCCGACCTGATTCGCTGCGTTGCGAGCCTTGAACAGGTCCGCCAGATCGTCCGCAGCCTCCTCGCCAGGCAGCCTTCTCTCATCTCAGACGATGATATCCGGGCTTCCTTCAACCGCCACGAAGGCAACGTCCGCGAGGTGCTCTTCGAGATGTACGATCTCTATGAAACCCGGGAGCCGTCACAAGGATGAGGGTTGCCAAGAGCAGGAACAGGAACCTGCCGCGTCGCTCCTGAGACGTCATCGATACCTCCACCTCGTGCCGCGCCCGACTCGGCCTGCACCTGGCATCCCTGGTTGTCGCACGGAGCCTGCAAACACCGCCAGCCCCGGGCGCGATCGCGCCCGGGACCGCGCGTACGCCCCTTGCTGGCCGTCACTTGCCCATGAGATGCTCGAGGACCGCCATTTCCAGCGCCTCGTAGTCTCGGTCGGCAATGCACTGGGCTTCCACGTTCTTCGGGAAGGTGCGGACCTTTTCCACCAGCCTCAGAAACACGGTGCGGCTGTTCGACAGGTGCCTGTGCGCCACGTCGGCCTTCTGCGACCGCATAGCCTTCACGTCCAGGCCGACGAACCGGCCCGTATCCGGGTAGCCACCCAGTTCCAGAACGCGGACCTGGTTGTACGCGCCGCGGAGATTGGCCGCACCAAAGGTCTTGTCCTGGTCGAACTTCAGCCCGTTCTGGTCGTTCAGATGAACGCTCCAGAGTTTGCCCATGGAGAGAGCAAAGGCCATCTCGTCCGAGGGGTCCAGTCCGGCCAGCAGGGCGTGGGCCGTCTCGATCAGGCCTCCCACCCGCTTCGGATCGACGGCCTTCTGGGCCAACGCCAGGGCGTGGCCGATCGTCGGCACGTAGGCGTGGTCCATCGGCTCATTCGGCTTGGGCTCGATGGCGATTTCCGCCTTCGGATCATACTCCAGGGCGGCGTTGATCGCGTCGAACAGGTATTGGTAGGCAATGATCGCGTTCTTCGATTCCCGAATGTAGGTGCCCTCACGGGCGAGCCAGAGCACCCGCAGCGGCGTTCCCAGGGCGTTGCCGATATCACAGCACCGCTTGAACCGCTCGACCGCCCACTTGCGGCAGGCCGGATCGTTGGCCGTGAACCCGCCGTCGATGCCCCGGGGATCCTCCCACAGCCGCGGGGCCACAAACTCGGCCACAAGCCCTTCGCCGTCCAGTACCGATTTGACTTGGGCGGCCTGCTGGACGATCTTGTCGGGCGACAGATTCTCCATGTCCGGAACCGCGTCGTCGTCGTGGAACTGCACGCCGTCGAATCCCAACTCCTTGTAGCGTTTCAACTTCTTGCCAAACTCAATCGACGGCCGCACGGTCGGACCAAAGGGATCGGCCCCCTCGTGAATGTTCCACGGTCCAAACGAGAATCGGTACTCGGCAGCCATGACGGTCTCCTTTCTCTCCTCAGCCGGCGCGGCCGAGAACGTGTTGCAGAAATCCACTCGACAAGCGGCCAATATCCCCCGCGGGCCGGCTCTTGTCAACAACCTGAACTACTCCCCTCCCTCGTACGAATACCGATAATTGAACCGCCCCTCCGGCGCCACGTCGCCGCTAAGATAAAAGTCGAGAACGTCGCCGGGGGTCTGCAGATTATCGGCCCATTTCAGATCGATCCCCACCTTTTTTTCACCCCTTTGCCCGAGCACCGAACGCGGGACCGCCAACTGGAGCTGGTTTTCTTCCAGCCGGCAGGTAGCCGGCGCGAGATTCTCCCACTGCCAGCCGCTCACGTGCTTCTCTACCGATAGCTTGCCGTCCGCCTCCGCCTGACGGCCGATAACCAGGTCATATCCCTCCCAGCCGGTGCTGCAGTCCTGATCCGTATCCAGCAGCAGCCACAGCCCGTCCAGAGTCACGGCCGGCTCGATCGGCGCGGCGGTTCGCAGGTAGAAGTAGAGCGACTCCGTGTCGTGGGCCACTTTGCAGGCCACCAGATCGTTCCGGCCGCTGCGGTTCTCGTACTTGAGCCCGGCCACCCCTGCATGCTCGCGGGGAGCCGTTTCGCCCACATGGTCGCGAAACTCGGGCGTCACGTCCTGCCATTGTTCAAAACCGGCCTCCAGATCGATTGTCTTGGGCCCGCCGGCAGCCGGCAACTCGGGCACTCCCTTGTAGCAGCGGATGTTCGCGATCATCTGCCAGTAGTAGTGGTCCAGATGGCCGACACGGGCCGGCTCGATGTCGCGGCTGTGCTCCTGGTCATACTGGTCGACAAACACGATCGGCCGGTCGGCCCGCTCCCAACGCCCGGCAATCCACTCGTTCCACCCGGTGATCATCACAAACGGCGGCTCCAGCTCGAACACGCGATGCCACTGTTCCTGAAAATTGCGGCCATAATTGACGGCGCCGGGGGCTTCATCGACGCCGCCTCGATGAAAGCTCCGCCCACGGGCATCCCCCTCGCTCATGTTCGTCACCTTGCCGTCGCTCTGCCGCAGATTCTGGGCCACCGAAACGTTCACCTGCTCCGGCTTCTTCGGGTCGTCGGCGTAGCCGTACGGCTGCGGATAGGCCGCCTCCCAGTGCCAGGCCTTCTCGGTGTTCACCATTTCAAACGGCCAGTGGGCACGGCGAAGCGTAAAGAACTGCTGAAGCTCGGCACTCGCCGCGGCCGGGTCGCAGATCAAGAGCGGCTTGCCCTGCCAGCGGAACCAGAGATCCTCATACAACCCTTTCTGGTAGAGATCCCGATAGATCTCGTTGGCCGTCTCGCCGGCCTTGGTGTTCACCATGAACGAGATCTGCGGCGTCCGGCCCCCTTCCTTCCGAACCTGCTGAAACACGCGGCACAGCGCCATGTAGGTGTCCCGATAGGTTTGGGCGTTCGTCGTATCGAAGATCAGGGTGTCCACACCCGCATCGGCGAGCGCCTGGGCATGGCGGCGAAGCACCCAGGGGTCGTCGCTGCGGTAGTACCCGTACAGCGGCTCGCCCCAGTAGTGATACTGTCCCACACCGCCCCACAGCGGCGAATCGGGCTTCTTCAGCGCCTCGGGATCCTGCTGCAGAATCTTCGAAATGTCATACGGCCCGTCCCAACTCGGGCTCTTTCCGCTCGCCGCATCGTGCCAGAGGAAGTAGAAGATGCCGACAAACCGGTCGGACCGCGGCGGACCGACTTCCGCGGTCAACGGGAGCGACCGGCCCAGCCCGTCCGTCGCCGGCCACGGAACGCCGGGAACTGGCGAAGACTCCTCCGCCATCGCAAGACCAAGGGCCAGAAACAGGGCAATCAGGGACGGTACGATCTGTGCGGATTTCATGGTGTGGTGATCATCGTTGGAGGAAGGGGAATGGGACCGGTGAGTGAAGGGGCCGTGGCAAAACGCGTAAGTCTCCCATGGGCATGGATGTGCACCACCGGCGGTTTTGGCAGCGGCTCCAGCGGGCCGGTGTGTGCTGGCAAGTGGTGGCCGGGTGGACGTCGTCAGCGATTCCTATCTTCCCTTATCCCGGTAGTCCTGTTCAAGTGGGCCCGTCCTTCGGCCAGGAGAACTGCAAAGTAGCAGGCACTCTCCGAACTCTCCGAGTGCCGCCAGCAGAAGTGCCAGAAACCCCTATTTCCCGCAATCGCCCTTTCGAAGAGTGCCTGCTGCTCTTCTTGCCACATCAGGACTTCGCAGTCTTCCTGGTTCTTCGGCGCCATCCGGACAAAATCCGGTTGCGGGCTGCTGCATCGCGACGCACCCCGGACGGGCTAATCCGGATGGTTGACAGGAGCGGCTGAGCCGGCTAATTGCCGTGATACGGGGAATCTCGGTATCTGCCTCCCGGAGTTTTTGTGGGGAGGTGAGGGTGTGCTCTGATTCCCTTCATCCGTGCCAAACCAGGAAGAGTCCCAGGGTCCTCCGACAGGAGTTCGAATGCAGCGGAAGTTGTCGCGTATCGGGCGGCTTCGCCTCGTCAACTTGGGATGCTTCTACGGGGCATTTCTCGCGGTGTTGTCCGGTTTGACGCTCACCCTTGGCGGGTTCGACCGGCCAGGCATATTCGTGGCTATTCTCGGCGCCGTGCTGTTCATGGTGTTATTGGCCGAATCGTACGTGGTTCTTCCTTTCGGAAAACCAGGGAATGACCGTCAGGCACGTGGCCGACAAGGCCATCACAATCCCCGACCCGTGGGGAGACGGGCCCGTCTGCAAAAGGTGCATTTTCATTGGCTGCATCGGAATCAATAGAGCCTCCGACTGTGTGCCCCAATGCCTGTCGGAGGCTCACTCGTGTTCTTGAACTATCTCCACAATCGCGCGGCTATTCCGCATCTCGCGAGTAGACCCGCACATAATCGATCTCGAAATCCTTGGGATAGACCATGTTGGGATCGATCTGGCCGATCCAGCCGGAGTA
The DNA here is from genome assembly GCA_964429355.1 of uncultured Planctomycetaceae bacterium. Taxonomy (GTDB): domain Bacteria; phylum Planctomycetota; class Planctomycetia; order Pirellulales; family Thermoguttaceae; genus JAAYAY01. The sequence goes on along the minus strand of CAYSCH010000022.1, from coordinate 14,506 downwards.
TTGGAAGAGAGCCATGAGGACGAACATCTTCTCCTGCGGCGTGGGGCCCTTGTAGGTGTGGAGCACCTCGCCGTCCAAATACCAGTCGATCTGTCCTTCCTGCCACTCCATCGCCCAGACGTGGAAGTCTTTGGAGGCGTCGATGGGGAACTTGGGGCGGGCGTGGGCCTCTTTGGTGAAGTGAACGTTGAGGTCTACGCTGCTCGCCTCGTCGCTGATAAGACGTCCCTGCAGCTCGATGATATCGATCTCGACCACTCCGTCGGCGAGCCCCTTTCTCTGGCCTTCCGGCGTGTACTCCTGCTTGGTGGGGTCGTGCTGGTGCAGCCAGAAAGCACTCATAATCCCTTCGCCCCGCGGGCATTTGCACGGATTTCGAACCAGCCGTATTTCTGGGCGAACTTATCCAGAATCTGGTACTCGGCCGTCGTTGCCCCAAAGCGGTGGTCGGACGTTTGAATGCAACTCACGCAGGGCGTGCTCTTGTCGGGCCGGAACGGCAGCTTCTCGTCGATCCGCAGTTTCAGAATGCCGTCCTCGATCACCACGTGCGCGTTGTGATCGACCGGAAAGCAGTAGCGCCCGATCTCATCGTCGAACACGGCGCGGCGTTTGAAGTCGTCGACGGAGAGGACGTAGTCGCCCGAGATCCGCCGCGTCTCGCGGACTCCCAGCAGCGAACCGGTGGCAGCCAACGACATGTTCTCGAATCCTTTCTACTCTCGAAACGGAGCCGCGTCGTCGGCCCGTGTGAGGGTCCGGAAGTCCGCAAGGCGGTGGAATGTCAGGTAGTTGGCGTCGTGGCAGTTCGGCGCACCGTACCAGGCAAGGCGGCAGACGAACACCATGTCGTCGCCCTCGACACGCCAGTCGCAATACTGGAAGCCGATCTTCAAGCTCGGATGCCGCATCACGATCGTGCGGACCTCCCAACTCTTCAGTTTGTCGCTGCATACCAGGGCCAGCGTGTTGCGGACCCGCTCCTTGTCGGGGGCGTCAACGTCATCCGGATGAATCCAGTCGACCAGGGACCAATACTTCTTGGAGACCTCGTCGAACTTGATGACGAACTTCTTGCAGCCGCCGGGCATCGGCACGAATCCCCAGGCCGGATCGTACGTTGCCGTCTTGCCGTCGTCAGAAACCCGGACCTGGGCCGCCTTGCCGCCCTCCTTGATGTCGTCCACCCGCATCTGGATGATCAGCTTGCCCTCGGGCGTGAACAGCACGTTGCCCTCCAGCCACCCGCCCAGCCCCGGACGCGACGTCCACGGGACCGGGTTGCTGAACGTCCAGTTCGATCGATCGAGCAGGTCGGCGTCTTGCGGGGCGCTGGCCACCATCGGCTGGTATCCGGTGGCCCAGTTCCGTGGGCTCTTGTCTTTCGGGCCCACGGCCTCCACTTCCTTCCACACCCGGCCCTTGTAGAACAGGACGGGGGCCGGGTCGACGAAGTAGTGTTTGTCGGAGAGCAGGAGCCCCGACTTCTCGTCCGTCGGGACAGTCCACGTTCGCCCGCCGTCTTGCGAGCGGCGAATGGCGATGCAGTTGTCTCTCTTGCCTTCCACGCCCGGCGAGCACCAGCCCATGTGCCACAGCGTGGCGCCGACGGCGAACATCATGCTCCCCTTTTGGCCCTCGAACTCCGAGATCTTCTGCCACGTGGCCCCGCGGTCCTTCGACTGGCAGACGACCGTAACCTTCCGGTTGCCGTAGACGCGGCCGAACCAGTCGTGAGAGGCGACGTAGGTGCCGTCGGGCAGGATTTCCATGCTCGGTGAACCGACGTGGATCTGTTTGAAGTCGGGGCTTCTATCGATCACGACGCCCGGTGGCGGCGTGTCCTCCCCCGCAAACAAGCTCTGGCAGACGACCGTTGCCGCCAGGACGAGGGCCAATGAGAGGACAAGTCGCGTAAGGTGATGATTTGTGTTCACGAGCGAGCCTCCAATTCTATGATCCAAGTGGTATCTCAGGGCTGATATACAAAGCGTCAACGTTCAGTCTTCCAGTTGGTAGAGCACCGTGCAAGGCGCCGAGAGCGTGTCTTCGAAGCGGTCGGCGTTCTCGGCGACAACGCGGCCGCTGAAGACCTCGGTGACCCGACGACATTTCCTGGGCAGCACGACTGTGCGAGGGCCACCCTCAATGGTGTGCAGGGCAATCAGCCGGTCGTTCGCATACAGCGGTTCTTCTGCTTCCCAGTAGATGTGCGCGCCCGCCTCGCGAGCCAGTTTCCGCAACACGCCGGCAGGGACGTTGGGCTGGGGGGAATATACTGATCGCCAACCGTCCAACGCCCGGGAGGTGAGTTCCTCGGCCTCCCGGGGAATCCCGGTCAGCGATTCGACCTGGCCGGGATCGTACTTGCCGTCGGCAATGATCCCCGGCGAGTATCCCCAGAGCACGGTCTTGCCGCCGGTGCAGACCTTTTCACGCAATAGCTCCCGCCGCTTGGCGTCGACCACGAACAGGTTGGGGAAGAAGATCAGTTTGTATCGCGACAGGTCCAGCGTCGGCAGGTCAGCGAAGGAGTACACGTCGTAAGGCGTGCCCATGCGGTAGAGTCCGTAACGCTGCTTGTAGAGCAGGTCGTTGTAGAACTCGGCCCGGCCGTCGAGATAGTACATGCTCTCGGCGTCGACAAATACGGCCACTTGAGCGACCGACGGTTCACGGGACCGGGCCAGGCGGTCCCAGATCTCACGCATCTGGGTGATGGAAGCGAGGGTGGCATCGCTGTCGAACCAGTGGCCGAACAGATCGAACCAATAGGTCGATATCCCGCTGATCAGGCGGAGCGAGAACTCGCGGCGGAGCCCGGCGATACAGGCCGCTTCGTCCGTGAAGCCGCCTTCATGGCCCGGGATCTGTTTGCCCAGGATCACGCTGCGGGCGGTGGGTGTTCGATGGTCCATGCTCATCAGGAATCCCTTGCCGTGGTGCTGAATCGAGGCCAGCGGAACCATGAAACCGCTGGCCCCGCCGATTTGCCGATCGTGGTAGGAACCGGGCGAGATGAACCAATCCAGGTCCTTCGAGGCGAAGACCCGGTCGAAGTCGAGGTGGCCTTCGTAGAGCAGCCGATTGCGGCCGTGCTCCATGACGTAGCCGTAGCAGAGGCCGAGGGGCACGCGATGCTGGACGACCTCCTGCGTGGCGGCCGCATAGTACAAGATCGTGTCCGCGATCAATTCGTTGGAGAATCGCCAGTAGTTGACGGCCAGGGCATCGTCGACCGGATCGCGGAACGGGCCGTGCGAAACGTGGTCGCGGACCGAGGCCGGCGGGATATCCACGGGGTCTGGGTATCCGCGATCGGTCATCCAGCGTCGCCACGCTTTGCAGCGGGTCGAGCTCTCCTCGCCCAGGGAGCGGTCCTGCCATTCGATCGTAGAGCCGCCGGCGAGAAAATAGGCGATGATCACGTCGCGATGCTTCGATTCGAGATGCTTCAGCACGGTCTGGAGATACTCCCGGGTGTCCCGGCGCCAGACCTCGCTGGCCGCCACTCGCCCCAACTGGTCGAAGCTGTCGGGATTGGCGGCACCCCGCAGACGGCACCACCAGGTGGGCGTATTCAGGTCGAGAAAGAAGATGAACTTCGCCTTGGGATTCACGGCCAGTTTGTCGGCCACCTGCCGGTCCAGGCAGTCGAAGTCGTATTCCCCCAGCCCGTTCCAGATGGGCGGATAAGCGCTGTTGTACGGCGCGCCCACCGAACTGAGCACGTTCGAGGGAAAGCAGACCACGACGTTGACGCCGGCCTCGGTGAATCGCTGCAGCGTCTCGGCATTCGGCGTATAGGTGTTGAAGCCCAGCCAACGCGGCGGATCGGCAGCCTCCGCACAGAAGGCGACTGCGAGCAATCCCAGGGAGCCCAGTAACGTAACGACTCTGTTCATTGATTTCTCCCGCTTTCAATTGGCGGCCCTGCCGTCCACCATTTCAGGAGGTGCAGGATCTTCGCGACATTAAAAAATCACTTCATGTGCTGAATACCGAACGTCTCGACCCCGTCTTTCACGACGTACCTCGGATCAAGCTCATTCAACAACCAACTCGTACCAGAGCGTCCGGTATTTCGGGCCGATTTCGAGGCGAGCCTCCGTCGTCGTCCCCGAGACGGGGAGTTCCTGGGTCCGATTTCCGGCCTCATCGAGGGCGAACAATCTCACCCGGGCAGGGCCCGCCTTGAGAGTCAGTGTTGCGGGGATGCCTTCGCAGAGAATCGGGGCCTCGCCGGGAATGCCCCCATATCCCTTGGCCGTGGAGATGGAGTCGGCCGAGACCTTCTTGAAGACGCTGCCGGTATTGTGCATCAGTCCGGAGGCCGCCAGCAGGTAGTTGCCGGCGGAGAGCCGATCGTCACCGGCAGGTTGGCCCTTGGCCTTGACGAGCGAGATGGTCGTCCAGTCGAGCCGAGTCGGGCCGGGGCGGAGTGTGAGTCCCCGGTATTCGAAGGAATGACCGCGGATGAATCCGGTGAAGACCTTGGTGTTCGGCGTGTCGACCATGAAGTAGCCCCCGGCTTCGGCGTCATAGTTCCAGAACAGTTCGCCGAATTCATTGCGGACCCATTTCTTCTCGGGCGATCCCATGGTTTCAGGAAGATCATCCCACGACGAGATCTTCGTCGTGCCCCCCGAACCGGCCGGCAGGCTGCCCGGCAGGTCGGTCAGATTCATGCCGGAGAAGACCGCCAGAGACAAGGACGGCTCCGGATCGAACAGCATTGCCGACTGGGAATAGCGATTCGACGCTGCCGCTGCCGCGTTCATGTCGCGTTCCTGCCGTTCCGACATGTCCAGCGTGTAGCAGTATTTGCCGGGACCGCGCCGGACGTCGCCCCGGGTGAACATGACATAGCAGGCCGGGAAGTGGACCTGTTTGACGCTGTTGGTCTTCATGTCGAAGTAACCGGTCATGGCCTGCGGATCGTAGTTGTCGTCATGGGTCCAGGCGAAGTGCACGACGCCGCTCCAATCCTGAAAGGCGGCCACGGCAAAGAGCATCGGGTTTCCTTCCGCGGCATAGAGATTCGGATAGCCATGATCGTACTCGCTGACCGTGTAGGGGCGGTTGAGAATCCGTTTGACGGCCAGTTGGGCGATCGTCGATCGGTCCGGCTCGCAGTTGACCATCGCCTTGTTTCCGATGAACCAGAACTCCTTCATCTTCGGGTTCGTCCAGGAACCGCCGCCCGGGGCCGCCGGATGGCACCAGTAATTGTGGATGTCGCAATAATCCATGCGGCCCATGGGATAGCAGAAGCCGTAGCCGAGTTGCGTACCCGTCACCGGCTGGAGCGCCTTCACGTCTTCTTTCACGGTGCGGGCCATCTGTTGGAAGTAGGACTCTTCACAGTCGAACAGGAAACGGTTCATGTCGGCCAGGATTTCCGGTAGATGGTAGCGATTCGGGCCGCCAGGTGTGGGCAGCGGCACGGTTCCCGCTTCCAGCGTCTCCGCCTCGCTCAAGCCGATGGTTCCGCCGGGACGCAAGGAAACGTCGGCGATGTCGACGGTCACACCCTCAGCGAAGTTGGCGAACACCAATCGGACCTTGGGATCGGTCATGGCGGCCTGAAAGCTATACCAGTACGTCTGCCACTGCTCCGTCGCATCGAATGTCGTCCGGAAGCCGGCCACATGCCAAGGATCGTGGTCCTGGCTCACCCGCACCGACACCTGACCGGCCCTCGAAGCCCGCAGCTTGAACGACAGGTTGTATTGCGTATTCTCCGTGACGCCGAAACGGCAGAAGAACTGGGGGATGTTGGGCGTCTTGCCGATCTTCCGGATCGTCAACCTGGCCGCGTTGCTTCCCCTCGGCAACGTTGCATCGCCCGAGAGAATCGTCCAGTCGCTTCGGCTCTCGCCGTCCTGCTGCAGGCCCCAGGCGGGGTAATTGCGAGTGTCGGCGGGCGTCTTGGGGAACGTTCCGTCGGCAACCAGGTCCCCGCCCAGTGCATCGGATCGGCACTTCCAGGCCCGGCGGAGAGTGGCCGTGTTGCCGTATTTCTCCGTCAGCCAGTCGTTCCACAGCTTCTGGAACAACTCTTGGTAGGGCGAGGGCAGGTTGTCCAACTTCCCACCGTACCAATCGCGGACCACCGAGTTCTCGTTGGCCAGTTCGAGCGTGGCGATGGCCGGATCGTCCTTGTAGGCCAGGCCCGTGTAAGGGTTGACGTGGGTGAGCAGGTCGCGAACGTACTTCTTCTGCAGCGAGATCATGCGGGGCTCGATATTGTCGATGCCGTTGTTGTACCACGGCAGCTTGTCGGCGTTTTCGAATCCGGATTCGACGCCGAACTTGCGGTCGATGTTCAACTGCATGTAGACATAGATCCCTCGCTGCTTCAAACAATGAAACAGGTAGTCGAACTTCTCCAGTTGAACCGGCTCGATGAACGAGTCGGGCGAGGCATACTTCTTGCCGGGCGGGAACTTGTGATGAACGTAATGCAGCCGTACCAGATTGAAGCCAAACCGGGCCAGGTCGGCCGCCACTTGTTCGGCCTGATCGTGTTCGGGAAAACAGCCGCTGAAGCAGATATTCGTGCCGGTAAAGTACCGCGGGCCGTTCTCGGTGACAAACTGCCGATTCACGGCCCGGACGAAGCCGTCCTCTCCGGCCGGCCGCCAGGGGCCGTCCCAGGTTTGCACATTGGTGATATTGTCGGGCAGGCCATGAGTGATCTTGAACGGAAACAACGGCGCAAGCTGTTCTTGAGATGCTGCGTCATCGAATACATTGGGATAGTCGGCGTCTCTCTCCTGGCCATGTCCGATTGCGATCAGTGCGAAGATCACAAAGGTAGTCATGCTGCGTTGCGGTAGCCTGGGCACGATTTCGTTTCCCTTCTGAACTTGTTGGTCGACCACGTCCGCCGAACACGACTCACGAACGCGCCGCCTGACCCGTGCCCTTTCCGGCGAAATAGCCCAACTGTTTCAACGCTTCGGCAATGTGCGGGTAAATCCGCATCGCATTGCGAAAATAGATCTTCTCGAGCACCTCCAGCGGCAACGCCAATCCCTGCATTTTGTGTTCGTCCTCGATGCCGCTCGGCACTTCCTTGTCAGTTTCCAGAAACGTGAAATACCGCTCATACTGGGGAACCTTGTCGCGAATGCTCGGAAACTGCTTGTCGAGAACCGGGGAAAACCACTTGCTGGCCATGTCGGTTCCGAACAGAATCCGATCGGCATACGCGATCATGAAATCGCGGAGGTTGTCGCGTCCCACGGCGTGGAGAAACACGGGCGTGGTGGCCAGGTCGATGTTCAAGTTCGGATACGTTTCCAGCATGTAGCGAAGGCAGTCCAACTGTTCGTCGGAGTAGCACAGCCACAGCATGTGGGCATTGACAACCGTCAGTCTCGGATGCTTCTTCAGTACATTCTCCCACGCGCGCTGCTGACGCCAGAACTCCACCGGTTCGGAAAACCATTCCGTCCGCCGGCCGAAGGTGCCGCAGGGATTGCTCACGTGCGGCGAAGCTGCCACCATGCCGATCTCCTCCATCTTGCTGAAGATCGGATCGTTTTCGGCCCGGTCGATCTGAATGCCGCGCTGCCAGCCCGGGTAGAGCTTGAATCCGACCACGCCTCGCTCGTGCCACCCGGCGAGATCTTCCGGAGACAAACGGAACAGACGGCCGTGCTGGATCTCGAAGTCGCTGACGCAGAACTGAATGCGTCCCTCATAACGCCGGTGCATCTCAGCAATATCGGGCGGTTCGGCACGCCCCAGCCCCACCCACATCGCCAGATCCAGATCGAGTTTCTGACGGAGTGCGGTACGCAATTCCATCACTTCGTCCAGTACCGCCCACGTGTTGCCGATGTGCGTGTGAACGTCGATACGGGGCATCGTTGCCAACGTGAAGGCGCCCTCCTGCGCTGCGGTACCGTCCGCCAACAGGGGCGGTCTTTGCACGGCGCCGATGGCGGCAATCGCAACGGAGCCGCCCGCGGCCGTGTGGAGGAATCTGCGCCGAGTCAGTTGCGGTTTCACGGGTCGAACTCCTATAGGGAGGGCCAAGGTTCTCTCGCGATGTTCGAGTGTTTCGCGGTTCTTCCGCTTCAGTTCGGGATCGTCACCACGGCATAGTCGGCAAACGCCGGAAGATCCAATACGTACACCTTCTCTGTCTCCTTGGCCGTGATCGGAGCCGGGGCACGGCCCTCCATGGGAGCGGCAAACGTGCAGCCGGCCGAGGTGAAGTCTCTCTTGGCAAACTCGATCCGAGTTCCCGGCCCCACCGGCTCCCGAGCGTAGTTCACCAGATGAACGTACATCGCAGTGCCGTCTTGCCTGACCTCGCCAAGAACCGAGGGCGGTGCCTGAATCCGGACTCGTGGCGACCAGACGGCATCGAGATCGGCCGTCAAATGCCGGCCGTCTTCCTTCGTGGCGGCGACCTTGATCGCCCACCCGCTCCCGCGGATGGTCGCCTTGTCGGCCTGCTCTCGCCGAATCGTGTTCTCACAGCCCTTGAGCGCCTCGACAAGCGAATTCTCTCGCCGCTGGCGGTAGAGTTCGTCGTACTGGCCCGACTGGCCGGTAACGATCAGACGTCCGCCCTTTTTTGCGAAATCCGCAAGGGCGTCCAACTGCAGATCAGAAAGGCAGCGTTGGTCGCAAACCAGAAGCACCTCGCCGTTATCGGGGATCACCAAGGGCGTATCTGCTGAACAGGGCAGAAGGCCATACGGCACGTGATTCTGCAGCAGGATCTCCTCGGCGCTGAGCACGGCGCGGTGAGATTCCTCGGAGAACATGATCGACTCCCGCGAGTAGAGAAGTCGCACCGGTTCATAGCTCGGCGCAGCCAGCCCCTGGCGGCCGGCGTCCACGGTTTCGTTGAACTGCTTGAGCATCGCCCGGTGGACGGCCAGGCGGCGAGGTGAGACCATTTCGCGATCGGCCTTGAGAACCGTGCGATCGGTGGGAATCCCGCCGAACACGGCGTCTTCGACCAGCGCCAGGGCCTCTCCCTTGGTCTGATCTTCGCGAGCACCGCCGGCGTCGCTGTCGCACAGGGCCAGAATCGGCGTGTCAACTGCCGTCGAGAGCTTGATTTCCCGAACTCGATTGACCACGCAGCCGTCGACCACGCCCGGGGCGTTGCCCGACTGCGACACGAAGATGTCGAAGCAGTCGGCCAGGTCGGTGGGAATCAGGCCGGTGGAATCGGCCATGTTGGCACGGCGGATGTTGGCGACGTTTCCGCTGACGATGGCCGACGCCTTGCAGGCCTTGGCGTGCAGGTAGAGCCGGCGGTACAGGGCCGTCATGCGTTCCGTGCGAAAGCGGATCCACTCCTGGTAGACGGGATCCTGGATCTCGCCGTATCCGCTGTGGACCGGTGGCAGCACATGGGCGACGGTGGGAATGCCAAACCGTGTCTCCGGATCGGGCACCTTGGCCAGGTGCTCACGGAACAGGCCGGCGCAGCGATCGCAATAGCAGGGCGGCACACCGCAGTTGTCGAACATGATGCCGTCCAGTCCGCCCTCTTCCAGGGCGATCTTGACGACCTTCTTCAGGTAAGGTTCGAAACCCGGTGCGTTGATGCACGGACTCCAGCGATAGTAGGCGCTGCCCCACGTGAGCTTGTCGCCGTATCGGTCGACGCCCGCCCAGTCGGCCAAGTCGGGGATTTCGTCCGACATGATCTCGTAGTACAGCGTGCAAAACTGGACGTAGGCCAGGGCACGGACGTTGTGCTTGTGACAGTTCTCCACAAACCGCTTCACGTTGGGAAAATCCTGCGATTCGTACTCCCAGCCCATCCCCTTGTAGAACCGGCAGTGGAGCATGTTCAGGCCGAGATCTTCCATAAACCGGGGGCAATCCTCACTGTCGAACCAGTGATGCCAGTCTTCCAGCCAGAGGGCGCCCCCTTCGATACCGCCCGTGCTCTGGCGGCCGATGCGGCGATACATGGAGATCGGCTCGTGATTGCCGAACGTCCAGCGGCAGTCGAGGCGATCCAGTTCGATCTTCGCCGGAACAGCCGGTTCGGCGGCCGGCAGGGAGGTTGCCATCGCAACGATCAATGCAAACCACACAAGAAGTCTCATGGCAAGCTCTCTCCGTGCAAGTGACCCGATCTCATTCATCGGTTTCAGGACGAAGCGCATCCGTGCAACCCAAGGGCAGACGACGCACGTTGCACCCGCCAATGTAGGCACCGCACCGGTCATGTCAAGCAAATGCGGACGGCATGTCTGTGCTTTCCGCGTCGAATGCTCAAGTCCGGTCACCGGCTGCCTCAGGTGTGAAGAATTTCGCATAGATTCTGAAGTTTTTCGCAAAGCATGCCAACCGGCGCGACTCCACGGTTTAGACCGGACAGCAACTCCTATAGGCTGGCACCGCGGACGCGCGGACGCGTCGGTGTTTTGACAGGCCCCGTCCGCCTGCGTTACCATTTCAGACGAAGGAGAACTCCTATGGGACCTCGACTCATCATTCTGGCACTGTCTGCGGTGTGCTGTTTCCTTCCCGGTTTCTTGCCGGCCGAGGAGCCGGCGCCGCTGTTTCCCTTCGTGATTTCTTACGACGGGCCCGATAACGCCACCAGCATGGCTCATCTGCTCGACGCTCCCGCAGGCAAACACGGAGCGATCCGAGTGGAGAACGGCCGCTTTGTCAATGATGCCGGCCCCGTGCGCCTCCATGCGACAAACCTGACCGGCCCGGCCAATTTCCCCAACCATGAAGATGCCGACCAGGTGGCCGACCGGCTTGCCCGTTTCGGGATCAACTGCGTGCGGCTCCACTACATGGACGCCCCGTACGGCAACTTCCGCGAGGAGAAGCTCCCCGGCATCATTGCCGACGATCCGGCAACCCAGCGGAACCTCGACCCGGCTCAACTGGAGCGGCTCGACTACCTGATCGCCGCCTTCAAGAAGCGGGGAATCTACGTCAACATCAATCTCCACGTGGCTCGCATGTGGGATGATCGCGACGGATTCACGGGCGCCGACGAACGCCCCTGGGCCGACAAGGGACTCGACAACTTCGAGCCCCGGATGATCGAGTTGCAGAAGGAGTACGCCGCCAAACTGCTGACGCATGTCAATCCGCACACGGGCCTGGCCTACGCATCCGACCCCTGCGTGGCCATGGTGGAACTGAACAACGAAAACGCCCTGTTTCGGGGATACTTTTCCGGCGCCGTTGACGGTCTTCCCGATCCTTACGCGGCCGAACTCCGCCGCCAGTGGAACGGGTGGCTTCGAAACAAATACCCGTCGACGGACGCCCTGCGCGAGGCCTGGAAGTGGGTTGCCACGCCCTTGTCGGACGAGCAGATCCCGGAAGGGACGTTCGACTCGCCGGTTTCGATCGATGGCCGGACTTGGATCCTCTCTTCCGGTTCGGCGGAAGCCGCATGTGAGGCCGGCGAGGGCGTTCTCAGGATCACCGTCACCCGGGAAGGGCAAGAGTACTTCCCCAAATTGTTCCGCAGCCTGTCGGTCAAGAAGGGCCGGCCCTACACGCTCTCGTTCCGAGTGCGGCGGATCGGGGAGAATGGGGAGGTCACTCTCGGCATGGCCGTGGCCGATGGGCTGCGGGGCTGGCGGTCGCTGGGATTGCACCAGACTCTCCGCGTCGGTTCCCAGTGGAAGGCAGTTTCCTTCTCATTCACCGCTGCCGACGATTCCGACGCGGCGCAGTTCCAGCTCACCCGATTCAAGACCGGTACCTGCGAGATCGACGATCTCTCCTTTCAGAGCGGCGCCGACAGCCAGTTCAATGAGAACTCGCGGCTCGAAGACGGTTCGATTCCCCTCGTGAAGCTGGCCGGCTACGTCCCACCTGCGGCCATGGGAGATTTCTACCAGTTCCTCGTCGACACGGAACGCAGCTACTGGGTGGGCATGTCGGATTACCTCAAGAACGAGTTGAAGGTCAAGGCGGTCGTGTCGGGGACGCAGCTCGGCTACAGTCCGCCCTTTGTGCAGGCGGAGCTCGACTACGTCGACAACCATGCCTATTGGTGCCACCCGAGTCCCGTCAGTGCCGATTGGCGGATTGGCAACCAGTCCATGGTCAACTCGATGGCCTGCATCCGCGGTCTGGCCGCCCAACGGGTGCACGGCAAACCGTACACGGTCAGCGAATACAACCATCCCTTCCCCAACCAGTACGGGGCCGAGGGGCAGCCGATGCTGCGGGCCTACGGCCGCCTGCACGGTTGGGACGGTGTGTTTGAATATACCTACAATCACCGGCCCGACTTCCAGCCCCAGCGGCACACCTACTTCTTCAGCATGATCAACCGGACGGACGTGTTGGCCCATTTCCCGGCCTGTGCGGCCGTCTTCCTGCGAGGCGACGTTCAGGAGGCGAAACGCTCCGTCGTCGCGGCCGTCGACTACCCAGCCTACTTCGATCGGCTGACCGCCTCCAAAGCGGTCGGCGCGAGCATCGACTCGGCCGGCTTCGATTCGCGGCTTACCCTGATTCACAAGGCGGCCGTCGATCTCACCGGAAAACACGGCACCGATCCGGCGACCGTCGACGGCATCTCCGCCGACCAGAAGGTCTTCGTCAGCGACACGGGTGAACTGACATGGAACATGGAGCAACCCGGCGCCGGCTATTTCACCGTCAACACCCCCAATACGAAGCTGTTCACCGGGTTTCCGCAAGGGCGGACCATTGAACTGGGCGACGTCACGCTTGCCATCGGCGAAACGCGTCTTGACTGGGCCACGGTCTCGCTCGTTTCACGCCACGCCACCGGCTTCGGCGAGAAGAAGCAGCCCGCCACGATCCTGCTGACCGCCACGGGACTGGCGCAAAACCGGGGCATGGAGATCGAGCAGGTAACACCGACGTCGATTACTATCGTCAAAGACGACTGGGGCGAGGGGCCCTTCTGCGTGGAAGGGATTCCGGCCACGATCGCGCTGCCGGCCGGGGCTGATCGTGTCCGCTGCTATGCTCTTGATCCGGGTGGCAATCGAAAGAGTCAGGTACCTGTGAAGAGCAACGGGACCGGTTCGGCGATTGAGATCAAGCCGGAATACGAGACGGTCTGGTACGAGATTGAGATTCAGTAGTGTTGGTGTCTGATTACGGATTGCTTCTGAATGATTCCTGGAAACGGCGCTATGGAAGAAGAAAAGTTCGACATGCCTACGATACGAAGCCAGTACTTGTTGGTGCTTTCTTCTTGCATTCTCATTGTGCTGGCCAACTCGGCATTCGCCGAAAGTCCTCTACTTGTGCGTCTCGACCAACGTCCCTCGATGGGCGACGCGGTGCCCCAGCCGGTGGCGATTTGGCAGGAGACCAGGAAGCTCCCACGCCCTCTTGCCACGTCCTGTATGCGCATCGATTTGAAGAACCCACGATACGAATTCTCCGTGATGGTCGCCGACGACCCCGACGGCCAAGGACCGGCTGAAGCCGCGCTGACTCCCCCGGGAGAGTTGCTCGTGAGTCACAACGCGCTCGCGGGTGTGAATGCGAACGCATTCACCAAGGTGCGATCCGAAGACAGGATGCTGCCGTGGCAAGAAGGCATGCATGTGAACGTCGTGGGCCTGGCCTGTTCCGACGCCGCCGTACGGAGTCCCCTGGGCGATTCTCGCGACGCGAATAGCCGGACCCCGTTCTGGCTGGACAGCAACATGACGCCGCGACTCGGTATCCCGACGCGTTTGACCGACATGCGCCAGGGTGTGGGCGACTTCTGCGCGACGCTCCTGCAGGAAGGTCGTGTTATCCCGAAGCCGGGAGGCGTGCGGCATCCACGCACGGCTCTGGGGTCCGACGAGACAGGGCGTTTTCTGTTCCTTGCCGTGTTTGACGGACGTAGAGCCGGGTATAGCGACGGGCTCAGCATGTACGAGTTGGCCAAGGAGATGCAGAGTCTCGGGTGTCGCGATGCTATCAATCTGGACGGTGGAGGCAGTTCGATCATGCTCTATCGAGATGAGGCGTCCGGCGAACTGACGACCGTCAATCGCCCGTCGGGTGACTCGCATCGACCGATTCCCACCATGATAGGCGTTCGAGCACGACAGGATTCGAAACGGTGATTCTCGGCCCGGGAGACGGACGCGCAAAGGCGTAAGTGTGGACATGTAGCGAGCGTGCGTCGGCGCACCAGTTTCGGATGTGGAACTCTGGCAGGCCGGCGATCCTGAACCGTCGTGTCGGGCTTTGACAAACGCTATCGCGTTTCGATACCAGTTGCGGGAAAGAAGAACTTCCATGCCTCACCGCCTTGCCGCTCTGTTCGTTTGTGCCGTCTTCGTTGTTCCCCCTTCGGTTTCTGCGGGCGGAGACTTGACGGCGCTTCTGCCTGTCGTTATCTCGTATGATGCTCCGGACAACGCCACGAGCCTGCAAGTCGCCCCCACCTCGCTCGTCAGCCGCGACGATCCACCGCAGCAGCGGATTGACCTGACCATCGAATGCACTAGGCCGATCGAGGCCTGCACGCTCCGTGTCTATTCGGGCGAGCGGC
>CAYSCH010000021.1:34529-45652 GCA_964429355.1 uncultured Planctomycetaceae bacterium | reverse complement strand
ACGGGTTTTTGCACCTACACTTTCCAGCGGTGCAAAATCTTGGACGAGGGGCGTTGGCGGAAATGGTTGTGGGGAAAGTGTTTACGGGACTGGTCTGGGGTGTAACTTTGTATCGCTCGATAGAGGGGTGGTGCGAAATTCCTTCTGGTGGGTGGCATTGAGGGCTGCGGGCGGAGAGATGTTGAGATTCGAAGTCCGACCAGGTCGGGTGAGTGAACTTGAAGGCTCCGCCGGGGTCAGGAAGCGGGGAGGAGGGGAGGAATCAGGGGACAGAGGACAGAGGGTCAGAGGACAGCGGGGACAGGGGACACGAGACAGGAGCCAGGAAGACAGAGGTTCGGCCGGACGGGGATGGGTGAGGGGAAGGGATCACCGCGAAGGACACGAAAAGACGCGAAGGACTCGGAGGAATCGCGAGGAGGGGGGCCGTCGAGAGTCGATCGACAGAAGACAGGATTCCACCGCAAAGGCGCGAAGAGCGCCAAGAAAGACCTTCGCGCTCTTCGCGCCTTTGCGGTGAGAGTGATCAGACCGACGCCAACGGCAACCGCACGGTCTGTTTTGTGGACACCGACTCCAGCGGCACGCTGAACACGGGCGATACTTCGATCACCCAGTACACCTGGGACCACCGCAACCGGCTGACCGGTGCCAAGTTCCAGACGGGCGGCGGCACGGGCCTTTGGAGTGCGGGAACTTGTTACCGCTTTCTCTTAACGCTCGGGTTCCATTCGAGGAAGCCTTGCACTCTCCGACCGCCGTCCTTCGGCAATGGTAGAGCGTTTGAAGCACGGACGTGTCTGGAGATGGATTGTCAGTGTTGAAGGAAAGCGGCGACAAGTCGGCGCACTCCAAAACACCGCTACCTCTGGGGGCCGGCAGGCAGGGACACTTACTTCGTGCGCGGCTCTTTCACGCACCGACCGCGACGCGGTCGACCAGATCCTGGCCGACGAGCAGGTGGCCACCGGCAGTCCGAGCGACGTCCGCTGGACGGGTGGCGGACTGGCAAGGGACGGTGCGCGACGTGGTCACCTACAACGCCGCCACGAACGTCACCACGATCGCCAACCACAAGGTGTATGAGGCGTTTGGCAAGGTCTTTTCGGAGACCAGTGCCACGGTCGACACGATCTTCGGCTATACGGGACGCTTCTACGATGATGACACCGGCCTCAAGTGGAACACCAACCGCTGGTACGATCCGGGCGTGGGGCAGTGGATCTCCGAAGACCCCATCGGCTTCGCTGCGGGGGACCCGAACCTTTATCGGTACGTGGGCAACTCACCGGAGATGTTTGGGGATCCGAGCGGGTTGGACGAAAAGCAATGTGGGAACGCCGGCTTGGTTATCATACCTGCGATTCTACGGGGCGGAATCCAGGGGATAGCCGTTCGCAACGACGGCCTGCCCTGCATCGGGCGGGCCGATCGGCACAAGGGCGTTCGACTCCGTAACACCCGGGACTGCCCATCCCGGTGACGTGCCTTTGGGAACGGCCCATCCTCCTGCCGTGGTTCCCGGCACGGCCCAGCCACCTGCGGTGCTCCCCGGTACGCTCCAGCCTGCAGCCGTGCTCCCCGGCGAGGTGCTGCCCGGCATCCCACCCCCACGCATGTCGCCCCAGTCAGGCGGACAGTTGGTCAGCGCGACACAATAGACGACAAATCCAAGGCAACAGACGACCAGCAAAACCATTCCAAGAGATCGCAGCGTCATGGGTTATCCTCCTTCGTCCAAAATGGATGACACCTGGCGGGTGTCGCGTTCAAATCGAGCCGAAACGCCGGCGGTAGGATGTATAAACCCCATACGCCTCTTCTCGCGTGAGCCCCCGGGCCCGCGCATGGGACTCCCCCTGCGGCAACACCGCCAAAAAGCGGGAGATTACGTTCAGAGCCTTCGCAACAGGGCGAACCGCCTGTTCAGCCCTTTGCTGATCACTTTGCTTCCACCGCGATCATATCGACGGTCATCGTACGCTGAGATTCGCCCACGCCGTGGACCATCAGCTTCGATGCGGCGGGCGGGCGGGTTTCGTCGAACAGTAGGGGCCGTGCCCTGTCCACCCAACGGGCGGCGTCATCGTCGCTCACGTAGTAGGTGGCCTTGACCAGGTGGCGCAGATCGCTCCCGGTTTCGTTCAAGATCTCCTTCAGACGGCCGAAAAGGTCGTTGGCCTGCGGCTCGCCTCGGCTCGGCTTTCGGGCGTATAGCCCGGAGATGTAGATCTGTCGCTCGGCCCGCATCAGGGCCACCCGGCTGAAGGTATTGGACTGTCGATACTCGGGCGGGTCGAAATACTCCACTCCCTCGGCCGGTTTGTCCGACAGGGGCAACCGGGCAATCATCTCGATTTCCACCGGCATCGAGGCCAGCCATTCCACGAAAACCACGGGCGGCATGATCTGGTCGGGGAAGGACTTCTGCACTTCGCGGAGGACCTCCTCGGCCGACGTCACCGGCTTCAGGAAGATCTTCACCTGCACCACGTCCTTGGGCGTGAGCTTCGAGTACCCCAGGGTCTTAATCAGGTTCGTCATCGACTTGGTGGTGGCCAGCGCCGTCAGATCGGATACGTCCGGCATGCCGGACAGATAAGCGATTCCCCCGGACGGCAACACGGCGGTATCGGCACACTTGTCGTCGCCGGCGACCGAGGGGCAACGTTTCAGGGCAACCTCGGTTCCGCTGTCGGCCGCTCCGGCCACGGCATCGACGGCCACGAGGGCCCCGCGATGCGCCAGCGG
This sequence comes from uncultured Planctomycetaceae bacterium, assembly GCA_964429355.1. Lineage (GTDB taxonomy): Bacteria > Planctomycetota > Planctomycetia > Pirellulales > Thermoguttaceae > JAAYAY01. The sequence goes on along the minus strand of CAYSCH010000021.1, from coordinate 42,901 downwards.
CGTGAGAATCGAGGTGATCACCGGGCGGACCGACCCGCCGAGACGCTTGCCCAATTGCTCGCGGAAGCTGCTGACGGTCGCCGTTGACAGGGCATAGACGTTCACCCGGATAAGTTGGTCGAGGCCGGAACCGGACTCCTTCAGCACGCCCTCCAGGTTCGCCAGCACCTGCTCGATCTGCTTGTCGGCCGAACCGTCGCCTGCCAGCTTTCCGTCGGGACTCAGCGGATAGAGCTGCCGCGTGTGAACCAACGGCATTCGCTCGACGATCACGGCCTGGGAGGTCCCTTCCGGGGCATCCATCGGTACGTAACGAATCGACGGCCCAGCCGTCTCCTCGGCGGCCGGACACTCGGCCGCCGCCATCCAGCAGCAGGCCGCCACAACGGCTGCAATCGATCGCCAGATCATCGGTTTGCTCCTCGGTTGTATGTCTGTACGTTATTCATGTTCATGTTGCGGGATGTCTAGACTTCTTTGGGCACTTCGTAGCCCTTCCGTTTCTCGCAGTCGAGGCAGGTGTTTGCCTCGTCATCACCGGGGAAGATCTCTTTTTCCGGATCCCATTTCAGGCGGCGGCCCAGCCGACGGGCAGCGTTGCCCAGGTGGCACAAGTTCGCCACACTGTGCGCGTTCTCGATCTTCATGATCGGATCCTTGCGCGACTCGACGCAGGCAAAGAAGTTCTCCATGTGGTTATCGCTCTCGTAGACGCGGATCGCATCGGAGGGCAACGGGTCTTCGTCGAGGCCCACGGGATCGCATTCGTAGCCGCCACGGAAGATCGTGATCTTCCCCTTGTCGCCGACAAAAGTCGCCCCGCCGCCCAGCTTGGGATCTCGGCTGACAAGCGACAACTCGACGCCGTTGGCGTACTTGTAGTGAATGGTCGTGCGCGAGCAGAGGGCGTCGCCGCGAGCCGGCGTCTCCGGAGTGTGGTAGACCACCGTTTCCAGCTTCTCCTCCGGGTCTACCCAGATCTCGACCGGGCCGCTCGCGTCCATGTCCAAGGCCCAATGGACCATGCTGAGCCCATGGCATCCCCAGTTGGGCAACTCACCCCCGGAATAGGGCCGGAACGACATCCACCCCGGCCCCACCGCATATTTCTCCGCGGGGTAGGTGTAGTAGGGAGGCTCCCGTTCATAGGCGACTCGCGATAGATAGAGATCGATGTTGTAGGGCACGACCTCATTCGGCCCGCACCAACGGTCCCAGTCGAGCCACTCGGGAATCGGCTGGGCGGCGAAATCGCACTCATAGGCACTCGGATAGTTGTAGCCGATGACTTTCTGGATCTTGCCGATCCGCCCGTTGCGAATCAGTTCCACGGCCTTGCGAGTGGCGGGGTGAGACCGCTGCTGCTCGCCGGTCTGAAACACTCGCTTGTACTTGCGGACGGCCTTGATCATGGCCTGGCCCTCGGCGATCGTATGGCTGAGGGGTTGTTCGCCGTACATGTCTTTGCCCGCCTGGCAGGCATGGATACAGGGGAGGTAGTGCCAGTGCTCCGGGGTGGCGTAGATGACTACGTCCACCTCTTTCCGGTCGAGAAGTTCGCGGTAGTCCTGAAAAATCAGTTTGGCCTGATAGTTTTTCGCCCATTCGGTGGCCCGTTTCAGGTTGAAATCGGCCAAGGCCACAATCCTCGCGTGGGCGGGCGGTGCGCCCTGCCCGCCTTTGCCGATCACCAGTTGCCCGTTGCGCCGACCGCAGCCGATGATCCCGACGTTGATCTGTTCGTTGGGACTTCGAGCCAGTTTTGCCGACACGGGCGAAGGTGAAGGGCCCCCAGCTTCGTTTGTCACGGTCGGTTTCGGTTGCTCGCAGGAGAGAAACGCCGGCAAGGTCAAAGTGGCTCCTGCCAATTGAGCAAGCATCGCTCGTCGACTGGTCTTTCTCGTCTTGGACATTAGGAACTTCCTTACGTTTCGTAGAGGCCCCGGCCGATCGAAGGGCTCCGGGGGTGAGTGACTGGAACAGGATGAAGGAGCCTTCCGCAGGCATCCACGTGCCCGCTCAGTGGCCTGGTTTTCGGTCAAACAGGATTTCGATTGCCTTCCGTCGCGCGGCTGGGAGCGGGCAGAGCGGGTCCGCCCGGGGCGATATCCCTCACGGGAGTCACCCGCCCCGACCGCTCCAGGGGTCAAGCCGTGACGGATACGCTACGCCTTGTTCATGGCCGTATAGACCTTACGAATGGCCGTGACGATATCCTTCACGTCGTCGTCGCTGAAATTCGGATCCATGATCACACCGCCGTGCCGTCCCAGGATATCGATGGTCCTCGGGCAGCACTCGCTTCCATACTGGATCGCTTTCCCTTCGGGCGTGTTGAACGACGGCCAGTTCGAGTCGATCGTCACCTTTTTTTCGATGCGTTCATCTATTGGCAGGATAGCGGAACCGCCCGGTCCCCAGGCGGCGACCCCTTCGGCCCGCATGGCACGGAGGAACTGGTCGCGACGCTCCTCGGTACCCATGTCGAGGAAGACTCCCACGCCCAGGTCTCCCTCCACGTCGGGCGTCTTCCGCAACTTCAATCCCGGCAGGTCGGCAATTCCCTCGCGAACCTTCTTGTAGTTCTTGCGCAGTCCCGCGCAGATCGTCTCGAGCTTTGTCAACTGGCCCTTGAGCACCGCGCCGGTGAACTCGTTCATGCGGAAATTGCAGGAGGCGAAGGCCGCCAGCAACCCCCCTTTAAGATCCTCCTTGTAAGGCGAACGGATCACGCCCACATCGTGGAAACGAACGGCCCGTTCGAACAGTTCCGCGTTGCTGCTCACCACGGCTCCGCCTTCCCCGGCCGTGATGCTCTTGCTGAGCTGGAAACTGTTGATTCCCATGTCGCCCATCGAGCCGACATATTTTCCCTTGTACTTCCCTCCCAGGCACTGGGCGCAGTCTTCCAGGACCATCAGCTTGTGCTTCCTGGCAATCTCCAGGATCGGGTCCATGTCGGCGGTCGTTCCCTGCAGGTGAACGGCAATGATTGCCTTCGTTCGCGGGGTGATCCGGGCCTCGATATCGTTGACGTCGATGTTGAAAGAATCGTCGATCTCCGCAAACACCGGCAGGGCCCCGCAAAGCACGATGGCGTCGTAGTCTGCATACCAGGTCCAGGCCGGGAGAATCACCTCGTCTCCGGGGCCGATCTCCATTGCCGCCACGGCGGTGAACAAGGCCGTCGTTCCCGACGTGACTCCGAGGGCGTGTTTCACTCCGATGTGCTCAGCATAGGCCTTCTCGAATTGGAGCGTCTTGGAGTCCCCCGCGCCCCAGCGGAAGGGAGCTCTCGATTCGAGCACCTCGATGAGTTCGTTCTTCTCCACGTCGTCGTAGAACTGGGGTCCATAGGGCTGCGCATGGAGCTGTTCCTTTCTCACAGGCGTCCCTCCGTCGACCGCAAGCTTCTCGGCCCCCTCGGCCTTGGCCGCCTGACTCGTGGATACCCCCACGGAACCGGCAAGGACCGAGGCCGCACCTGTGGCACCGACCGTTGCCAGAAATCCGCGGCGACTCTTCATTTGATCGTTCATCGTTTCGTCCTTCTCACTTGCTTGTCTTGATGGATGTTCCTTGGAGCCACTGACAAAACCGTCGACTGTGCGCATCCATGCCGGTGGAAGACTCCGACGTTTTGTCAGGGCTTGTCAGGCCTTGACCAATGCGGCGCTGTGCTTCTTGATCCTTCCAATAGCTTCAATAATATGATCGATATCTCCCCGTTCCGCCAGAAGCAGGTTCTGAGGCAGGGCGACGGTCTGGTCGCACACCTGGCGGTTGCCCTTGAGCTGCTGGAAGCTGTCGCGGTACTCCTGGAGGCGTTTTTCGGAACACAGCCGTTTGAACCCTCGCGAAGCGATCGCCTCGTCGAGCAGGCCGTCGTTGTACTGCTCGTGGTAAACGCTGCTGCAGGGAACGCCTTCCGCGTGGAGAGCCCGCATGAAATCGTCGCGTGAAAGCCCGCTGAACCCTTGCGGATCGTACCGCAGGGGGAATAGATGCCACACGGCGAGGCTGTTCTCGGGCAATCGGGCCGGCTCTACGCCTGCGATGTCCTTCAGACCCGCGATCAAATGGTCCGCGTTTTCCCGACGGGTCGCGGTTTCCTCGACCAGCTTGTCGAACTGCTGCAGGAGCATCGAGGCCTGGAAATGCTGCATGCGGAAGTTGCTTCCCCGGGTGAAGCAGCCGTTCCCCTGGAAGGTGCCTGTGGCTCGTCCGCAGTTGTGGTAGGCGAAACAGCGGTCGATCAGTTCGTCGTTGTTGCTGCTGACGGCCCCGCCTTCCCCGGAGGGAATGTGCTTGGAATTCTGGAAGCTGAAACAGCCCAGGTCGCCCAGCGTGCCGCACTTCTGACCCTTGTACTCGGCCAGCCATGCCTGACAGGCATCCTCCACCACGCCGAAACCGTGCTTTTTGGCAATCCCATTGATCGGATCCATATCGCACGGCATGCCGAAGATGTGGACCGGCAGAATGAGTCGAGTTCGATCGGTGATCCGGCTCTCGATCGTGGCCGGATCCATTGTCAGCGTGGCCGGGTCGGTGTCGGCAAATACCGGCAGGGCCTTGTGGGTCAGGATCGCGTTGTAGGTGGCAATGAACGTGTAGGGCGACACGATCACTTCATCCCCGGCATCGACTCCAATTGCATGCAGGGCGGTAATCAACGCCGTTGTGCCGCTCGCCGTGGCCAAGCAACGTTTCGCGCCCAGCAGCTTGGCGTAACCCGCCTCGAACTCAGGCACCCTGCCGCCATCGCCTCCGCGGTACCAGTCACCGCTCCGCAGGATGTTGACGATATCGGGCTCCCACTCCTGACGCCACTCCGGCCATGCCGGCCAGTCTCCTTGGTGGGCCGGAGTGCCTCCCAGCAAAGCAGGCTTGTCGGCTTCGGCCCCCAGCACCAACGGGCCTGGCTGAACGCCGAGCCCTGCCAGAGCGGCAGACCCTGCTGCTGCCGCGCACACAAACCCCCGTCGTGTCATAGCATCTTTCATCGTATCCATCCCTTTCAGGTTTTTTGTCGTTCGACTCTTCATGACCGCCGCTTCGGCCTGCCGCGGGCTCGTTGGAGTGCAGGCTTTTCGCAGCGAACCTTGGTTTCCGGGCACCAGCTCACACTTCAAAAAACGATCACCGCGCGGGCTTGTCCCGCGCTCGGCCTTCCCCGGACACGCAATCTCGACGCCACTCGCCCCCAACGCACTCACACGGCGTAGTGGCGTGCCACCTTCCGGATCGCCTCCGCCACGCCGAGAATATACTCCTCCGTCATATACTCATAGATGGGCACTCGAATATTCGTGACCAGAATCTCTTCCGCTTCCGGGCACTTGTACTTCGTGAAGTCCATGTCGGTCAGACCCATCTCCTTCACCGGCCAGCGACCGGCAAAGAACCCATGGCTTTGGAACACCGGCTCCTGGTAGAGCGGATACTTGATGTACCCCCCTTGAACGGAAGCTCCCTCCGCTGCAAGCGCCTTGACGAACTCGGACCGTCCGCACTTGAACGCTTCGGGACGGATGCGGAACATGTAGAACCAGTAAACAGCACGGTCCTCGGGATGCACATTGTGGGGGATGACTCCCGGCACATCCGCAATCTTTTCCGTAAGCAAGTTGCCGAGCTTCGCCCGTTTCTGGACGATCTCCTCCAACCGGGTCAACTGGGCAGCGGCCACCGCTGCCTGAGGCTCGCTCATGCGATAATTCGTGGCAAAGCCGTCGAACCCGCCCCATTTGCTGCGGTCCCCTCCCTTGTCGCCGTACTTCTGCAGCAAAGGGCCGAATCGATCGTCGTTCGATCCCACCATCCCGCCATCGCCGCAGGTGATGTGCTTCGAGTTCTGCAGCGAGAAGCACGCAAGGTGCCCCACCGTCCCGATTGGGCGACCACGGTAACGGGCGCCCCACGCCTGAGCACAGTCTTCGATCAGAATTAGATTGTGCCGGTCGGCCAGCGCCTTCAGAGCGTCCAGGTCGCAGGGATTCCCCGTCAGATGAACGGCAATGATCGCCTTCGTTCTGGGGGTAATCCGTTTTTCAACGTCCGCCACGTCGAGGTTATAGGTCCCTTCCCCAAGGTCTGCAAATACCGGCACCGCCTGCTGGTAGATAATGCCGATGACCGTCCCCATGTCGGTGATCGGCGAAGTAATCACTTCGTCCCCCACGCCTATCCCTGCGGCCGCCACGGCAATGTGGATTGCCGCCGTGCCGGAGGAGCAGTTGTGTGCATACTTGACCGGGCAAAACTCGAGAAAGCGCTGTTTGAGCAACTCGGTTTGCGGTCCCTTCCAATAAAAGAGCGAGTCCTGCTTGAGCATTTCCTGGAGCTGTTTGAGTTCCACGTCGCCCCACCGCGACTCGGAGGCCGGCTGAACCTTGACCGCCTTCTCGCCCCCGTTGATCGCCAGTTCCGCGGCGTTGTCCGCCTTTGCCGGCTCTCCGCCCTTGGCAACGGCCCCCGCCAACACCAAGCCGGAGGCCCCCGCCACGAACTGACGCCGCGACATCCCGCTCTTCTCGCTCATGATTCGACTCTCCCTTGCGAAACGTTTCGATCATGCACTCCCATATCCCCGTAGAATACCCGAGAATTCTTGGCCTTCCAGTAGGGAATGCGAAATTCTATTACCTTTTTGCGACACGCCTACCAGTCGCCCGCAAGACCTCATGGAAGCCCGGCGTGTGAGCAATCGCCGGGAAACGCCGGCAAGATCCTTGTGAAGACCCGACTCGCAAGCGAAGACCAAGCACGGTCGCAGGTTGCTGTCACCACGAGCGAGAACTGGCATAATGGAGAGGAGTCCTCCCCTTTTTCGGGTGGAGGCTCCGTGTTTCACCAGCCTCCCTGCGTCTGGAACGTGCCCTGTGGATCCAACTTGCCGGATAGCCCTGCTCCTGGACCGCGGTTTGAGCTTCGTTCGAGGAGTCATTCGAGGTGTGCGCGTCTACGCCACGGACAAACCCAATTGGATCCTGCGTGACGGACCGCCGCAATTGCGTCTTGTCTCCCAGGTGCGTGACTGGAAACCGCACGGGATCATTGCCGGACTGGTGCTCCACCGTGTTGCCCGTGAGCTGATTCGTACCCGCATACCGTTGGTCGACACCGCATTCATGCTTCCCGACCTGAGCGTTCCCGCGGTGGATGTCGATCACATGGCCGTCGGACGGCTGGCCGCCGAACATTTCCTGGAGCAGAAGTTCGTCCAGTTTGCCTTCTTTGGCAGTGAAACAGCGGCCTATTCAAGGGCCCAGGAGACGGCCTTCGGTGAACGTGTGGCCATCGCTGGTCACACGGTCTCCGCCTGCTATACCGAGTATCTTCCCGACCTGGCGGCCGCTGCACTCTGGAAGAAATCGACGCTGAAAACACAGCGATGGCTCCGGCAACTCGTCAAACCGGTCGCCATCCTCTGCTGCGAGGACGCTCCGGCCCGCTATCTGGCCGATGTGTGCAGCCAGATCGGACTGCGGGTGCCCGAAGACGTCGCGCTCCTGGGAGTTGGAAACGACGATCTCGACTGCACCCTGACCCAGCCGACTCTTTCGAGCATCGCTGTGCCCACCGAGCGAATCGGCTTCGAGGCGGCCGCCCTCCTCGACCGCCTGATGACAGGTGAGGTGGGCGCGCCTGGCCCTTTGCTTCTGCCACCCCTTCATGTTGTCACCCGGCACTCGACCGACCTGACGGCTGTGGACGACGGGGCTGTCCAGGCCGCTCTCCGCCACATCCGCCGGCACTCCCACGAGGACCTCAGTGTCGAGCAGGTTGCCCGGGCCATCGCCGTCGGCCGACGACTGCTGGAGCGCCGCTTCCGCTCCGTGCTCGGCCGCTCGGTCTTGGAAGAAATCAACCGGGTGCGGGTGGAACGTGCCAAAGATCTGCTCGCCAACACCCACCTCCCCATCGCCACCGTGGCCCAGCGCTCCGGCTTTGCCACCACTCGTCGGCTCGACGTCGTTTTCGCCCGGCATGCTGGTCTCTGCCCCCGAGCCTACCGCCACCAGTCCCAGCCCCGCTGAACGCGATCGCCTCGCCCGTCCGCGACGTCCGACAGCCGCACGGACAGGCCGGCCTTGCCCCGCGCTGGTTGGCAGAAAACGTTCAGCCTGCGTTTCTCGGAACTCAGCCTTCGTTCCCCGCGCGGATCTTTTTCACCCGATCAGTTGTGCCAGCTTCCTCCCGGTCGTACATAACGGATACTCGCCCAGTTCTTCCGGCGTAACCCATCTCAACTCGGGCACATTTCCGGTCGCCTTTCCCGCTCCGACAAACCGTGCCGAGTAGCAGTCCAGGGTGATGCGAAACCGGGTCACGCCGTGCTTCAACCGCTTCTGGTGACTCTCGGGAAT
>CAYSCH010000021.1:0-34519 GCA_964429355.1 uncultured Planctomycetaceae bacterium | reverse complement strand
CCGTTTGACGGAGGAGCTTACTGCGGAGACGATTGAGCAGTGCCGGTTCTTCCTCATGGTCCATCTCGTAGCGAGGGAAGTCCCACAGGCCGGCCCAACGGCCGCCTTCCGGACGCCGCAGCAGCAGAATCCGCCCGCGGCGATGCACTATCAGGGCCACCTCGTGAACATCCTCGAAGCGCTTTTTTGGCTTCAGAGCGGGAACCGTCTCTTGCAGTCCAAGAGCCCTGGCCCGACACAGTTCCGCCACCGGGCAATCGCCGCATTTCGGCGATTTTGGCGTGCAGACCTGGCTGCCGAGCTCCATCAGGGCCTGGTTGAACATTCCTGTACCGCGCCGAGGCAGAACAGCTTCCGCCATTTCCCACAGCAGTCGCTGGGCCCCCGACGACGTCGGCTGCTCGCCGTGGGCCAGCAACCGGCAGAAGAGCCGGATCGTGTTGGCCTCCAGGATCGGCTGCCGGGCGTCGAAGGCGATCGACAGGATCGCCCCGGCCGTGTAGCGCCCGATCCCCGGCAGGGCTCGAACCGCCTCCGGATCGTCGGGAAACCGCCCGTCGTGTTTTTCGGCAAGCACCCGGGCCGCCTGGTGAAGCTGCCTGGCCCTTCGGTAGTACCCCAGCCCCTCCCAATGGCGCAGCACCTCTTGTTCCTCGGCCGCGGCCAGGGCCTCGATCGTGGGAAACGCATCCCGAAATCGCAGGAAGTAGGGCTCGACCGTCCCGACCTGCGTCTGCTGGAGCATGATCTCGCTGATCCACACCAGGTACGGATCGCGACTCTGCCGCCAGGGAAGGTCCCTGGCGTGTTTCTTGTACCAGCCGCGGAGCCGGCGGCGGAAGCGGGTGAGCCAGGAGGCGTCAGGGAGAGAGAAGCAGATTGACTTGGATTGCGAGGAGCGTCTTGGCATGGGGCCTTCCGAGGCATATATCGCCTTTGGGCAAAGAAGATCGTTGCCTGAACGCATTCCGAACTTGATACCTACTATTCAATTCGCTCCCATTCGTCTCTCGAGATTCCGGCTTGACGCAGGATTCTCGCCAATAGTTCCCTCCCGATGTCGCCACGGTGCGGATTTGGCAGGGTCAACGTCAGGTCCCCCTTGATCATGAATGCATGCCTGCCGCCCGCATAGGGGCCGTCAAAACCGACTTCGCGCAGAGCCCGAATCAAGTCTTGTCGTGAGATGGGACCAAATGCAGGCATCAGCTAGCAATCTCCGCCTTAACCACCAGCTCCAACCCGTTGATCTTGGGAAGGGCAAGATGCTTGTGGATACGAAAGAGAAGCCAGTCCTCAAGCACCTCGGCCAACTCGTCCCGACACTCTTCCAAGCTGGATGCATTCGCGTACACCCCGCAGCATTCCGTAATCTCGCCGTAGTACGTGCCGTCGTCCTTGAGAATCTCATAATGCGCGTGACGCATCGCGGCATTAAGGTACTCGGTCAACATGGTCTGATCTCCTGCAGCGTGGCCGCGTCGAGAGCAATAGTTGGCAACGACGATGATTCTAGCACACAAGTCCCATCGCAACAAGCACTTAGACAGCCTGCAGATTAACCTTGAACGCGCGGTGAAAAATCGCCGCGTACCCATGTTCGAATCGGTCAAAGCCTTATGTCGAGGATTGCGGCGTCGCCAGCCGGTATGGTGAGTGGCAGGGGATGTTGTACGGGCATTTCGCACCCGTGGAGGATGTCTCGGACCGCGGTGATCGGGGCGAGCCGCACGTGCAATTTGCCCAGCCAGTCGGCAAACAGGTCGTGGTTCATCAAGCCAACGAGCAGCCGGTGGGGGTCGTCGGCGTAGCAGCAGACGGTGACGCCCAACCCCGGCGGCTCGACCGTCACGGGGTTGAACGATCCGAAGTAGCCGGTCAGCAGAGATTGAACTCCGGACAGTAACCGATACGGCGGAGTCATGTGCACGATCTCGGGCACACGGTACTCCAAGGGATCGGTCATCCAGCGGTCTGCGGTACAGACTACGACGCGGCCACGAGCGACGCGATTGACGGTCAGCAACGGGTGGCCGAGTTCGTTGGCCAGCAGTGTCGTCGCGCCGGACAGATTCGCCCGGGTGTAGGTATAGGGCTGCTCCTGGAAGGTCTCGCCGGTGACAAGCGACCGCGACAAGCAGCCCTTGGCGACGTCGCCAAACCGCAGGCCGCTGACAGCGTCGGGCAAGGCCCGGGCGAGAGATGCGTCGAGCAGGAGATCACCGCCTTCGGCGACAAAGTCGTTCAGACGCTGAACCACTTCCGGCGTCATCTCCACGTCTCCGAGCATCATGATTGCCGTGTACTGCTGCAGGATTTCCGGGTGGCAGCGATTGGTGATCACGTCGAAAATGTCACCGTACGGCGTAGGCGTGAGGAACCCGCGTTCGTTGCGCAGGTAACTGCAGTCTTCGTAGCCCGGCCAGATCATGCGGAACAGTCCGTCGATCAGGTAGTCGCCCTTCTCGTACGGGAACTTGCCCCAGATCTTGTAGAGGTCGCCCCGGTACAAGTGCCGCGGCATGTTCCAGCCGTGATGAAAATCGAGCATCAGGGCCACCGGCGTGTACATGACGCCCCGATCCGGATGTTCTTTGAACCAGGCGTTCAATTCCAGGTGCTGGCGGCCGAGCGGGCTGAGTTCCGGACGTCCCTCGGTATCCTGATCGGCCGTGAATTGGGACGTTTCTGTACCGACGATACTGTGGCCGCCCAGGTAACTGGTCAGGAACAGCCGCCGATGCAAACTCAGCGAACAACCCTTGTTCGGACCAGACCCGTAGCCGCCGGCGCCTTCTGTCCGGCGTCCGCTGTAAACGTTGTAGCCAAACCGATTCCAGACGGAAGTGGCTTGCGTCAGCAGTCGCCCGTACTCTTTGCCGGCGCCGCGCAGAAAGGCGAACATCAACGTGTCGCTGGGCAGCCCCTGAGCGGTTTCCAGGCCCAGGGTCCGGCAGTTGCGCTCGCCGTAGTAGTGCGAGAAGTTCAGCGAACCGGTGGCGTTCATGTAGTTCTGGCTGTCGCGGCAGACTTCTTCGTCCCAGCGCACGAAATCCTCCCAACCTTCGCGACGGTTGGTGTGCAAACCGGCTGACGCGTATCCGCCGATATATCGGCCGTCTTGTTCGCCATTGTCGAAACCGAGGAACCGGTCCTGCATCAGACGGGAGAGGATCTCGCGGTGCTCGGGTGCGATTCGATCCGGGTAGTTGGCGTCCCGCGGCACGTAGCCCCAGATATCGAACACGTACAGGCCCCTTCGGCGCACATCCTCCAACTGCTGTTCCATCCGAACCAAAGCCTCGCCGTAGTCTGCCTCGTTGGCGAAATTCCGCCGCTGCGGGCAGATGCCGATGTGCGGCCAGCAAACGTCGCCGAAGTCGTAGATCCTGTGAAACTGATCCAGAGTCGTCGGGTCGATCGATCTGGCGCCGGTGCAGTGCAGCGTGTCACCCAGCGTGGCACGTGTCACCGGCTTTGGCTCGGTCGAGGCATATCGCGGATGCTGCTCTGGCACCACCGGTCGGGTCCAGGGCTGGAACCGCGGTGCCACCAACGGTTCCGCGCGGGGCGCGTCGTCTGTCTTCAGCGCTGCCAGCGACTGGCGAGCGAGATCCAGCATTGCGGTGTAGTCCTCCGGTGGCACGATCACGTCGCGGCGTTCGAATACGGGTTCGATCAGCACTGCCGAAAAGGCGTTTTGCTGAGCGGCTCGTACCTGACCTTCATCCAGTTCCAGGCACAGAGCGGTCACGTGCCCCGGATCGAATACATCGTTGCCTTCGAACGAGATCGGCACCACGATATCCTGGGTTTCCGCACCGTTGTCGCGCTGACGCCACAACAACTTCTCGTCGCCTTTCAGGTCGACCGCCCACAGCGAGACGACGTGTCCCGTCGCCTGGCCTCGAAGACCGAACCGCAGACGCCCGAATGGTTCCAGGTCCCAGGTCCCACGACGCCAAAGTCGCACGGCGTCACCGGCAAACAGTTCACCAACGTTTGTATTGGCGAACGTTGTCGACAGATGCAACTCCCGTTGGCCGCTGGTGCCGGATACCGCCAGTGATGTTTCTTGCGGTTGCCCCAACCGGCTCTCGGCCAGCCAGGATTCACCGGCCTGTGCCAGGAAATCCGCCGCAGGCACGGGGAAACGTTGCCATGGGATCCGGGGCGGGGCGCTCGCAACGATCGGTTCAAGACGCAGGGCGACAATCTCGGGCAGCGCGCCTTCCAAGCGAATCCAATGGAGCCCTGCGGCAAGGTTCACCGTTCCTTGGTCCTCCCAGAACGCATTGCGGGGTGTCGCCCCGCCCGTGCGATTTCTCGCTGCCATATGGAACGGGTGCAAATCGACACCGTCGATAACCAGGTCGCACGGCCTCGCAACCGGCGCCGCGTAGCAGAGTTTCACGCGATAGGTCTGCTCCACGGGCACGTGCACCCAGAACTCGGCCAGCCCCTCGCCGAACAGACAAGGCAGATCGTCCCGCGAATCGTTGCCGAACTCCAGGTTACCAGTCCACCGATCGACGCCGCCGGGCACGAGCAGAATGCGACTCGCCGCCGTGGCGGGTGGCTCGTGCACTCGCAGGGGGACGAGAACCGTCGGCGAGAAAGTGTGCCGAGAGACGGCGGAGCCAGACCACGTCGCCAGCGTTTCATTGCCGGCGACGAGTGACGCTTCCGTCACCGCGAAGTAGCCGCCGGCGCCGGTCTCCTCCAGCCCGACGATGTAACAACCGTCGCCGCCCAGTTCGTCCGACACATCACAGGTGAATTGCGTTTCGTCTCCGTCTGCCACACCCGTAAGATCGAACTGTCCGACGATTACGGCCGCCCGGCCCGGTGCCTTCATCGCGACCCATCCCTTCGCGTTGTCGCCGTACAGTTTCTTCATCGTCAGCCGTAGTTCCGCCCGGCCGGTTTGTTGGGGCACACGCACAGCTCGCGATTTCTGCGGCCGGGCTGGGAACTCGAAGGCCGCCTGGCCCACTTGCAGCCGGCCTTCCGGATCGTATCGCACGCAGTCCGACACGCGGACTTCGTCGATCTTGCCGTGGAACCAGAAGTCCTGGCCGACATAACAGCCGACCCAGGTGCCGCGGGAGTCGACGCCGAGCAGGAAGTCGCGAGCTCCCGCTTGTCGACCTCGCAACACCCCATCCAAGAAGAAACTCACATATTGACCGTCGAAGGTGGCTGCCAGGTGGTGCCAACGGCCGTAGGAGACGGCGCCCAGGCCGATACCTAGCTGCTGATGCCGCAGACCGTCGGCATTGGCCTCCGCCCCGCCGCGATGGTACAACGATAACGAGGTCCCCAATCCTTCACTGAAATCGAAATGGAAAGTGACGTCCTTGCCTAGCAGGAATTGACGGCCCTCAGGATTCTCCTGTTTGAACCAGCACTCGACGGTCAGTTGTTTCAGCCCTTCGATGGCCTTCGTCGCTTTGCGGAATACGCAGTCGTCCACCCCGTCGAAATGCAGTGCGCCGCCGAACCGGCCCTCGGTCCATTCGGCTCCATGTACTTCGCCGTCATCACCACGGGAACTGGCGTCGTCGGCCACCAGACCTTGGCCATCGTCAAAATGGTATAGCAGCAGGGTCTGCTCGTCCGGCTGGAACGGTTCGATGGGCGTCGCGGCGGCCAACCACGATCGGCCCAACCCGAACACCAGTGCCAGGGCAGGTATCAGGCAACGGAGCATGACCTGCGATGTCGGGACATCGACGCGATGGTTGGCTCTCATGTTACGTCCGCTCCTGTGTGTGTTTTGAATCACAAAATCGTAGCCCCATGTAAGGGCTTTTTCCTGCCGATCATGCTAACATCATCCTGTCGCCAGGTCTAACGAGTAACGAGGTTCCAGCTCAGACCAGTTTGTTTGAATGTTCCGGAAGCTGACTCCAACGCAACGACAGACGCACACGGAGAAATTCAGTGGAAGCGCAGATCCGAAGTGGATGCGGGGACTGTGCCATGACCTGCTCAGGGACTGCGGGGGCATGGTGGTGGCCAACAACGTCGTGCCGACCCGCACCTTCGCCAGCCAGCCGTTCATTTTCGACCGGGAGGACTTGGGGCCGCCCAGAGGCCCGGCTCTCTGATCGCCGGCGTCGGTTATTTCCCGTCCGACTCCCGCTTCTCCCACCTGCAGCTAGGCGCACTTCGGCGACTCGGCTAGGCTGGAGCCCATCAAGCCAACTTCAGAATCACCCATCGTGCACGTCGATGCCCCTTGGGGCTCCTTCGTTTTTACCGCGTCCAGGACCTGTCCCAAAGCCACAATCAGGCCTTCAAGAGGCGGAAAACAGCGGGTTGGTAAAGGTTTTGGGATCAGCTCTCAACATCCCGGGAATCCATACAGGTGGCCGCAAAGCGTTCCAACAAACCTGCCAGGCACGGTCCTTCCAACGCCATCGAAGTCCGGCGAGCCGCCGACGGCAAGAGCTATGAGTTCCACTTTCCGGCCAGTGTCCGCGAGCGGACGGAAGACATGGAAGAGGTCCATGCGATGCTCGCGGCCGGCGAAATCGAGATCGCGGTCGAAGAGCTCCGCTGGCTTCTGGGCGGTTGCCACGAACTGCTCGAGGGGCACCAACTCCTCGGCAAGATCGCTGCTGAGGCCGGTGATCTGGAACTGGCCCGTGCCCACTTTGGTTACGCCTTCCAGCTGGGAGCGGATGCCTTGCCGAAACGGGGCCTCGATCGCCCTCTCCCGCACGCCAATCCGGCTAATCGGGCCTTCCACGAGGCGGGAGCCGGCCTGGTCCAGGTCCTCCTCGAACTGGGAGAGACCAACATGGGCAAGGAAATCGCCCTGCAACTGCTGGCCTTCGATCCGACCGATCCACTCGGACTGAAGAGGGTTTTTGAGAGTCCCTGCCAATATTGGAGGCGACAGCGACATGGTCATCCGCTTCTGTGTCATTTTGGCGGTGACAAGTACCGTGGCGGCAGGCGAACCCTATCACACCGTGGTTGCCCCCGTGGGCCCGAACAACCCGCGAAACAGCGAGGCGGCGATCGTCGCGCTCAAGGACGGAACTCTGCTGTTGGGATGGACCGAGTTCTACGCGGGGAACGGCGCGGACCATGGCCCCGCCCGCATTTCCGGCAAGCGGTCCAGCGACGGTGGACGCACCTGGGGCGAAAAGTACACCCTCGTCGAGAACGACGGTGGATGCAACGTCATGGAAGTGAATTTCCTGCGACTTCGAGATGCTCGAATCGCTTTGTTCTACTGCCAGAAGAACTCGGAGAGCGAAGACTGCCGGGTCATGATGCGAGTGTCGGGGGATGAAGGACGGACGTTCGGCGAACCCAGGCAACTCAGCGAGAGTGGCAAATACACCGGGTTGACGAACGGCCGCAGCATTCGCCTGCAATCGGGGCGTATCCTTCTGGAGGCCTGGGAGAATGGCGACAGCTACGCCTACCTGTCGGACGACGATGGCCAGACGTGGCGCCCGTCGCAGCGAGTCAAGCCGGGCGACGGCTCGTGGGAGCCGGCGTGCATCGAGCTGAAAGACGGCAGGATTCTGATGCTCATGCGGACCGGGCTGGGAGGCCAGTACCAGAGCTTCTCAAGCGACGGCGGCGAGACCTGGAGCAGTCCCGAGCCGTCGCAATTGGCCGGTACGGCGGCCCCCGTCTCAATCAGCCGTGTGCCGACGACCGGCCACCTCCTGGCAATCTGGAACCACAATCCGCCTGCGACTGGCGCCGACAACCGCAACCGCAATCCCCTGACTGCCGCCGTTTCTCGCAGCGAGGGACAAACCTGGGAAAACTTCCGAAACATTGAACAGGCACCCGATGATGCATGGGCCTATCCAGCGGTAACCTGGCTGAACAACCAGGCGCTGGTGACCTATTTTAACTACACGGGCGGCCACTCGCTGCAGTTGAAGATCATACCCGCCGAATGGTTCTACGGAGAGTAGGGAACGGCCAGTCAGCAAATCTGGGGCTATTTGCCTGCCTCCCGCCGGCCGGCCTCGGTTCGTTCAGTCCAAGCCGTTTGCAGCCGGGTTTCCCATCGTGCGAAGTGGGGACTGCATAACCGATTCCATCGTGCCAGACCGACTTCGGCCACGGGCTTGAGAAGACGGCTGTGCTGGTCCCTTGTCCGAGATCGGGCCCGACGACGTAGACTTGGACATACGGCTCTTTCTTCCCTGCTGGAACACTCCTATGGACGATTACGTCCTCCGCAGTCCCCGTCATCCATCCCCGGGAACCCTGGTCGAAGTCCTGCGCGCGCCCGGCGGACTGACAAATGTGGTCGAGGCGGAGCTGATCAACCTGTCTCGCGAAGGCTTCCAACTCCGTCTTCCTATCGTGCTGGACGATCAGGAACTGGTTATCATGCGAATCACCACCCCCGGTCACGGCGTGGATGCGATATTCCCCGCGACCGTACGCTGGCAGCGCGAGGAGCTGAGCGGTGACTGGCTGGCCGGCTGCAAGACGAGCTGGCAAATCGATCTGGAAACCCTGGGCGAGCTGTTCTTGAACGAGATACTCACGGCCAACCCGCAGTGAGTTGCGTCTCACGGCAACTCGATATCGTGGAGCTCGTAATCGAAGCTCGCCGAGAGGACCGTGCTCGCAGTCTCGTAGACGAACTTGTAGCCGTCGAGTCCTCCCTCGATTCCGAAGAAGTAGGCCACTCCCACCTCGTTTTCCATCTGGCGAGTGCTGTCGTAGGCGTGATAGGGGATCTCGGTTCCGTCCGGCGCAATGAGCTTGGCCGGATTGTCGAAGACCCAGTTGCGGTGGGAAGCCAGCGCCCCTTCGGCATCGTCGAAGCGGGTGAGTACCCGGATTTCCCACACGTCGCGGTTCTTTCGCACGGATTCCAGAATGACCGTCACGCCGGCGGCTCGCTTCTCCACGTTTTCTGCCTTCGCCAGGTCGGTGAACTCAAATGGCTCCGGCTTGCCCTGGATCAGGGCGTGCATGGTCCCCTTGAGTTTCGCAATCTTCTGCACACTCCGCGGTGGAGCAATCAGGGGGATTCGTACCTCGGTCGAAATCGCCTCGGCCAGTACGGGAATCTCCAGTTCCGCACCGCTTGCCGCGATCTGGACCGGCTGGCCGGCCTCGTCGGCGATCTGGATCTCGCTCATCCGCTGCTGCATGTTGATCGGGCGGAAACGAGGCTCCCAGGCAATCTCGATGGTCAGCGACATGGAGCGGTCTCCGTCGATGCGCAGGTCGCGGCTGGCGTCCACCCGAACCGCCTGGAACCGATACGGTCCGTCGTAGCTGGCGGATTGGCTCCGGGGGAGCATTTCACCGCGAGCGACGCTCACGGAAAGCGTTCGCTCGAGACCGTACAGATCGATCGTCAGCCCGGCACGATCGAGGATCTCATCGAAGGTCGGCCAGAATGGTGCGTCCTTGTAGTTCACATCCAGACGCACGGGCGGAGCGTCGGGCGCCCCTTGCCCCTGCCCCAGCTTGATCGTGTTGCCCGTCTGCTCCTGAATGGCCTGGAAGATGTCGGCCAGCAGCATCCGCTCGCCCAAGAGCGTGATCTTCGAGTCGGTGGAAGCGGCTTCTGCCTGCACCTTCTGCAGCAAAACCTTGATCCGGTCTAGCCGCTGCTTGACTTCGGCCGGCGTGCGCTCATCCAGGGGCGGCAGCAGATCCAGCGCCTTGGGCCCCATCTCGATCAGGGCCTTTTCGGCTGCCTCACGATCGGCCAACTCACGGGCGTCAAGTCGCCGGACGAGGCGAAGAACTTCGAGCTTCAGATCGCTCTCCACCTTGGCCGTGTCGGCCTGCCCCACCAACGCCACCGCCATCATCACCACCGCGTTGAACATCGTCCCGCCTCCAGAACCAGTTGTCAGGAAGTTGGAGTCCAGGCTTCCGCCTGCGGAAATGCCAGTCCGTCGGCCGAGACCCATCAGAAGCACCGACCGAAAGATTTGCTGACAGCACCCTTGCAGTCTACCCGGTTCTAACCGGTCGATCCAGGAAGGCATGCGTTCGGCAAGCAATCACGTCGAAGACGCGGTTCTTCCCGCGGCACGAGGGCCGGATGAGCAAGGCCTTCATGGATTGCCCTTCTTGGCTACCAGAATCAGATCCACGCTCGACTGGCGGTCGTAAGGTTTGAGCCTCTGATTGCTGTAGAACTGGATGTCCTGCGCGCCGGCAGCCTGAGCCATACGGCTGAGGTCTTCCGCCTCCAAGGCGAGAAAGGGAACCGACTCGCTCTGAAACTGGTCCGGCGCGTCCAGAGGAGCCACCACCAAGTGGACAAAAGCCCGCTGGCCAACTCGCTGCACCCCTTTGGTTATCAGCGATTCCCCCTGCGGAAGCTCGGTCCGAAGACACTTCTGCCACTGGCAAGGCCCGTCAGGCAGCCTCCAGACATTGAGCAGGTGGAGAACCAGGGCACCCCCGGGACGGAGGACACCGACCATGTTCCCCACCGCTCGCTCGGCAATCGTGCTGTCGGAGGCCAGGGCCAGAGAATTTCCCAGGCATGTGGCCGCATCCAACGGCTCCTCGGTGGGAATCGGCTGCTCGAAACCGCGAACCGACCAGGTGAGCACGTCAGGCTCCCCAAAGCTTCGACGGGCACGCAGGATCATGTTGGGACTGATGTCCGCCCCTTCCACCTGGAGACCCCAGGAGTGGAACATGGCCGCGTGGTGCCCGGTGCCGCAGGCCACGTCGGCCACCCGTCGGACCGCGCACTTTTCGAACAGCTCCCGAAGGAACGGTCCGTCGTTGGCCAGACGGCGCGGCCAGTCGATCATGGCTTCATAGACGTCGGTCAGGTCATCGAAGCGCGAACTCGACATGGGCGGTCTCCCTCGCATGGCTGGTGAATGTTTTCAATAGGTCAAACGGGGGCTAGACTGGAGCCACTGAGCTCTTTTTGTAGCCGATCGACCGCGCCGAACGGCCCATCCAATTATTACAGCCCCGAGTGAGGATAATAGACAATGAACATCGCCGGATCGCAAACGGAAAAGAACCTGTTGGCCGCTTTCGCCGGCGAGTCGCAAGCCCGGAACCGCTACGACTACTTCGCCGGACAGGCGAAGAAAGACGGCTTCGTCCAGATTTCGCAGATCTTCGAAGAAACCGCCCGGCAGGAGAAGGAACACGCCAAGCGATTCTTCAAATTCCTCCAAGGGGGTGATGTCCAAATTCAGGCGGTCTTCCCTGCCGGGATCATCGGCACAACTGCCCAGAATCTCCTCTCGGCTGCCAATGGTGAACACGAGGAATGGTCCATCCTGTACCCTGGGTTCGCCAAGGTTGCCCGTGAAGAAGGCTTTCCGGCGATCGCAACCGTTCTGGACATGATCTGCGTTGCGGAGAAGCAGCACGAGAAGCGCTATCTTGGTCTGCTGGCCAGCGTCGAAGCCGGTACCGTGTTCAAGCGATCCCAACCGACCGTGTGGCGATGCCTGAATTGCGGCTTCCTTCACGAGGGGCCCGAAGCCCCCAATGCCTGCCCGGCCTGTGCCCACCTGCAAGCCTACTTCGAACTGCTCGCCGAGAACTGGTAGCCTTTCGCTGCAAATCATTCAGGTGCCAGGAATTACGGCCATTTTTACAACTCCCGAAAGTTGCCAATTCTGCCGCAGCTCCAGACGGCATTACCGCTCTTTGGTTGTATATTTATGTCCACAAAAGAGGGGTATACGGGCGCGAAAAAGCTTTTGAGCCCCTCTTCTTTTGTGTATACTGCCATCAATGACTGGTCGGAGAACTCAGGATCGATACCCGTTGAAACGGGGCGTTTCTGACATCCGAGCCGAGACGCCTGAGGCGATCGAACGTCCCTTGGCGAAAGCAGACAACCCGCCTTGCACGACCTCCCTTCGGGTCGTCCCACCAAATACATCCTGCCCCGCGATTCGGCCGAAGCGAAATCGACCAGTCCAGATTCCTTCGTGTTATTGGGGGCTGGTCTCACGCGCGCTGCGTCTGATTGAGTCGTTGTGTTTGCCGGTCGTAGGAGCCGGCACGGCCGAAAAACAGGAAAAGTGCGCAAGAACTTCCGGTTACTTGCTTTACGTCGACTAGGCGCGAAATTACGCTGGAAAACAGGTATTGCCTGATGTTTCTGGCAAGACGTTCCAAGCCGACTTGGATACCGAGAACTCCCTTTGGAGAATGACCGTGTTCGGATTCCGTACGCGTTTATGGGTTCTGAGAGTCTCGCTCACGTGCCTTCTGTTGTGGAACGTAGCGATCGTTGGTTACTCCCAGGAGCCGGCACCGGGCAGTGCTCCGCCGTCAACATCTCCCCCCGCAGAGACCCCGCCTGCGACAGCTCCAGCTCAGGCAGCGGAAACCCCCGCGTCTGCGCCTGCCGCCGAAACACCCGCCGCGACACCTGCACCGGCTGCCGCGACACCTGCACCGGCCCCGGCGACACCTGCTCCGGCCCAGGCGGCACCGCCAGGCGATTCCCCGTCGAACACACCGGCCGCGGAACCGGCCATCCAGCCGCAGGCTCCGGTCGCGGAGGAGCCGCGTGCTGTAAGGGAGAGAAAGAAAGCCGGCGAAAGAGATTCGTCACCACCGGCCGTGACGATTCGCGCGTTCAATCCGGAAACGAGCTACACGATGCTTGCCCATCCCGACATAGCCAAACGGATTGGGCTCAGCGATGAGCAGCGAGCCCAAATCTCGGTGATGCTCTCCGAGCGGTCGGCGGCGATCCAGCAGGCGGCGGGCGATTCCAAGGCCGAGTCGAAGGTAAAACTCGACTACGAGCAGAAGTTGAGCGAACTGCTCACGCCACAGCAGCGAGAGGAATGGCCCGACAAGGTAGTTCAACGTACGCTTCGCTTCAATTTCCGCTTCCAGCTTTGGACCGACGTGCTCGAGTGGTTTGCGGAGGAAGCGGGCCTTTCGCTGGTGATGAACGTTCCGCCACCCGGTACGTTCAATTACAGCGACGCCAAGCAGTACACGCCGGAAGAGGCGATCGACGTTCTGAACAGTGTGCTCCTGACCCACGGGTTCACCCTCATCCGTCGCGACAAGATGCTGATTGTTCAAGACCTCTCGCAGGGGATTCCCGATGGCCTGGTTCCACTCGTCGATGTGAAGGAGCTCGATAATCGCGGTGATTTCGAGTTGGTCACCGTGCGCATACCCCTGGAAAAACGGGAGGCCACTTCGGTCATCGCCGAGATCACCCCGGTCAAAGGCGTCTACGGCCAGATCGTACCGCTGCCGACAACGGCACAATTGCTGATCACCGATACGGCTCGGAACATACGAACGATGGTGGCGCTCGTCGAGGCGATTCCCGTTCCTCAGCCGCCGAAAAAGGAAGAGCCTCCCAGAGAGAAACCGGCGCCGCCCCCGCCCGAATTGGTCGTCTATTCGATTACCAGGGCAAATCCCCTGGCGGTCCAGGCCATTCTTGCCAGGATGATTCCATCGGCCACCCTGGAGTTTGACGAAAAGCGTGCGCAACTCTACGTCTACGCGGTTCCCAACGACCAGACGACCGTGGCAAGAGTGCTCGAAAACATGGAGACGGAGCTCCCGCCGGAACAGCAACGGACCCTGGAGATCTACTCGATCAAGGATACGGTCCACCCGACCCCTGTTGCCCCACCCACGCCTCCTGCCGGGACCGCTGCGAGCGGAAGCGGCCAACCATCAAGCGAACAGATCATCTATGACTCTCGCGGGCGGCCCCGCTACCGTATCGACGCCTATGGGCGACGGGTCCCAATCAGTGCGGCTGAACGAGCGGCATTGGAACAACAGCCGAGCGGAGGAACCACTACGGCCGCCCCAGCGCCCGCTGCCCCGACAACCGGTCCGACCGTCGATTCGTTCCTCGATACCCTGCAGCAGATGGTCCCTGCAGCGGAGTTGCACCTGGACCGCGAGGGCGCTCGGGTCATGGCCTTTGCGACTGCCGAAGAGCACGAGATCATCCGATCCGTGCTTGAAGAGCTGGGCAGCCGGTCGACGGCCGACGAAGTGCCGCTGGTGGAAGTCTACCCGATCACGCACAGCGATCCCGACTCGCTGAAAACGATGTTCGAATCGCTGTTCCCGGGCGTGCAGATCAATATCGACAAGGCTACCAACAAGATGGTGATCTTCGGCTACCCGGCCGAACACACGATGATCAAGGAAACCCTCGATCGCCTCATGCCGCCGACGGCGGAGGGGACTCCCGGGGTGGTCCGTTCATCGACCGAACTGCGATTTTACCCACTCAAAGACGCCTATCCGGCAACTCTCGAAGCCGTGCTGGCGGGCCTGGTTCCCAACGCCTTGGTGACGTACGACACCTACAACAGCCGGCTGATCGTCGTCGGATCGGCAACCGACCATGAACTGATTGCCCGGGGCGTCGAACAACTCGAAACGGCCAAGGCGGAAGATCGCAGCAAGCTGGTCGTCTATCCGGTGACCCCGCTGCAAAAGAACCGCTTCACGGCCATTCTGCAGAGCCTGATCAGCGAACTGCCGGGAGTGATCGTGGTTCCCGACGTGCGATCCACCGAGTTGGCCATATGGGCCACAGCGCTCAACCACGAAGCCATCGCCGGAATCCTGAAACAGTTTGACGGGGCAGGAACCGCGCCGGAAGGCGAGTTCCAGATGGTCGCCTATCCGGTCAAGGGAACCGACCCGGCCAGCATCCAGGGCATGCTCGAAAAACTCTTCCCGAACCTGCAGATGCTGGTCGATCGCAAGGGCGCCAAGCTTCTCGTTTGGGCCACGACGGCCGAGCACGAACAGGTCAAGAAGTCGATTGCCAACATCGTCTCGGAACCGCCCCCCGAAGAACAGCCACGTTTCGAGACCTACACAATCCGCAGCCTGACCAGGCGGAGCCCTGCCGCTCTCACCGCGTTCCAGACCCAGTTGACGGATCTCGTGCCCAATGCCCAGTTGACATTCGAGGCCACGACCGGCGAGCTGATCGTCTGGGGAACGCCGGAAGAGCAGAAGCTCGTCGAAACGGCCATTGAGCGGCTCGGCCACGGCGACACTCCCGAGAACACGCCGTTGCTCAAGGTGTATTCCCTTGACGATATGGACCCGACGGTCGTTCAGACATTGCTCACGCAACTGGTCCGAGACGCCCAGATCTCCCTCGACGCCAAATCGAATAAGCTGATGGCGACCGCCGTGCCGGCGGATCAGGACCTGATCCAGAAGACGCTCGACGAGCTGGTCGCATCGGACGTGCCGGAGAACAAGCCGGAAGTGCGGTTCCACACCCTGGAGAAGGCCTCCGCCACCGAGGTCGTCTCCGTGCTTCGGGGCCTGATTCCGAAGGCGGAAGTGACGATCGAGCCCAACACGGGACGCCTGATGATCGTGGCCTCTCCGAAAGACCAGGAGAAGGCGGTCGAGACTATTGCCAAGATGGAAGAGGGGAGCGACTCGAAAGCGGAGTTGCGTTTCCTCGAGCTGCAGGAGCCCCTGCCACAGACGGTGCTCCAGCTCCTCAACGAGCTGGCCCCCAAGGCCGAGATCACTCCGGATACGGAAAACGATCGGCTGATGGTCGTTGCCAGCCCGGAGGATCACGAGAAGATCGCCGCGACGATCACCAAGGTCGAGGAGGCCGGTTCGACCAAACCGGAGTTGCGGTTCTATCCCATCGAGGAGGAATTGCCGGCGGCGGTTATGTCGATTCTCGCGACGCTTGCCCCCAGGGCGCAGATCACGCGCGACTCGAGCGGCAAGTACCTGTCGGTCGTGGCCTCGCCGGCCGAGCACGAGATCATCCAATCGACCATCGAGCAGGTCAGAACGAACTTGCCCGCGGAGGAGAAGGAGAAACTGGCCGTCTATTCCGTGACCGCCGAGCAACAAAAGCGATTTCAGACGATCCTGGCCAGTGTGCAGGCGGAACTGCCAGGCGTGAAGGTGATTCCCGATTCCACCCCCGGCCAACTTTCGATCTGGGCCAAGCCCTCAGAACATGAGGTACTCGCAGGAATCCTCGACGAATTGAGCCAGGACCTGCCGCCGGAAGACAAGTTCCAGCTTGTCGCCTATCCGCTCAAAGCCACCGAACCGTCGAGCGCGATGAAAGTGCTCGCCGAGTTGTATCCCAACACGCGTATCACCCTCGATTCCGCCACGAACCGGCTCCTGATCTGGACCCGGGCGGAGGAGCACGAGGCCATACGCCGGGCCCTGGAACAGATCGACGTGGAGGGGCCCGCCGAGGAGCAGCGTCGCTTCGAGGTCTATGCCATTGGTGGTGTTGCCGGCCTGAGCGAGAGCGGCCGGGCGGCCAAGGCGGCCGCGTTCCTGGCCAACCTGCAAACGCTGGTGCCCAACGCCAAGTTGACGATCGATTCGGAGACGGGCAACCTCGTGGCCTTTGCCACCCCCTCGGAGCACGAGATCATTCGCACGGCCGTCGAAAAACTGGGCAAGTTCAGCTCAGCGGCCTACACGCCCCAACTGGAAGTCCACGAGCTGACCGACGCGGACCCGACGTCGACCTTGACGATCCTGAAGGGGCTTGTGCCGAGGGCCGAAATCACCCACGACACGGCCAACAACCGGCTGATCGTGCTGGCACCCCCCGATTCCCAGATGGCGATCCGTAATACCCTCGCGCAGCTTCAGTCGACCAACCCCGGCGCGAACGATCCGCAGGCCCGTGTGATCCAACTGAAGCAGAAGGCTTCTGCCTCGCTGACGGAGGTTCTCAAGCAACTGGCACCCAAGGCCAGCGTAACCATGGACGAAGAGGGGAAACGCCTGGTGGTGGTGGCGACCGAGGCAGACCACCAGATCGTGGAGCGGACCGTCCAGCAGATCGACGGTGCCCTGGGCGCCGACGAAGAGAATGCACTCATGGTGTATCCGGTCAGCCCCGGCCAGCGGAAGCGTTTTCAGGCCGTCGTGGAATCGCTGGCGGAGGACCTCCCTGAAATGAAGGTGATCGACGATGAGCAGCCGACGCAGCTCTCCGTGTGGGCCAGGCCCAGGGAACACCAGGTGATCGGCGAGATCCTCATGCAGCTCAAGGCCGGTGTCGGGCCGGAGGAGCAGAAGCGTTTCGAGGCCTACTCGATCCAGGGGGCGGTCGGCTATGAAACGGCCCCGGGAGGCCGGCTGATGACTGCGGCCACGCTCATGACGGGCATCCAGGAACTCGTTCCCGGCGCCAAGCTGATGATCGACGCCAACAGCGACAAGCTCATCGCCTGGGCCTCCCCCGAAGAGCACGAGATGCTCAAGGCGGCCGTCGAGAAGCTCGCTCCGGCCAGCGGCGAGAATGCGCCCCAACTGCAAGTTCATATGCTCAAGAAGCGAGCGCCGGACAACCTGGTCGACGGGCTGAAGAAACTCGCTCCCCGGGCGGAGATCTCCATCGATTCCGAGATGAAACGCCTCACCGTGGTCGGCAACTCGGCCGATCAGCAGGCGGTTCAGGCCGCCATCGACAAGATCCAGTCCGGCGGGGGCGAAGACGGCGAACCCTACTTCGAGATCTATCCGGTGAGCGGCATCCCGGCAAGCAATGACCAGTTGATGAGCCGCGGCTACTCGAGCAGCCGCTACTTCGCTTCGCGGACTTTCGCCGATCAGATCGAGCCTTTCGCCCCCAATGCAGAAATCACCGTCGACTACGAGAAGGGCAACCTCCTCGTGCTGGGCACCGCCAAGGAACACGCCGCAATCAAGGCTGCCATCGCCAAACTCCAGGCCGGTGGACAGAATACGCCCGAACTGCAGATCTACACGCTCAAGAACGACATTCCCGAGACCCTGGCGGAGGGACTCGCTCAGCTCGTGCCGCACGCCAAGATCGCCATCAACCAGGAAGCCCGCCAGATCTCCGTCGTTGCCGTTGCCACCGATCACAAGGTGGTCAAAGAAACCCTCGACAAGATCGAGAAGGCGGCCGGGGAGAAGGAGCAGCCGTTTTTCAAAGTCTACGCCGTCACGGCGATCGAAACCAATTCCGAATACTCTTCGAGCCGGTATTATGCCGCTCGCAGCATGCTGGAGCAGTTGGAGAAGCTCGTCCCCAACGCCAATATCTCGATCGACTTCACCTCCGGGAACCTGCTCGTCTTCGCCACCCAGGAAGAGCACACGGCCGTTGAGTCGGCCATTGCCGGGCTGACCGGCAGCGGATCGGCGGAGAACCCGGCGACTGTCGCTGTCTACCGGATGAACAATTCCGACGAACGGGCCGTGTTTCAGTTGCTCCAGAACCTCGTCCCCAGGGCCAGGCTGTCGTTCGACTACCGCACCGACAGCATCATGGCCCTGGCCACGGCCGACGACCACGAGCTGATCAAGACCACGATTGCCCAACTTGACCTGGGGGCCGATAATCCTAACGCCCCGGAACTCCGCTTCCACACCATGCAGCAGGCGCCCCCCAAGAACCTGATCGACGGCCTGGAAGAGCTGGTGCCCAAGGCTGAGATCACCTACGATCCCGACTCCCGCCAGTTGATGGTGATCGCCACCGCCGCGGAACATACGATCGTCGAGAAGAACCTCACGAAGATCCAGGAAACGGCCGCCGCCGAGAGCAAGGGCGAACTGGTCGTGTATCCGATCGATTCGGCTGACATGGACACGGTCCAGACCGTGCTCGAGGACCTCTATCCGGAAATTCGCATCCAGGTGGACGCCAAGAACGATCGCATCATGGTCACGGCCATGCCCGATCAGCATGAGAAGATCGCCGCGGCGATCGAGAAGATGGATTCCGACGTCACCGGCGGATCCAGCCAGAAAACCGTCGCCTACACGGTGGGCGAAGTCGACGCCGCCACGGCGATCCGCATTCTCCAGACGCTCGTCGAGGACATGCAGTTCAATGCCGACGCTTCCGGTACCAGGATCGTTGCTTTTGGGCGAGAGCGAGACCACAAGATCGTGGCCGAAGCCATTGAGCAAATGGAGGCCGGTCCCGACGAGACCCACAAAGCTTACCTGATGGTCTACCCGACGGGCGATGCCGAACTCGCCACCCTGACCCAGATCGTCTCCAACCTCGTACCCAAAGCCAAGGTCGTTCCCGACACTGCGAGCGAAACCCTGGCCGTCTTTGCCATCGAGAAAGACCAGGAGACGGTCCGCGCCGCGATCGAATCGATGGCCATCACCGCCATGGGAGCGGGCAAGCCGATGGCCATGACCTACTCGCTCCAGAAGATACCGGCTGCCAGCGCTACACAGATCCTTCGCCTGGCGGTGCCCGCGGCCCAGACGGCCACCGGCGGCGATCCCCAGCAGCTTGTCGTGTGGGCCAATGCCAGGGACCAGGCCACCATCAAGGCCACCCTCGAGGCCATCGACGTCGAGTCGCCCGAGGGGGCCAGGCGAACGGCCGCCGTCTATGCCCTGGAGGGGATCAATCCGAACTACAGCTACTACTCGCTCCGAATCATTCGCGAAGCCGTTCCGACGGCCAGCATGACCCTCGGCGCCGATCCGACCCAGGTCGTCGTCTGGGCGACGCCCGAAGAGCATGAGACGATCAAGGAGCTGGTCAAGTCGATCGTCGAGCAGCCGCCCGAGCTGATGCCGGTAATGGAAATCTATGCCCTCGAGAAGGTCGACGCACTGGTGGCGATCAAGATCCTCCAGGGGGTCGTTCGCGACGCGGAACTGTCGGTGGGCAGCAACGCAGGGCAGCTCGTCGCCTGGGCTCGGCCTAAGGATCAGGAAAGGATCAAGGCCGCGCTGGCCAAACTCACGGAGGCCGACGCCTCCCCGACCGCTCCCACGATGGAAATCTACAAGCTCCAGTCGGGCGATGCTCCGAGCGCCATCACAACACTCACAACCATCGTTCCCGAGGCCAAACTCTCGGTGGGCAAGGACGCCGACCAGTTGATCGCCTGGGCCCGCCCCGCCGACCACGAGAAGATCAAGGCGGCCGTGGCCAAGATCGATGCCGCCGGCCCCAAGCCGACGATGAAGATCTACACCCTCGAGAGGCTGGAAGCCTTGAGCGTGACTCAGATGCTGCGATCGATCGTGCCGGAGGCGGTCTGTTCGATCGGAGCGGATTCTCGCCAGTTGGTCGTGTGGGCTACCGACGAGGATCACGTGGAGGTCGACAACGCGATCAAGGAAATGTCGGCGACGGCCCCCGACGGAATGGCTCCGATTGCGGTCACTTACGAGCTGAGTGCGCTCACGGCCGTCACCGCTGAACAGATCCTCAAAGAAGTCGCTCCCGGCGCCAAGTTCACCAAGGGGGACGACGAGTACCAGTTGATCATCTGGGCCCGACCCGACGAGCACAAGGAGATCGAGACGACTCTCCAGCGAATCGACGCCGAGGGCGCCGGCGGCGGCAGCGAGAAGACCGTGATCTATGAACTCGATGCGGGAAACGCGACCCAACTGTATTACGTCAGCCGGTTCTTGCAGCAGGCCGTTCCCAAGGCGACCTTAACACCCGGCGTCAACCCCAACCAGATCGTTGCCCTTGCCAGACCACGAGACCACGAGAAGATCAAGGAACTGATCGAACAACTGGCCGACAAAGAAAAGGCGCCTACGGCAATCATCTACGACGCGGGGAACGTGCCGGCCGCGACCGTCACAGCCTCGCTCCGCCAGATTGTTCCCGAGGCCGTTGTCACGCCGGGCGCCACGCCGTCGGAACTGGTCGTCTGGACCGATCCCAAGAGCCACGAGAAGGTCAAGGAAGTCGTCGATAAGCTGAAAACCGACGACACTCCGGAAAGGGCCTCGACGGCCGTCACCTACACCCTGGAAAAGGTCACTGCCACAACGGCTATCCAGATCCTGCGGCTGGCGGTGCCCCAAGTCCAGGTGAGCCCCGGTGCGGAAACCTACCAGATTCTCGTCTGGGCTCGGCCGGCCGAACACCTCAGGATCGAAGAAATCCTCAAGCAGATCGACGTCAAGGGACCTGAGGACAAGGAAGCGAAAGCGATCGCCTACAAGCTCGACGGCGCCAATGCCACGCAGAGCTACTACATCCTCCTGTTCCTGACCCAGAGCGTGCCCACAGCCCGCTTCACCATGGGGGTGTCGCCCGACCAGATCATTGCCTGGGCTCAGCCCAAGGTCCACCAGGAGATCGCCACGCTCCTGGACCAGATCCAGGGGGGCGCGGAGAACGCACCCAAGCTCGTGGTCTATGAACTCAAGAACGTCCCTGCAGCGTCGGCCCTCACCATGTTGCGGAGCGTTGTTCCCCAGGCGATCCCCACGGTCGGCAACGACCCCTACCAGTTGGTCGTCTGGGCCCGCGGCGACGAGCACGAGAAGGTGAAACAACTCGTCGACGAGTTTTCTGCCGCCGAGTCCCCTGAAATGGCCCCCAGGGCCGTCACCTACACTCTCGAAGAAATCGCCACGGCCACCGCCATCCAGATCCTGCAGCTTGCCGTGCCCCAGGCCCGCGTGAGCCCCGGCGCGGAGACCTACCAGATTCTCGTCTGGGCTCGCCCCGATGATCAGAAGAAGGTGGAGGAGACCCTGGCCCAGATCGACGTCAAGGGACCTGAGGACAAGGAAGCGAAAGCGATTGCTTACAAGCTCGACGGCGCCAACGCCACTCAGAGCTACTACATCTTTCTATTTCTGACCCAGAGCGTGCCCACAGCCCGCTTCACCATGGGGGTGTCGCCGGACCAGATCATTGCCTGGGCCCAGCCCAAGGTCCACGAGGAGATCGCCGCGCTGATCGACCAGATCCAGGGGGGCAAGGAAAACGCCCCCAAGGCGATGGTCTACAAGCTCAAAAACACGTCGGCAGCGGTCGCGTCCGTCATGATCCGCCAGATGGTTCCCGGCGCGATTGTCTCCCCCGGCGAAGACGCCTACGAACTGATTGCCTGGGCCCGCGGTGACGAACACGAGAAGATCGCAAAGCTCGTGGATGAACTCTCGGCCCCGGAACCGCCGGAGACTGCCCCGGTGCCCGCCAACTACACGGTGGAGGAGATCACTGCAGCCGCTGCCATGTCGGTGTTGCGTACTGTCGCGCCCCAGGCTCAACTCACGCCGGGAACCGACCTGTACCAGTTCGTCGCCCTGTCGAGTCCGGAAGACCACGAGTTGATCCGGGAAACACTCCTCAAGATCGACGTCGACGGCCCGGAAGACAAACAGGCGAAGCTCGCCATTTACGACCTGAAGAACACGTCGGCCACCGCGGCGATCACCATGGTCCGCCAGATCGCTCCCACCGCGTTGACCACGGTCGGTGCAACGCCCTTCCAGTTGATTGTCTGGGCCCGCCCCGACGAACATGAGGATATCCAGAAGGCCGTCGATCAACTGGCGGTCCAGGACGCGCCCGATAAGGCCTTCCAGGCAAAGACCTACACCCTTGAGGAGATTGCCGCCCCGAGCGCCATGACCATGCTGCAACTGGCTGTGCCGCAGGCCCAGGTGAGTGCCGGCAGCGAGCCTTACCAGTTGATCGTGTGGGCCCGTCCCGACGACCAGGTGCTCATCGAGCAGACACTGGCCCAGATCGACGTCAAGGCCCCCGACGACAAGCAGGCCACCGTGAAGGTCTACGAACTGGGCATCGGCGATATCCGCCAGATGGTCTATGTCCTTCAGTTTCTCCAGTCGGCGGTTCCTGAATCGCGGCTCACGCTCGGATCGTCGGCCAAGACGATTGTGGCCTGGGCCCGGCCCAAGGACCACGAGGAGATCCAGAAACTGGTCGACGAATTCGCCGAGACGCCGGAAACGACGCCGCGCGTGGTCGTCTACAGCCTCGAGAACACGACCGCGGCCAGCGCCATGCAGATGCTGGTATCGACCTTCCCCCTGGCTCGCTTCAACCTCGGCACCGACCCCTACCAGTTGATTGTCTGGGCCCGCGGCGAGGACCACGAGAAGATCGCCGAGGCGGTCAAGGGCCTGTCGGCGAAGGAACCCGAGGCCACCGCTCCACGCATGATTGTTTACCCCCTGGAATCGGCCGACGCCGCGCAGGCCATGGTGATTTTGCGGCAGATTGTGCCCCAAGCCCAGTTCGGTATGGGGGCCAACACTCGCCAACTGATCGCCTGGGCCCGCCCCGGAGATCACGAAACCATCAAGAAAGTGATTGAAGAGATGGGCAAGACGGAGCCCGAAGAAACGGCTCCCCGAGTTCAGGTCTACACGACGGAAACGGTCGACGCCAGGACGGCTATGTCGGTCCTGCTGACGGCCGTGCCGGAGGCGACGGTGAGTGTGGGGAACGACGCCCGGCAATTGGTTGTCTTTGCCCGCCCCAAGGAACACGAGAAGGTCAAGGTCACGCTCGATCAGTTGGCCGAGAAGGGACCTGTGGAGTCGCAGCCGAGCATTGTCGTCTACTCTCTGGGGACGGCGGGAGCGGCTCAGGCGATCCAGATATTGACGCCGGTGGTTCCCCAAGCCAAGTTCACCATGAGCACCGACCCCACAAAGCTCATCGCCTGGGCCTACCCTGAAGATCACGCCCTCATCAAGGCGGCCGTCGATCAGATCGAGGCCGATAGCTGGCTCGACGGAAACCGGATCATGTCGGTCTATCCGATGAAGCCCGAGGACGTCAAGACGCTCATGGATCTCATCGATCCGGTGGTTCGCCAGCATGCACAGTTCCTTGCCGATCCAGAGCGGGAATCCCTGATTGTCTGGGCCGACAAACGCTACAACGAAGCCATCAAACGCACCGTTGAGGAATTCAAGCAGGTCGTGCCCGAAATCGTCGAACCGACCGCCGTCGTCTATCGCTTCGAGAAGGCCGACATCGCCACGACTTACCGGATCCTCCAGACCCTCGTCCCCGAGGCCCTGATCGCCTTCGACTACCGCTCCAACTCGATCGTGGCCACGGCCATGCCGGAAGATCACGAGAAGATCCGCCAGACAATCGAGGAGATGAACCGCGACGCACTTGCAATGGCGCCGCGGCTTCAGGTGCATCAGATTACCTCGGCCGACCCGGCGCGGGTGCTCTCGGTCCTCACGAATCTATTTCGCGGGGAATACACCGTGCAGCTCTCGGTCGACGAGGCCAACGATGCCCTCATCGCCTATGCCTCGCCCATTCAGCACGAGAAGATCGCCGAACTGATCGCCGAGATCGAGAAGGGCGCCAAACTCGACACCGCCAATCGACTCAAGCTCTACGACCTCAAGAACGTCGACGGCTACGCGGCGGAGAGCGTGCTGGCCGACATGTTCCAGCGCCAAGGCGTTCGCGTCGACCTGACCGTCGACCGGTACCGAAACCAGTTGATCGCGATGGGTCGCCCGGAACATCACGAGAAGATCGCCGAGGTTCTCGAACAGTTCCGCATCGAAGACCGCGAGTTGGAGATCTTCCAGCTCGAGTATGTCGAGTTGACCTCGGCCAACCTGGCCATTCGGCAGTTGTTTGCCGACGAAAGTTACCTGTCGCAACCGGAAGTCAACCCCGATCCGGCTACCGGGCAGCTTTTTGTGAAGGCCTCGGCGGTCCAGTTGGACGAGATCCGCAAACTGCTCATTCGCATGGGCGAAACCAACCTCGTCCCGGCGCGGCAATCCTCCACCGGCAACCTCCGCGTGGTTCCCTTCAAGGGCGACACGAAGAAGGTGATCGAAGAGATCCAGAAGGTCTGGCCCAGCCTCCGACCCAACGCAATCCGGGTCGTTACTCCCGGCGATCTCTCGCCACCGCCTGCCGCGGAATCGAAGCCGAAAACGCAAGCCACGCAACCGCAGAAAGAACCTGCCGCGCCGGAGAAGGTGAAACCGGAGAAGGTGAAACCGGAGAACAAGAAGGTCTCTGCCAAACCGACGGGGCCTTCGGGCCCCCAGGGCCTGGAGGGGAAGGCAGGGCCCGCCGGGCCCGAGAGCGGGGGTGCCAGCTCGGAGGAACCTGAGAAGGGCCCAGCTGCGGCTGTTGCGCCCGCTGAGAAACACCAGTCCGCCGCCACACCAGTCCCCGCTGGGCAAGACGCGTCAGCCGGTGCTCCTGCGCCCGCTCAGAAGGACGCAGCAGCTCCGGCTGACCAGCTGCCTGCCGCGGCCGCCGCCGAGACAGTTGCTGAAGCCCCGGCAGCCCCTTCAGCCCCTCCCGCGGAAGTGCTCATCATCGCCGGCGAGGGTTCGTTCACGATCGCTTCAGAAGATAAGGAGGCCCTCGACGAGTTGGAGACCCTCCTGCGGACAATCGCGGCGCGGACCGGTTTCGCCAGTCGCGACTACAGCGTCTTCCAGATTCAGAACTCCACCGCCAGCCAGATCGCTCAAACTTTGCAGCAGTTGTTTCGTACCCGCGACCCGCAAACGGCGGCAGATGGACCGTCCCGCTACGGGTACGGCCGCTCCGGCTATGGATACGGTTACGGCTACGGCTATGGCTCACGGATGCAGGCCCCGCTGATCGTGCCCGACGATCGGCTCAACACGATCCTCGTCAAGGGAACTCGGGCCGACCGGCAAACGATCGAAGGATTGCTCGAACTGCTCGACACGGCCGAGATGGCGGAATCCGTTGCCACGGCCTTCGAGCCCAAAACGATCCCCATCAAGCACACCGAGGCCACTCGCGTGATGCAGATGGTCCAGAGCCTCTATCGATCTTACTTCGCCACGGGCATGGCCAACTCCAACTTCACGCCCCAGATCACCGTCGACGAAATCACCAACTCCCTGATCGTAAAGGCCGCGCCCGCCGTCCTGGAAGAAATCACCAAGTTTGCCCAGTCGCTCGACACGGCAGCCGACGAAGACGCCGCCGAGCGGCTGCATGTGATTCAGCTCAAGAGCGCCAACGCCCTGCGGGTCCAGGAAATGCTGAACGCCATGATGCGCGGCGGTACCAGCGGCTACGGCGGTACCAGCCCCTATCGCACCACCTTGCCCTACCGAATCACCCCCTACCAGTCAACACCCTACCGTCCCCGCTGACGAATTGTACCCGAATTCTCCACCTATACTGGCCAAAGTCTGGTCGCTTCGAACTCCCCACGTGTGTCTGACGGCATCCCTCTGGCCCTTATGCCACAGACGCCCGGGGGCTGGCCCGACACCACCCAAGGGACTGTAGACGGGCGGTATCCCAAGGAGAATTGTCCTGATCACGGGCGATGCAGACCGACCGGTTCATTATTTCCGTTCTTTCGGACTGCAAATCGACGATCTCACCCGGCGGGGTTGATGGTCCGGGCCTGTTTGTTAAGAATCAGGGGAGGTGGACCATTAAAATGCTCGCGCTCGTGCAGGGATTGGGAGAGAGAACGATGGCCACGACTACCGCGCCGGATTGTCCGGCTCGGCATCAGCGGGTCCTGGTAATCGACGACGAGGCCTACATCGGCCTCGGCTGCGCCCGGGCCCTGCGACCGCTGGGCTACGAAGTCGAGACCTGCGAGGAATCGCATAAGGGTCTGGAAGCAGCGCTTACCGGCGATTTCGACATTATCCTCCTCGACCTGAAGATGGAGGGGCTGGGAGGAATGGACATCCTCACGCATGTCAAGGCGGCTGGCGTTGTCAGCGAGGTGGTGATCATCACCGGCCACTCCACCGCCGAGACGGCAGTCCAAGCTATGAAACGAGGGGCTGCGGATTACCTCAGCAAGCCATTCACGCCCGACGAATTGAAGCTTGTCGTCAGTCGAGTCGGAGAGAAATCGGCTCTGATTCGAGAGAATGCCGCGCTCCGACGGGAGCTGGAAGTGCAGCAGGGGTTCGAGGGCATCCTCGGCGAAAGCCGGGCCATGGAGCGGGTATTCGGCCTGATCCGCCGGGTGGCGCCCACGGAGGGAACGGTGCTGGTGACCGGCGAAAGCGGAACTGGCAAGGAGATGGTTGTCCGCGCGATCCATCGTCTCAGCCGCCGCAAAGAGCACTCGCTCTTGGCCTGCGACTGCAGCTCCCTCGCCCCCACGCTCCTGGAAAGCGAACTGTTCGGCCATGTGAAAGGCTCCTTTTCCGGTGCGATTGCCACCAAGCAGGGCCTCTTCGAGGCCGCTCACGGTGGGACCTTGTTTCTCGACGAAGTGGCCAATATCAGCATCGAGACCCAGGGAAAACTCCTCCGCGCGCTGGAGAGCCGGCGGGTAAAGAAAGTCGGCGATACGGAAGAACAGACGATCGACATCCGCCTGATCGCTGCCACGAATCGCGACCTGGCCGACATGGTCAGAGAGGGCACCTTCCGCGAGGACCTCTACTATCGCCTCAATGTCGTGCCGATCTTCCTGCCCCCTCTGCGCGATCGCGAGAGCGATATTCCGGTCCTTGCCGTTGCATTTCTCGATCGCTACTGCCGCAAGATCGACATCGAACCCAAACGCTTTTCCCCCGACGCGATGCGGATGATGGAAGGCTACTCCTGGCCTGGCAATGTGCGCGAGCTGCGCAATATCGTGGAACGGCTGGCCATCCTCAGCGACGGGGCCGTGATCGACCCGCGCCATCTGCCGGACGAGATCCGCCACTTGCCCACGCTTCCCAATCGGATGGCAGTGCCCGACACGTGGGAAGAGTTCAAGCGGCTCAAGCAGCAGGTCCGCGATACTGCCGTGGAGCAACTCGAACGCCAGTTCCTCAGTCAGATGCTCGACCGGTACGAAGGCAATGTGAGCCGTGCCGCCGAGGCCGTCGGAATGCAGCGTACCAACTTCCACGCCTTGATGCGAAAATACGGAATCAAGGCCGACGGCGGGTGATTGCCATTCCGGCAGAGGCACGTGGCGCAAGTTCATCTCGTGCGTCCACAGTCCATCCGAGTTCGTCTCCGGGTCCCTTGAAACCTGATCGATGAACAGGTCTGACAAGGCGTCTTCTGCGTTTCACCGCTCTGAGATCCGTCATTCTTCTGGCGACTCCAAGACACGCCGCGTCGTCCAGTCGAACAGAACCTGACGCGGTCCGCAGCCAAACGTCCACCGATCCCCTTGGGCAGCCAGCTTGACTTCGGCAGGCCGGTCCGCGGCGGCGGACCATGAAATCGCCACGGCATTGCGCCAATACGCGGCATTCCGCGCAAGACGGACCGTGAACATCGAGGCGTCCTTTCCACCGTGGCGATCCACGATGGAGATTTCGCCCGATTCGGTTTCAACGCCGTCGGTCGTCAGGGGAGCCAGACGCAGCAGCGAAGATTTTCCCTTCAGCAGGAAAGCTCCGTCCGCCTGCTCGGCCGATTGCTGCTCCGGATGGAAGCGAAGTTCCATCCCCCGTGGCTCCTTGAGCCGGATCTCATCGAGCACCAGCAGCACGTCGGGTTTGACGAAGATCAGATGTCGCTCGTACCGGTCGATGCCCAGGTCGTCTGGATAAGCCTCTTTGGCATCGCCGGCGATGTGGTCTAGTGTGGGGCTGGATTCCGCCCGGATCACGCGGGGCCGGGCCTTCCCCGCCAGCGGTTTACTCCCCTGGAACCACTCGGCCCCTTCCCCCAATTGGCCCTGGCCGTCGACGAGGAGCGTGTTGTGCTGGCCGGTCCACTTGGCACGGTAGCCGTCGTCGCGCAGCAGCCACTCGCCGCCGGCGAAGACGACAAAATGATTCGCGTCGGGATGGACGTGACCTCCGCCGGGATCGTAGGAGAACTCTTCAACCGCCTTGTGGCCCAGAAAGGGACCGCACTTGAACACCACGAGCGACTCATGCCCGGACCAGTTGCTGCGGGCACTCACGATCCCCATGTCGTCGAAGTGATGGAGGGTTGGCAGCTCCGTCGGCGGCTCGGCCGGAACACTCGGATCGTACCAGACGAGATTCAGCCAGGGAGCCCCTGCGGAGACCACGTCCGCCTCGTCGCACTCTCTGGCCAGCCACTGGGCCTGAGGATCGCGAAATTCCCTCGCCAGCCCGCGCAGCAGGTACTCCGGTCCATACCAGTGTCCGCGCGGGCAGTCGGCGATGTCGACGATCGAGCTGCGCCCTGTCCACGCGTCGCGAGGCAAGCCAAGATAGAGGGGGTAACGTGCCGTGCGGCGCCACCAGTCGTGCTGGTAGAGATCCACTCCCAGCAGTTCCCGGGCCAGGTGCATGAACTTCAGGAGATACTCCACGCCGTACTCCCAATAACCAACGCCCTCGTGGCTCGCCCCATCGGGGCCCAAGGCGTCGACGCTGCGGCGGAACTTGTCGAGGCCGAAACCGATCCACAGGTTGGCGTCGTCCACTTCGTCGAACACAGCCAGACCGGCAATCGAGAGGCCACAGGCGTCGACCCAGAGATGGTTCTGCATGTAGGACCGTTGCCACCAGGCCTCGCCCGTTGCGCCGGCTTCAAACATGGCGGTGCCCCGCAGGATGATGGTTTCGCGGATCGTACGACGAGCCGTCTCGTCCAGCCCGTTGTAGCACCAGTCATAGACGGTGCCCAGGCCAAATAGCTGGTGCCCGGTGGCAAGATCCATGCCGTCGATACGATTGAGTCCCCAGGTCTTGTATCCGCACGAAGCCAGTGCCCAGGCCTGGGCACTATCGAGGTACTTCGGGTCACCCGTCATGAGGTAAGCCATGGCCACCACGGGCATGGCATTGCCGACCTCGCGTTGCCAAAGCTGTTCGTCGCCGCTATGGCCATCCTGCTCGCGATAGGCCGGAGGCCCCTGCTTGACGAGCCGATCGGCCTGCTCGCGCAGTTCTTCCCACAGCGCCGAGTGGGTCGTGCCGATGGCCTGGCGAAGCTCGGCCGCCTTGGCTGAATCGAGATACAACCGCGGGTGGACTCCCCGCATCCGTTCCAGTTCGGCCGGCACAGGCGTCAGCCGGAACTCGTCGATCACGCTCAGCCGGGTGATCGTCTCGAGCGTGATCTCGTCCAGCCGGGCATCGATTTCCGCCGCGCTGCTGGTCCCCTTTTCCAGGGCCAGCCAGCAGGCGGTCGCATTGTTTGGGACCTGGAACTCGGCCACGAGCTTCTGCCATCTGCCCAGTTGGGCAGTGTCGTACCGATCCGTGGTCACCTGCCCCGCCATGTCCCGCGTGCTGGAGGCGACAAACTCGCACTTGAGAAACGGGGCTGGCGTTTCCGGCCCCAACCGATCGACGCGGAGCCAGGCAGTCAGACGATAGAGCTTGCCCGGTTCGACGGGCTGGTGTTTCGAGACCGCATAGTTCCAGCCGGTTTCCAGACTCCCCGCAATCCGCAGGCATCCTTCGCTGCCGGGTGTCGCGGCTGGCCCGATTTCCTGTTCCACACGCACGCTGTCTGCTCGCGGGCTCCACTGGTCGGTTCCGTCTTCGAACGAAAACAACGTGGCAGGTTCGGCGCCGTCGATCCTGGAAACCAGCAAGCTCACGGCCACAATCGCCGCAACCTGCAACAAGGCCAGCTTTTCACTTCGATGCATGGGAGACCCCCCCGGGGATGTCCTCGCCGTGTCCATCGTTCCGTCGCGATACAGGAACGAACACTCGCCCTGGTGTGGGAAGCTCCCTCGCACAGAATCAACAGCGGCGGCGAAGATTTCGATCTCTTGGCTTCAGAAGTTCTGAACTCACCCCCTGGTTATACCAGGATGACCGATCCCCATCAATTTGGCGGGGGCATGTTTCCGCCAGTGAAGGGCAAAAGTAACTGCCGCCGGACACCCGACACTGCCGACTGCCGGACTTCAAGGCCGAAATCAGGGGTATTCCAGGAAAATCAAGGCCAGAGGTACGGAGAGAGCGTTAATCCTGCCCCGTTACCAACCCGACGGAACAACGTGGAGACTCTTCTTCAGCAACGTCACTCCCTCCTCGGTCACTGCCGTTTCCCTAAGCTCCACGCCTCGGAGGTTGGGCAGGCCTTTGAGGTGCTCCAGCCCTGCGTCGGTAATCCGAGTGCCGTAGAGGTCCAGGAGTCGTAGGCTTGTCAGCGTCTCCAGATGCTTCATGCCGGAATCAGTAACCAGTGTGTCGTTCAGACCCAACCATTGAAGACTACCTAGTCCCGCAAGGTGAGCCAATCCGGCGTCGGTAACCTTAGTGCGTGCCAGATCCAGTTTCTGCAGATTCCTGAACTTCTTGACGTGTGCCAGGCTCGCATCGCTGATTTGTGAATTGCTGAGATACAGGGTCTGGAGAGCAGGCCGGTCTCCGAGATACCTTAGACCGCTGCCAGTAATATGCGTTTCGGAGAGCGACAGAACCTCGAGATCCGGCAACACTTCGAGAGGTTCCAGGCAGTCGTCGTCATCCAGTGACTCTCCGAAACTTACCTCCACAACTCTGTCAAAGTAGTCATCGCCCAACACGGCGCGAATCCATGTGGGCTTGGGCTCGTATTCATTCGAGTGACCATTCTCCGTCCTTTGCCATTCATATATCACCGACCCTCCGCTCGCCCGAATTGCCGCAATCGCTTCCCGCTGCCTTCTCGCCTGCCGGGTTACGGCGAAATACGACGAGAGCAGGACACTCCAGGCGACGACGCCAATCAACAGCGTTCTCAACCGGAACTGAAACCAACGGTGATCCAGGCCTGCAATTCGGCAGGCAATGAACCCAACGGCAACGCCGATCGGAAGCGCCCAGAAAAGCAGCAAGGCCCAATTCAGACTGATCTCGGCCTCGGCGCGGTTGTCGCCGTACCAATACCAGGTTGCCAGTCGCAGGCAGACGCCGGCACACGCGGCGGCCACCACGCATAACCACACGACGGGACTATAGCATCGAGCAAGCAGGAATACAGCGATGCCAACAACGAAAACGGCGCAATCGACCACCGCAGCGCCATTGGCCCCGAGCATCGCCAGAACGACGATCGCAGACGTGACCCAATACACCAGTTCAACCCGCCCTGGAAGTTTTCGCCGCACTTGCTGCTTTTCACTTTCGCTCATACCGCAGTTTCTCGTCCCAAGACACGACAGAGCTTCTCAAGTTCCTGGGGAGCCCCCATACCCGTTTGCACATGTTCTCAGGCCCCGGCAATCATGCCGTCCAGAGCCGCGAACTACCCTCAGGCAATGCTCCTATTTGTCCTCGCCGACTGGCTTCGGATCCAGCGCGATCCAACCGATCAGTCGGCCTGGACGATCGTTGACGATTCGTTCATTGGCACCCCTCGGCACGATCTGGGTGACGCGATGGCGGTTTTCGCCCAGCTCGAGGCTCTCACCGGTGCCAATCGTCCTCCAATCCAGATGCACACCCGGAGGCAGCCCAGTCATCGGGTCATGCTCGACGACGGCCACTTCTGCTACCGGCCTGGTCATCATCGAGTCGGACCAGTAGGTTTCCCGCACGCAAATCGTCCACCCGTGGAGCCCGGCGGAATGGGAACCGGGCAGCGATTCCGGGTCGATTCTTGGAAAGACGTAGGTGTTGGGGTCAAGCTCGAGATCGGGAATCTTGGCGTCCGGGTCCGGACCGGGTCCGCCCGGAAATTCAAAATCCTTACGTCGGTTTTGCCAGTAGGTCACATAGTCGGACAAATTGTATTGTTCCAGCGGCGATTTGCATTCCGTCCCGCCCAAAAACAGGTCCCCGTCTCGCTCCAGGACGCGGTCAAACAGGTAGACCCTTCCCAGCACGGGAAAGAGACTGCCCAGCCGCAAACCGGTGTACTGGGCCACGTAGCCATCGGCACAGGCATGGCCCAATGGCGGCTCGCGCACCGATGCCCGCTGTCGCTGGTTAATGACCCCAAGTTCGGGGGGCTGCGTTTCACGCAAGTACGGGCTGACGCGAATACGCCCCAGATCGTCGTAGAATGCCTTTCCGACCAGGTAGAAATGTCGCTTGTAAAGGACCTGCAAGGCACCTACGTAGCTGACATTGCGGGTCGCTTCACCGGTCAGCGCTGCGCACGACTGTACTTCGTCAAAGGGGCAAAAGCTCAGATCGGGATCACGAATCACCGGAATCCGAGCGACGCCAGCCCTTTCGGCGGCCGCCGTCACGGCGATAGGCACCAGCAAAATCGTCCACACACGCCAAAACCCAAGGCTACTCATGTCAAGTCGTGCTCCATGGTCTTCCGACAGCTTCTGAGAACCGCTGACAAAACCTAGGGCGATCTCCGCCTTTGCCAGCTTTCCCAAACGTTTTGTCAGGGGTTCTGGGGGTCCGCCGACCCCGGCTCCGAGTCCGGCCGCTCGATCGGCTCTGCTTCCAGTTCGATCCAGCCTATTAGACGGCACGGCAGGCCTCGGATGACTCGGTCTTTCTCGTCCGGCGGGACAATATTGACCACCTTGTGGCGGAGCTTTCCGATCGGCAACTCGTCGCCGACCTTCACCCATTGCCCCGGCGGCAGCCTTTGTGCAAAGTCGAAGGACCCAAACTCTTCGGCTATGCCGACGTTGGCACGTGTGTCGGACTTGTCGGCAGAAAGCCTGACGATGTCATAAACCATCACCACCATACCGTGCAGATGACCGGATAGGCTTGGGAGCGGCACGACCTCGCCGTGAATACTCCCGTCACGGCAAACATAGCGGCGGTCTTCGCGGTATGCGCGTCGCGGAAATGCGTAAGTATCCTGACGAAATCCTGTACTAGGCACTTCCGTCTCCGTCAAGCGAGCTGCGCTGATTCTGTTTGCGCCCAAATCGTCTTTCTCGTCGCCCACTTCAATGTGGTCGAAGCAGTACAGCCTACCGAACAGGGGGAATATGCTCCCGATTGTGAGGCCCGTGTAGCTTACGCCGTATTGGTGCTGAGACGCCAAAGGCACGGGACAGCCCTCCTCCTCGGACTTGATCTCGCGCAAGTCCATAGCTCCGTCAAGCTCCCCTTCCGGGTTGTGATGCAAACCCCCATATAAATGGAAATAAGCCCAATCAGGCGGCGGAACAGATCCCGACAAGCAACTGACAGAAAGGGGCATCCACTCCCGATAATACGCATTACATACAGCCGTTATCGACGCAGCCGTCAGCAGAATTGAAATGCGGGCGACAAGAGATGGCAAGGCAAACGGACGAAACAGCAAGGTGTACCTCACTTTCCCCGAATCTGGCAGGGGGTCCAGTCCCTGCCGGTTTACCTGGCAATGTCATGAACCATCATTGTCATCCCGTGCAGAGTGCCTGATAGACTGTCCATCGAAACGATCTCGCTGTGAATACGCGGCGCAAATAACGCCGGTGTTCGCAGTTCGCCCGCAGCGGAAACATATTAGGGGGCTGAAGGCCAATTCTTTCCAGGCACAAGCACGAGAGGA
The DNA here is from genome assembly GCA_964429355.1 of uncultured Planctomycetaceae bacterium. Taxonomy (GTDB): domain Bacteria; phylum Planctomycetota; class Planctomycetia; order Pirellulales; family Thermoguttaceae; genus JAAYAY01. The sequence goes on along the minus strand of CAYSCH010000021.1, from coordinate 414 downwards.
CGCCGCGTCTCCAGGCGTTCTTCACGAACAATCTCGCCCTCCGGAGACCATTCCACTTGCAGGCCAATATGGCCAAGTTCGGCTATCCTTCCAGATTCAGGATTGAACTCGATATACCCTTCACGATAAGCGACTATCTTCCCGCTTCTGACGTCTATCTCTGCGTTGCCATCCCAAAACACGTTGCATTGCGACACACTGAATATCTCCCCTGTCTTCGGGCGTCGCACAATGGCAAACGTTTCCCGCCGCTCACCGGGACTGGGGAAGGGACGCAAGTCGATGCTGACACGACTGACGCCGCCATGAGAGTCAAACAAAACACGGACTTCCAGGACACGCCCCCGACTCCACAGCCCGTACTTCTGGAGTATGTCTTGAAGGGAAGTGAACTCATCGGCCGTTACGTGGGTG